>CAYNUG010000041.1:0-16116 GCA_964400545.1 uncultured Clostridia bacterium | reverse complement strand
GAGAGCTTTTTAATTCGGGAAGAGATACGGTCAAATCCGCTAAATATGTATATTTTGATATTCGTGATCTTGAAACTTCCTCTGAAGAGATATCGGCAATAATATACTCGATCTTCAATAAGATCTTTTTGGATATCAGCAAGCCCGAAAATTTGAAAGTTCCTAAATTTCTATTTCTTGATGAGGCTCACAGATATTTGCGTAACAGGGAATTCAGTTTCTGGATAGATCTTCTGATAAGAATGGGCCGACATTATAATCTTCTTGTCGGGATAATCACACAGAGCATTAATGATCTGATCACCGATGAAGAGTGGTCAACCGGAATATTGAATAATATTAAGCAGGGATTCTTTTTCTCGGGGCAAAGAAATATTGAATCTGCCTTTTCTAAATTGCAGATGAATGAGAGTCATATCGAATTGTATAAGAATATGAAAACTTCGAACCGGGAATTTCTTTACTGGTCGTCCAAAGGGATCAGGAGGATATTGAATCCTTTGACCGATCCTCATACATACTGGATTGCAACTACCGATCCGGGGGAAAGATTTATAAGAAAGAGAATGAAGGAAGAAATATGTGAAGGAGATACTGGAAGAACTATTGATAAACTTGTTGAAATTTCAAATGGCTTTGATGGAGACAGAGCGGAAAGGATCGATCTTATAGAAAAATATCTGGATAGGCAGAAGGAGAAGAAAACATGAGCAGAGCGAAGATAATTTTTTTTGTTTTATTGATATTTGTAGTTTTTATAAGGCCGGTCCAGGCAATATTTGTTACGGATATTATTGCATATTCGAAAATGGCTCTGGAATATTCCAAACATCTGAAAGCTTTGAAACAGATCCTGGAAACCTCAAAGAAGCTTAAAGATGATTTTGAAGAATTTAAAGGCAAATTTGCAAAAATTCATAGTGGTCTGAAAAAAGAAGCATTAAGCAGACTGCTTAATTTCAAAGATATTGAATTCTATTTCAACAGTCCGTATGTAAGGATATCAAAGGATGATCCATGGAAAAATGTCTGGAATAATACTAAAGAGCTGTTTAAGAAACTGCCGTTTCTTAAAAATAATACACAACTTACAGATAACAAATTGTACTCAAAAAGTAGAAAATTCAGAAAAAGGGCTGACTATAGGATCAAACGGGAAGAGGAAATATATAAAGAATATGAGAATGTTCTGAGCATGATCGCCGGTACCAGAAAAGTGATATCCGAAGGTAGTAAAAAGTACAAAAATATTGAAAAGCTGATTAGAAAATTCAGTGGTCAGCGTTCAACAGGAAAACTTATAGGCCTTCTGTGTGAACTGAAGCTGGAACAACTTGTAAAACTGGACCTCCTGATTACTTCAATGAGAATGGAAATGGAATTATACCTGAAGGAGAAGATCATAAAAATGGACCTGGCAAAGAAACGGGAAATAGAGATCCATGAGGATAGCAAGAGAATAAAAATAGAGATGGAAAAGGTTCTGTGAACATGAAAAAGCTGCTGATATTCATCCTTATTCTGACAATGTTCTCAGGGAGTATTTTTTCATTCAGTTTCAATCTGATCAAGGTGCTGAATCTGATGAAAAAGATCTCGACTGAGATCACAAGTTATTCAGGTAAGATGGATGGTTATTATAAAGAGTTCATAAGTTTCTATAAGGAAAAATGGGCGAAGTACTATTCAAAGTTTTCATCAGCTGACCTGGATCTGCTTAATAAGTGGAAGCCGGAGCGAATCTATGAGGGCAAAGAGATCAATACTGAAAAGATGGTTAAGAAATGGAGAGTTATTTTTAAAGACCCGGGAAAACTGAAAGAGGAATTTCCGAATTTGTTTTATATTGCTCATTATAAGGATATTCCCGAATATAATTCTGATCCCCGTTTCAGAAAGAATACGGATGAGAATATAAAGGACGGGATCGAATATCTCGGGAAAATAAGATCCCTGATATCACTGCTTAATAATACGAGACGCTCACAGATGCTCAGAGGGAAAAAGGTTATTGAGATCAAAAGATTGATAAAGAATTATTCCAAACCGAAAGGACGTGATGAAGTAAGAATGGGGAGACTAAAGGGACTCGAAGTTATACTCGAATATGAGATAGGGAAACAGATGGTCGAATTGATATCCCTGGTAAATGCAAAAACAGAACTGGCGGTCAGGAATTCAGGAATGGGGAAGAATATGCGTAACAGGAATCATAATTTTCTTTTGGAAGATCAGAAAAGGCGAAATAAAAAATCCAGGATAAAATGAAAGACGGAAAAATACTCGAATCGATATTGACCATTCTCACAGAAAAAATTTCGGAAATGAGCTCATATTTTATTGATCTGGCTGTGGCGATATTATTACTTCTACTTGTGATAGAGATCATTAAGTCTGCTGTTGATCTTGTTTCGGGAGATGGTTTTAATGTTGGAATGAAATTTATTGTTTATATAGTATTTTTAGTACTGCTGATAAGGTTCCCCTCTATCTATGAAGGTATAAACAGAGGATTAATGGAAGAAGCCGGACTCCAGGAGAATTTCTCAGCATTGAGCAATTATGTGAAGGTGAGGCATGATTCGAACCTTCTTGGTCCGAATCCAACCGGTGCTCATTTTTATATAAAACTTGCAACCGGTATTGATACTTCCAAATTCGATCTTGATTATGTTCTGAGGGTCATCTTTACTTCAATTTCCCATTTTGTATGCTTTATCCTTCTGATAATTATTATATTGATCATAAGCCAAAAGTATGCTGTTTTTCTTCTCCTTCTTTCAATGGGTCCCATTCCACTCTCATTGATGGTGTCGGAAGAAACCAGGTCAGTAGGGATAGGTTGGATAAAATCAGTATTCTCAAAATTTATGACCTTGTTCATGTATTCAGTAATATTAAGGATTTCTCATAGGTTTATTGTTGATCATCAATATGAAATATACAAAAAAGCCGGTGGAGAATTGGGCTTGATGTCAAATTTTTCACCTGCGATCATACTCATATTCATGATCTTATTTCTTTTTAAGATCACAGGGGACCTCTGTCGCGACCTGATAAATTGAAATGACATTAATGCTTGAGAATCTGATAAAGATATTCGGTGAATCCATCCTTGAATATCAGGAAATATTTCTTCCTTTCGGTGGGTCTGTGTTTTTTCTGTTCATAGTGATAGAGATCCTGAAAGAGGCAATAGATATAACAAATGGAAAAGGTGTAAAGCTGGGGAAAAAGCTTATTCTTATTCTTTTTGTCGGAACAATTCTGATGAATTATAATGCAATATCAAAAAATATCTATGCCGGGGCGGTAAGTTTCGGGCAGGAGATGATCCCGAGATTTGAAGAAGTCAACAATTGGATCAATGAAGGTTATGAAAGAGGGGTTGAAGATCAAAGGGCGTCTCTTGAACTCGATAATAGATCGGGAGGGAGTCTGACAGGATTTTTTCTCTCAATAGTTCTTGCCATCCTTAGCGGGCTGGGTTTGCTGTTCATATATATTGCAATGGTGTTTATCCTTGTTTTTATTGCGGGAGCTTATGCATCATTGTCATTAACCATCGTCCTGGGTCCCGTATTTATTGCAATGTTCTTGTCGCCTGAATTCAGGGGGACAGGGATTAAGTGGGCTGTTATTCTGCTTTCAGTTTTTCTTACTATTCCCGCATATATTATGATACTGAAAATAACTGCAGCTCTTTATTCAGGAAATATTGATATTAATTCTACTGTCCCGGGAGAGTCGCGTGCCGGAAGTATGTCAAATACTATAGAAAGTATAGGGATGCTTATGGTCAATCCTCTTTTAACTTTCGGCCTTATATTTTCTGTATCGAAGATCGTCGGAAGTATAACCGGGTCTGCAGGAAATATTGCGGAAAAAGCAGGTCAAATAGCGGTATCTGTATTAGCGGCTACGACAATGGCTGTGAGGAGCGGACTTAGAGCTTTGAAGGGAAGGCCGAAGGGTTCAGTGATTGTATCTAATGGTAATAAAGGGAAAAAAACAAAAGCGGAACAAGGGAACAGGCCCGGTGATAGAGGTGCTTCCTCCGGAAAAGGAGTGAATATCCCTGATCCAAACCCCAAAGAAGATCAAGATACAAATTCTACGACCGGTCCATCAGGAGGAAGCAGCAATACCAGTATTCTTCAGTCGAATCCCAGGGATCATTTGGCCGGAACCGGAAATAGGAGGAAAGGCAAAAATGAGTGATTATATTTATGAAAAAAATGCGAGAATTGTGATCAATTTTGCCTACAGATTTATTATTATTGTAGAATTATTGATCATTATTCTTCTTTCATTCTACAGTTATAAATTGACAGGGAAGATCAATGAAGTCAGACCTCTTCCGGTTTTTATCAATAAAGAAACAGGGAGTGCAAAAGCTGTTGATTTTAACTTCATAGATGCAAAAGGAGAGACCAGGAGTAATGCCGAGATCAATGATTTTATCACCGGATTTATATCTGATCTGTATACATATAACCGTCTAACAGTTAAGACCAATCTTATCAATGCGATCTCTAAAACATCTACGGAGGCTGCTGCTGATATTAAGAATACTCTGCTGATCTCAAAGAGATATGATCATATTAACAGAAATATTCAGGGTCTTGTTACCGTCAAATCAATTTCAATATTGGAAAAACTTCCGGATCTTAAGATCCAGGTATTTTTCAGAAAAAAACTGATATCAATGGATGGAGATCTGGAGAATGTCAGTGATCATTTTGCAATCCTTCGTATCAAACCTGTGATCAGAAAAAAGGGGAATGCTCACGGGTTGCTGATAGTTGAATACAGAGAAAATATTTTTTTAAATAAGGAGAAACTCAATGAATATTAAGAGATCATTTAAACTTGTACTGATTTTTTTATACTGCGGCAATCTATTGTCGGGAAGCTCAATGAATTACAAGGTCCTCGATGTTGTCAATGACGGGAGAAATAATAAAAACATACTGAGGATCGGTTGTGAAACTAATTGCACTACAATTTTTGTTCTGCCTCCGGGAGAAATGATAGCAGATATTATTGAACCCACGGGGAAATGGATGATCAATTGTGATAATAAAAGATTTATATACGTTGTCCCATTGAAACATCGTATTCATACATCTCTTGATCTTATAACAGGGAATTCAAAAATATACAGTTTTATTCTTGAGGAAGTATCAATGCGAATCGGTAATCCGGATGTAATAAAAAAGATCATCATCATGGAAAAGATGGGACGCATTCATGTCCGGATAAGAGAAAAAAGTGACGGGAAGGGATCAGTGAATCTTTGGAGTAAGCGGGAGACAGATAACAAATACAAGATCAAAGATAAGTATTTCGGGATCACGAAAGTTGCAGATGATGGGATCTTCACACGTATATATCTTCCTGAGAGCCAGGTACGGCCGGCTGTATTTATCAGAAAAAAAGGGAAAAGATCCGGATATGAACCTGTCAGGTATAGCGATTCCGGGGAATATTATATTGTTCACAGGATCATTAAAAAGAACGAGTTGATCGTGCTGAAAGTCGGAAAACATGAGTCGGCGATCAAAATGAGGTGAAAGATGAAGCGTAAAGATCCGAATTATGTAAATTTCATGGTAAATAAAAAAGATGGAAAAAAACTCGGGAAAAAAGCGAAGGACCGACTTGTAATGATAACCGGTGGATTTGTTGTATTCATTCTGACATTTTTTTTGTATGGGATTGTGGATGAATCCGGTAATAATCCCGGGAATCCGGAGGTGAGGACAGAGAACAGGGATATCCTTGCACAGATAGAAGAATTGGAAGAACAAAAAAAGCGTAAGGAAGAAAAAATGGGTATGATCACAGATGAGATCTTCCTCGGGAAGAATACTGCGGTTGATGAATATGCTGAGAGTCTTATAGGTGATCTTAGGAGACGGGCAGAACAGGAAAAAATGAATGAAGAAATATCAAGTCGGGAGGAAGATGCACGGAATGAAGAATATTCAGGTCCGGGATCTGCTGATCATATTGATGATCTTTTGTCTCATCTCCGTGAGGAAAATAGGGATAAGAGTGATCTCTTCCCGGGGGTTTCGGCAGGAGACAATTCTATTAGCAGCAGCAGGATAAAAAGGGCGGAAGAAAAGAGTGTAGGGACATTATTTGCTTTCAGCAATACACAGAGGTCAGCCCGAATATACAATAACGGTAGAGGAGAAGTTTTTTATAACAGAGAAAAAAATAATGGAGAAAATATTGTCGGTAAAAACCGATCTCGATCTGATAATTCTGCGGGAGAATTACTTGTTTTTAATTCTAATCCTGTATTTAAGATCTTTGAGGGTGAATTCCTTAATGCAGTAATAACGAACAGGATCGTGAATGATAAATTGTCAAGTCCGGTGAATGCTGTTGTAACAAGAGACCTTCTTGATCGCAGGGGGAAGTTCGTTCTAATTCCTGCAACTACTAAGATAGTCGGAACTGCCCGGAAGGTGTCAGGTCAGCAGGATACAAGATTGTTTATAAATTTCCACAGGCTGATACTTCCTAACGGCAGATCATTGTATTTTGGCAAGGGGAAAAGAAGGATGTCTGCCTTGGATGAGACTGGAGCTCTCGGGATAAAAGGAAAAAAGAACAACCATTTTTTTGCCAAGTTCGGTTCTTCGATCCTTTACGGTTCACTGAATGGTGTAAGTGGATTTGCACAGAACAGGATAGATCAATCCTCAGGCCTGTCTCGTTTTTTAGACAGGACATCTGCTAATTTCAATACGCTTAATGACAGATTGGCTTCTAATTCACTGGCAATTCTTCCTACGATAACTGTATCTGCCGGTACCAGATTAAAGATCCTCATTACAGTGGACATTGATATCTCGGCATACTCAAAAATATCAGAACGGTCATATTATAAATGAATAGATCCGGAGAGATCATGAATACAAAAAAGGCAGGTATTAATAATTTTTTGTTCAGGCTCCATTTGAATTTTAAAAGTATGATCTATAGTGCATTCCGGATTCGTGAAGTAGAAAAAGGGACTATATTTATTGCAGGGTGGTATACAGCTTTTTTTGCTCTTGCTTATGATATCCGAATGATCCGGATCGGAAAGAATTTTCATTTTTTGTTCATTCTGGTAATGACGATTGGGCTCGTGCTTATGTTGGTGATGTGGGGACTGACACATGGGGATCATAAAAATAATATCTCCGTAGAAAAGAAAAATAAATAAAAGAGGAGTAATTATGAAAAGAATAGGAATAATTTTTTTGGTTATTCTGATCTTGTCGATCGGTATTGTTATTAGATCGGAGGAGATGACAAAAAATATTGAAAAACTTGACAGGGATCAGAAGGTTCAGCTTTTAAAAGATATTGTAAAAAGAAAATCTTTCCTGAACTCCAGTTCAGATAATAAATTGAAAAAATTCACAATAGGGAAATTTTTTAATATGAGTATCTACCGGAAATTGATCGGGAATGACATTCTTGGTTATGAATATGATGAGGGTTTTGTGAATGAATCTCCTACAGTTTTTATCAGGACCATTCGTACTAATAATAAAACGAGATCTTTTAGAAGATCATTTTTAATGTCTCTGAATAAAATAGTAAGGAAAAAAAATATCAGAATCTCTAAAATGTCACAAATTGAAGTTGGTGTGGGTCTGATCGATGTTGAAGCAAAGCGAACGTTATCGACACTCCCCGGAGCGCTTATTGAAGTATATTTTGAAAACAAAAGATCAGGAAAGAGATTTTTTTACAGATTCGGGACCGGCAGGAGATCGGGAGTTGAGGATGCATTCGATGATATCTGGATGTTGCTTTTTTCAGTTCTTGAATCTTTCAGGTAATGGATCAACAGGATACTTTCTCCTCCCTTGATCAGATAAGCGTGGCTCTAAATCCGGTCTCTGATCTTATTAATGATGAGAATGTAACGGATATCTTTATTTATGGTAAAGACAAGGTCTTCATTAAAAGATTCGGGGAGGGGATCAAAAGGGTCAAAAGATCATGGGAGGAAGATATTGATCTGATCGTTGCAAGCAATACTATTGCACAGCATCTGAAGAAAAAACTGAATTTTGATTATCCCGTTCTTGACGGAAGGTTGGATGACGGGTCGAGGATAAACATTCTGATCTCCCCTGTATATTCAAATGGAGCTTGCATATCAATAAGAAAATTCCCTCAGAAGAAATTAACTTTTAACGATCTGCTCAAATTGGGATCAATTGATGAAAGTGGTGTTGCTATTCTCAGGGAAATTGTAAACTTGGGAAAGAATATAATAATCTCGGGGGGGACGGGAACAGGGAAGACAACTCTGCTTAATCTTTTATGTGATTTTATAAATGATGATGACATTGTAGTTACAATTGAAGATGCGAGGGAGTTGAATATCCATAACACATTTTGGGCCCCGCTGGAGACAAAGAAGGCGTATTATGAGGATGACACATCGATCTCTTTGAGGGAGCTTGTGAAAAATTCTTTGAGGATGTTCCCGAAGTGGATCATTCTGGGCGAAGTAAGATCAGGAGAAGTTTTTGATCTGATGAGAGCATTTAATTCAGGTCATTCCGGAATGAGTTCACTTCATGCAAACAATTGTGAAGATGCTCTGTTCGCTCTTGAGAATATGTTCCTGCAGGGGATGGAAATGAGGATAGAATCTGTCAAACAGATCATTAGCAGGGCAGTGGATATCGTTATCCAGATTACAAGATTTCCTGACAACAAGATCAGGATTACGGATATTTCTGAATTACGTGGAATTAAACACAGAGATGGATTGCTTCAATATGATATTAACAGATTATATGAATTTGAGCTGACAGGAGTTGACAGCGAAGGGAATTCATCCGGTTCTTTCAAATTAAAAAATACTCCCGATTTCTAAAAAAAATGAAACCTTTTTTGGGGACGGTTCTCAATTATGTAGACAGGAGGAAAAGGAAATGAGAAAAGCAAGAGTGACATGGGAAGGGGCATTCCATCATATTATGAATAGGGGGCTCAATAAACAAAAGATATTTTTTAATGCCAAACTGAAAGAAAAATATATTAGTTTGTTGTCTGATAAATGTAAAAAATATGGAATAAAGATTTTTTCTTATTGTATCATGGACAATCATTTTCATATTGCACTTGAAAACAGTTCTGGCCACCTGGCTGATTTCATGAAAAGTGTAAATGGGCAATATGGGCAATATTACAGGAATAATACAAATTCTAAAGGATATGTGTTCGAGGACAGATTCAAATCAACCTTGATTCAGGACGACAGGTATCTGATAACAGTGATCATGTATATTCTGTTAAATCCTGTAAGATCGGGATATGTTGAAAATCCGTTTGATTATAAATGGTCAAGTGCCGGAGAGTATTTTAGATCAGGAGGGGAGCAATTTGTTGATAAAGAACTTATTGAGACCATATTTAATTCTCATGGGAACTTCATTAATGGTTTAATTGAGAATAAAATTAATACTCCAAATGAGGAAATAGTAGGTTATGACAGAGTACTCGGAGATACAAGCTTCATGTTGAATATTAAAAAAACCTGGCTAAGGTCTTTTGGAATGATAAAAGAGAAAAGTGAGTTTAAAGAAATGCTGATAAATGAAATAATCAGTAGTATTGAGAAAAAATATAATATAAAGATCACAGATATTGATATTTCAAGTATGCCCGGGAGAAAGTTAAGAGATGAGCTTTTGATAATGTTAAGGGATAGTAAGCAATTAAGCTATAAAGATATCAGACAAATTGATATTTTTAAGGCTATAAAGATTGAGACTCTAAAAACTATTTACTATAGGAAAAAGGTTTTTTATCACTAAACTCAAAAGATCCAGAAAATAAATTGGTTTAAGGTTCTTCAGTAATTGTCAACGTAATTGAGAACCGTCCCTAATATTTGTATACAGTTTTGCTTCTAAAGGATTGCTGATTTGATGGATCCGATTACTTTATCCTGATCGTTTTTTGTCAGATAAGGATGGAAGGGGACAGAAAATATTTGATCGGCACTTTTCTCGCTGACGGGGAAATCTCCTTTGTTATAACTGAGATGAGAAAATGCTTCCTGCAGGTGAAGCGGGATCGGATAATATATGGCAACTGGAACTCCGTCTGTTTTCAAATTGTCAACTATCTTGTCTCTATCGGAATGAAGCATTGCATATTGAGCCCAGGCGGAAACATTATATGATTCGACAAATGGAATTTTAACTGTTTCTTTTAATTCATCATTGTATCTTTTTGCAACTATCTGTCTTAGTTTTATTTCTTCATCGAATATTTCAAACTTAGCAAGAAGAACTGCTGCCTGAATTGTATCAAGTCTTCCGTTCAGTCCAACTCTAGTATTATTATACTTATCTAATCCGCTCCCATGTACTCTTATGGAAAGCATTTTCTGATGGAGATCATCATTGTCGGTAAATATCATACCCCCATCACCATATGCTCCGAGAGGTTTTGCAGGGAAGAAACTTGTAGATGCAACATTGGCCAGGGAACCTGCTTTACTATTATTGTAAGTAGCTCCGAAACTTTGTGCTGCATCTTCCAAAACGAAAAGATCATATTTTTTTGCTATCTCATTGATAGGGTCATAATCTGCTGTCTGACCAAACAGATCAACAGGGAGGATTCCTCTGGGGTTCAGTTTACCTTCTTCAATAGTTCTTTTTATTACATCTTCGAGTTTATCTGTGTCAATGTTAAATGTCTCGGGATCGATATCTACAAAAACCGGAGTGGCTCCAAGCAATTGAATAACTTCTGCAGTAGCAATAAAAGTAAAAGGTGTAGTAAATACTGCGTCTCCGGGTTCAATACCATATGCCATAAGCGGGATCAGGAGAGCGTCAGTTCCACTTGCAACACCAATCGCATGTTTGACTCCACAATATTTGGCAAGTTTTTCCTCAAGTTCTTTGATTTCTGGTCCCATTATGTATTTCCCGTGATCCAATACATTTTTAATATTTATTTCTATTTTTTCTCTGATTCGGTCCTGCTGAGTTTTTAGGTCAATAAATTGCATTATTCATCTCCTGAAAATATTTTTAATTTTAATTTTAACTTATATTTATAAAATAGCAAGGGAAAATAAATTAGTTGATAAATCAAAAATAATAAAGTTGTCATTAAATATTGTACACGTAATTGAGAACCGTCCCCAAAAAAGGTTTCATTTTTTTTCGGAAACAGAAAGCTTGTTTTTTGTGTATTCTCTGTTGCAGCGGGGACACTTGTCGGTTTCGGCAGAGTCAGGGTCATTTGTAAGGTTAAGTTTTTCTCCGCATCTGCACATCCATCCTGTTAATTTTGCAGGGACTCCGGTGACTAGTGCATGATCCGGAATATCTTTGGTTACAACGGCTCCTGCACCGACAAATACATACTTACCTATGGTATTACCGCAAACGATCGTTGAGTTTGCCCCCAGTGATGCACCCTTTTTGACCAGGGTTTTCACATAGAATTCTTTCCCCCTCTGAGGGAATTCACATCTCGGGTCCAGAATATTTGTAAATACCATTGAAGGGCCACAGAATACATGATCTTCGAGTTCCACCCCTTCGTATATTGAAACATTGTTCTGTACTTTTATGTTGTTTCCGATTGTGACATTATTTCCGACATTAACATTCTGGCCGAAGACACAATTCTCTCCGATCGTTGTCCCGGACTGGATATGTGAAAAATGCCATATCTTTGTTCCCTCTCCGATCTCGACATTGTCATCAACATAACTGCTTTCATGAACAAAATATTTTTTATCCCCCATCTTCTTCTCCATATTTTTTATTTCAGGAAGTTTTCTGCTTTGTTCAATATCCTCAATACTCTAACTCCTTCCTTTCCGTCAGTTTTCGGTTCACTTCGGTCATTAATGCATTTCATGAAATGCTTTAATTCTTCCTCAAGAGGCTGGGATGGTTCAAAATTTACGATCTCTCTTTCAGCTTTATGCGCTACGGGGATATTGTTTTCCCCGAATTCTATCGTATGCGGATAGAGGAAGAGTTTCTCCTTACTGACATCATCAAAAACTGCCATTTTTTTGCTTCCGACAACAATGAGCTTTTGTTCTTTGAAAGGGTGAATCCAACTTACGAATATGTGTCCTCTCACTCCTGACCTGAATCTCAGGGTTGTCATAGTTGTGTCATAAATATTTTTGTTGACATAGGCTCCGCCGAAAGCAGTTATTTCAGAAGGCTCTTCTCCATCCATAAGCATCAGGATCAGTGAAATATCATGAGGAGCAAAACTCCAGAGAACATTTTCCTCAGATCTCAATTTTCCTATATTCAGCCTGTTCGAATAAATGTATCTCAATTCACCTAATTCACCATTATCTATCAGTTCTTTTAACCGGATAACAGCAGAATGGAATTGGAGAATGTGACCAACCATTAATATCCTTTTATTTTCTTTTGCGATCTTTACAAGATCCTCACCTTCCTCTATTTTCAGGGCCAACGGTTTTTCGACAAGGACATCTTTCCCTGCCAGCAAATATTTCTTTGCAAGTTCGTAATGATAATGGGCGGGTGCTGCTATAACGACACCTTTGATCTCAGAATTATTTAATATTTCTTTCTCATCAGAAGTGAATTTTACTTCCGGATGATCTGCTCTTCTCAGATTTACTATTTCTACTGAAGGCTCAAGGACAGAATGGAGCATTCCGAGAGCTTTAAGATTTCTGAGATGGTTCTTCCCCCAGTTCCCGGCACCGATCAGTGCTATATCATTTTTCATTATGATCTCCTGTAAATTGCGTTATAGCAATGAAGAATTATTATAACAGAATATGAATTAGTTATATGCATAATAAATTTGTTTTTCAAATTAATTTGTTTGAGTTCTTTGCATAAAGCGAACATGATATAATTAAACCAGAGGTGAAATGAGATCAGTAATATATGACAGATACGGAGGCCCTGAAGTTCTCAAAGTTATCGAAGCAGACAAACCAAAAATTTCTGAGAACAAACTTTTGGTCAGGGTGAAGGCCTCATCGGTAAATCCGATCGATTATAAGGTAAGGCGGGGTGACATGAAGATCCTGAGCGGGAAGAAATTCCCTAAGTTTGCCGGTTCTGATTTTGCCGGTATTATTGAAGAAGCAGGAGGATCGGTCGGAGAATTCAAAAAAGGCGATGAGGTCTATGGATTTGTCAGTGCTCTTAAAGGAGGAGCATTTTCAGATTATCTTATTGTTGATGCTGCAAAAATAGCACTGAAACCGGAAAAATTTTCATACGAGCAATCCGCATCAATGCCGACAGCTGCACTAACCGCGCTTCAGGCTTTGAACTACCTCGGAAATGTAGTGGAAGGTAGTTCTGTGCTTATTAATGGTGCAACAGGCGGGGTTGGATCATTCGGAGTTCAGATCGCAAAAGTTCTGGGTGCGCATGTGACAGGAACCTGCAGTAAAAAGAATGTGAATGTGTGTAAAAAACTTGGATCTGCTGAAGTTTTTGATTATTCTTTGGAGGATATGAATAACTCAGGGAAGAAATTTGATGTGTTCTTTGATGCAGCCGGAAGATCAACTTTTTGGAAAAGTAAAAAGTTCTTAAAAAGAGGCGGGGTATATATTACTACTATTCCCGGTCCGGGAGTTTTCCTAAGCAGACTACTGAATTTTATTCCGTTTAAAAAGAAAGCAAAATTCATTTTGGTGAGATCCTCAAGTATCGATCTTACTCTTCTTGCCGGTTTCGTTATGACAGATATGGTGAAACCGTTGATCGGGAATTCATTCAAACTTGAAGATATTGAAGCAGCACACAAAAAGGCAGAGAATGGAAATTTTACCGGAAAGATAGTAATAAAAATTTAATTATACAGTTTTAATAAGTTGATCTGATAAAAAGTTCAGGTTAATATTCACCATTCATACGGAGGTAATTATGGTAAAAAAAATAGATCATATAGCAATTGCAGTAAGTGATCTGGACAGTGAGATCGAGTTGTATAAAAGTATCCCCGGTTTCGAGTTTAGTGGGACAGAGGTAGTAGAGGAACAGAAAGTAACGGTTGCTTTTTTTAAGGTCGGAGATGTTTTTCTTGAATTTCTTGAACCCTTGTCAGATGATTCTCCAATATCTAAGTTTATTGAGAAACGGGGAAAAGGACTTCATCATATTTCTTATGAGGTTGATGATATAAAAAGTGAGATCAGTTCGTTTGAGAATAATGGGATAAGAATGCTTGACAAAGAACCCAGAAAAGGTGCACACAATGCAAAGATTGCTTTTGCACATCCGAAAGATCTTTCCGGAGTGTTAACAGAATTAAAAGAAAAGGGAGAGTAAGTCCCATATGGTAAAACTTGCTTTGTTGTGGCATATGCATCAGCCGTGGTATGTTTCTCCTTCCACCGGACATTTAGAATTGCCATGGGTCAGGATCCATTCAATAAAGGATTATTTTGGAATGGCAAAACTTGTCGAGGAGTGTCCGGATATAAAAGTTACATTTAATCTGGTTCCTTCTCTTCTCCGGCAGATCGAGTTCTATCTTGAAGGGAAAAAAGATCTGCATCAAATAATATCTGAAATGGATCCTGAAGATATGTCAGAGGAACAAACGGTATTCCTTGTGAATAATTTTTTCTCGGTCAATTATAATAGCCATATCATACCTTTTCCCGGATACAAGTCTCTTTATGAAAAAATGTCAGGAGCGGGGGGAAGGAAATTTTCAGGGGATTGGAAAAAAATATTTTCAAACGGGGAATTACGAGATATCCAGGTATGGTTCTCCCTCTCAAATATTGACCGGTATTACAGAGAGAATGATCCAAGAGTAATTGAGTTAATAACAAAGGGAGAAAATTTTACTGAAGCAGATAAAAAGAATATTGCAAAAATTGAACTGGAAATAATGGGGAAGATCATCCCACTCTATAAAAAACTCCGGCAGGAAGGAAGGATAGAGATCTCTACTACACCTTATTATCATCCGATCCTTCCTCTTCTTATTGATCCCCAATTGGGGAGAACGGCAGATCCTGGTTTACCGGAATATGATCTTGCTTTCAATTGGAGACCTGATGCGGAATTACAGGTCAGGAAGGGACTTGAATATATAAAGAAACTTTTTGGTGGTGACCTTTTCGGAATATGGCCTTCTGAAGGAAGCTTGTCGGAAGATGTTATAGATATTTTTGAAAAGCATGGAATAAGATGGACCGCAACTGATGAGAAGATAGTTGAAAGATCATTGGAAATTTCAGGAAGTGATCCTACCGGGATAAAAGGTGCAAAATTCAAACCATGGACATTAAAAAAAAGGAATATAAAGATCTTTTTCAGGGATAATTACATTTCTGACCTGATAGGATTTCACTATAAGGATTGGACTGAGAAAGATGCGGCAAATGACCTTTTTAATAAGATAAAAAGTCTCGATTCCGGAAAGGATCACGATATAGTGCTCCCGGTAATTCTTGATGGGGAAAATGCATGGGAGTTTTATAAAGATGGAGGAAGAGAATTTTTGAAAGAGTTTTATTCGCTGGTCGGGAAGAGTGATGAAGTAGATATGATCACTTTTTCTGAAGCTGCTTCGGCTCGTGCAGGTGAACTGAATAAATTATCAGCCGGTTCCTGGATAAATGGAAATTTTAATATCTGGATCGGTGATGAAGATGACAGGAAAGGTTGGGAATTAATAAGGATGGTGAAGGACCTAGTTGAGGAGAACAAAGCCGGTATCGATAAAAAATTATTGCCAGAAGTAATAGAGAATATTCTAATTGCTGAGGGGAGTGACTGGTTCTGGTGGTACGGGTCGGATAATCATACTGATGATCTTGAGATATTTGACAGATTGTTCAGAGAAAATCTTATCAACGCATGTGAAAAAGCAGGGATCAGGGTACCTGAAGAATTACGGGTACCTGTTTTCAGGAAAATAGAAAAAGCAGGAGTCTTAAAAAAAATACCGGGCAGATATATTACACCCGTGATCGATGGGGTGGAGACATCTTTCTATGAGTGGAATGATAGCGGGGAGATCGAAACAGGGAATCAGGCAAGTGCAATCTATATTTCACATCCGGTGTTTAAAAAAATA
>CAYNUG010000040.1:0-16670 GCA_964400545.1 uncultured Clostridia bacterium | reverse complement strand
TTAGAATTCTGAACCCAGGAGTTTTCCAGTTCGGTTTCAGAGTTAACTTCTAATATCGTTAACTAACGGTATTAACATACGGGCCGTCCCTCGCGGGGCGGCCTTTTTTTTTAAACAAGAATATTTTTTGTCGAATAGTATTATTCAGAACAGGAAATGTTTGTATTTATTCAGGCTAAAGAAATATAAATGAGATATGTGCAGATCGTTTTTTTCCGGAGGGAAAGCACTTGTACGGACTTGTTTAAGACTACCTTGAATTGATAAAACAGGGGGGCGTTGCCCCCCGTTATTGGATTACTCTTATTTATTCTCTATCTTTGAAACTCATTGTTCTTTATCTGTTTCTGATGTTTTAAATGATAATTTTATTGATGATGAAATAGAACCTCCTTTCGGATTTGAAACTTTGAACTTTATCTCAACCGCGCCTGAAAGGGATGTAGCAATTTCTTCAGTAATATTCCAGATGATCTCGCCCGATGATGGGTCAATGAAAATCTCTTTATCGGTCGGAGAGATCAGGATGAATTCAAGTCCGTTATCCTGGGGGAAATCATCTGAAGCACCCTCTTCCAAATCCTCATTGTCTGTCTCCTGTCCCGGCAAACTCGCATTGATCTTATACCTGAATTCACCGGGAATTGATATTTCGGGAATCGGACCCATATTCAAAACCGGAGTAAGTCCGATAATCTTAACATATTTACTTTTGATTTCCGGAGTGTCATAGTCCTCATCCAATATTTTCACTTTGCAGAAAACCCAGTCACCCTGCTTGAAATTCTCTTTGGGAAGTATCTCCGTGTCTATTCCCTCAATAATTTCATCGTTCACGATCCATTGGAATCTCAGATCGATATTATCTGATGGAATAGAAAGATGAACATCAGCATGAAGATCTTTATTCTCAAAAGCTTTGCCTGTGAATTCCACAATTTTAATCTCCGGAAGTCTGTTACCTTCCTTATCGATTTCGAAGTTTGAGAATTTTGTTTTATTGGTTTTTGCGATCTTTTTGTCAGTTTTTTTTCTTATCTTAAAATTATCGGAAGAAGTATTATCTCCTTTTCCGCAATTGAAGAACAATAAGGATAATGCAATTAGAATAGGAACATATTTATTCATCTTTACCTCTTGTTCTCAATCCAGAACATCGGACCGAATATACCCTTCAGATCGATTTCCATCTGATCTTGAATAGCCTGACTTCCAATTTCGCCTTTTCCTATATAAATTTTGAATTTTCCTCCACTGAGAACTCCTGACCCGAGTATTCTTCCGCTTTCAACCCCGGTACTTCCGATCTTGATCGTACCGTTTACTATCTTAAGTTTGAATTGATAAAGATAGAGGTCTCCGGCCGGATCGCAGGTTTCCCCTCCTGTTACTCCTCCGGTTGGGGGGAGGTATGTGTTGAAGAAAACTGTTTCTGCAATATATATTGGTGTGGGTTCAAACATCTTTTCTCCAACACCATTGATGAAATCAAATTCAAACCCGTGTGAAGAAAGATCAATATCCAAATAACTGGACCATGGTTCAGTGAGCGGAAAATCATCGGGATCATAGGGGTCGGTTCCTGCATCATTTTCCTGTATGTCTGTATATCCGTCTCCATCAGAATCCGTATTATCAACACCGGATCTCAGGTAATTTGTGATATCTTGGAGATCTCCAGGATCATATCCACCGGCACTATGCATTCCGTCCTCCTTAAAAGCAAAGAATTTCCCGGTGTAAGATTGATCATTCGGATAAGCTCTGTATCCTGTTCCGGCAAATACCCACATGTTGTATTCACTATCATATCCGACCGAAGGTTGAATGAAGAAAGGCTGGCTGCTGACTCCGCCTGTAACTGTTCCATCTGAATTAAAAACAATTTCAGGTATCCAGTTCTTTGTTAATTTTGAAGTAATATCTATCTTCCAGATATTGCCTCCAATATCGGCCTGATAGATGGCATCAATTTCATTGTCGTTGTTCGTATCCACCAAAGTCGGGGTAGCAACAGTAGAATATTGCCATTTATTATTCTTCCAGAATTTCCTATCGTTTTCGTTAGATCCGGAATAATAGAATTGTTTGAACATATTTCCCCATAAAGCATTTACAATTATCATATATTTCCCTGTAGTACCTTCACTTCCTATCTTTTCATCCGGATCGTAACCACCTGCAAGAGCAGCGGTAGGTCTGTCGTCTGAACCTTTTTCGAAGATCCCGACCGCAGGTTTAGATACGGTATGTCCGAACATTGCTTTTGACAGCAATTCTGTTGTTGTCCCATTGGCTTTAATGAGGACAGTTTTATTTTCAAATCCATCATAGATCCCGTTTCCGATCTCCCATTTGAATTTTGGTTTTGAAGGATCTGTTATATCTATACAATAATATGAATTTCCACCAAATCCCAGTCCGAATACAATCACCGTCTTCCAGTCTCTATAGTCATCGTATGTTTTCCTGTATCGGATATCTTTTACCATTGCCTGCCCGTCAACGAAGTAATTATGTTTATCGTTTGAAGCCAGATCGTTCAGCTGTTTGAGAACAGCCGGTGGAATAAATGCCCATAGTTCGTCTCCGGTCTCAGCATCAAAACAATGTAGCATTCCGTCATTCGCTCCGACAATGACAACCTCTTTTCTTGTTTTATAAGTGTCATAAAAACTCTGATATGAAGAATCGAATCTTGTGAGCCATTTGTTAGGGATACCTACCATTACGGGATTAAAGTGAAAAACATCACCAAGTTTATACCCGAAGTTATGTGGATCGCTTGTTCCTCTGATCACATCGAAAAGGTTGTTACGTTCTGTATCGTTGGAGATCCCGAGGTCTTCATTGGTGATCTCTGTGTTAGTTTTTTCAAACATTTGCAGAGAATTATGAAGCCATGTGAATATTGCTCTGTTTCCTGATCCTGTGGCCGGATTAATGCTTCCACTGGATCCGGAGTCATTTCTTAGATTTAGATTTTCAGCGGCATCCCATATCATTGCACTTTGGTTAAGAACGCCATTCACATCAACCGGAAAATCTCCGTTTGCATCCAAATAAAAAGCTTTTAAATGCCCTTCCCATTGTGCTTTATTCGATTTCGGAATGAAATTGGCCGTATACCCTCTTTTACCAAATGTAGATTGTTTCGGGGCTGCAAATTGGGAGAATGACATCGATTTCTCTCTGATCCTTCCCATGATCGTTGCAAATGCTTCAACCAATTCATCAACATTGTTGGCACTATGAAAACTCCCGTTACCATTATCAGCTGTAGCTTGAAGAAGATCGTTTGCCTGAGGACCGGTAGTGAACCCGATCGTATAGGTTTCAACGTTCTGTGTTTCATCCAGGTCGGCCCTCGCATCATGATTATACATGTAATATGCAACATCATCGAGATAATCCGTTCCGTCGCTCCCATATGAACCAGGATCATCTCCGTCACCATCATGGTCTCCTCTAAGAGGATCTATTCCACCATAATACATAGTATCCTGTGTAGGTTCTCCATCGGTCATGATGATCACAAAGTTTTTCCTACAGTAAAGATCACATGGAGAAGAGTAGGTTGACGGATTATTAGGGTAGAAACTTGAACTTCCTTTGTAGTATCTCCAAATTTCTGCTAATGTTTCCGCCAGGGGTGTCCATGAGCCACCTGTCATCGAGGAAACGGTTGCTTTAAGGTCGTTCCTGTTTGTACCTTCTGCAAGATTCTTTATTGTAGATGTAAGTCGTCCACCGTCATCGGTATTGAATCTAAAAAGTCCCATTCTGACATCTTCCCAGAACTCATCTATGATCTTGTTAACAGCATTCCTTGCGACTCTTATCCTTACTCTGGTATTAGTGTAGAAAGTGTTATCAGAAGTATCAAATGTACCATGATCTGCGAACCAGGAAACTTCGGTTCTTTGTATATCACTTGCATTATTAAAAAGCCACTGGTAATAATCATAGATATACCTCGTTGAGTTTCCATCAGTATATCCTCCCCAGACCTTCACGATCTTAATATCGTAATTTCTTGTGTCGATATCCAGATTCACTCCCAGGGCAAAGGTTCCCTGCCTGTTGTCCAGATCAAGCCATACCCCGTCTTTAGCTGATATTCTTGCAATAGCTGTTCCATTGTTATTTATGATCCAATCTCCAACGGAAAGATAGGTGTCTCCATATGAACCAACTTTTATCTTATCTTCCCCATTTTTTTCATATACTCCGGTATAATTATCATGGTCATATGAATTTCCGTTGTGATACCATCTGGCAAACCATCTTGTATATGTTCTGTTCCCCGGATTATTGCCGAAACTACCGTGTCCTTCACCAATTGAATATTCCGGATGGAATATAATTGTGTTCATTGAACCGGAATTATCAAAAAGTATCATGATGTTCGGTTTAACTCTCGTATAAAAAAGTTCTTCATCATCCCAGGCATTCAAGAATACCGGTGCTATGATAAAAGAAATTGTTAATAAGAATAAAAGTGTTTTTTTCATTTTAAATTCCCCTTTTCTTAATATTCCGATAGCAGGATCGCGATCGTTGTTGTTAACTCTTTTCTGGATCTTCGTTTTGATACACCTGACATACTTGATGCAGTAACAGAAAGTTCCCATGAAGTAAGATGAAGTCCCATATTCGGGTCAAGTGTCATTCCTGTCGGAGGAGGAGCGGGAAATGCAGTAAATGGAATAACGTTTTGGGGTTCTGATATTACATAACCGTACCTGTCATAAAGCGCTCCACTCCTGTAAGAAGTGTTTTTTGTCTCTACCGGACCGAAAACAACAGTTCCGGGGTCAAGGCTGTTCCGAAGCAGATTCTTTCCAATACTTATTCCTGTTTCCGCAGTAAAGAATGCAGTTTTGTCAGCATAATAGTTTCTTGTTATTGCAATTTCTGTCTTTGTTTTATTCAACCCCATAACTCCCATCATAGAGAGAATAAGGACTCCCATCATTACCAGAATTAATACTGAACCTTTGTTGTGTTTATTATTCTTCATAAATTATCTCCTAATAAATAATGTTGAAATTCCTGATCAGAATTTCATACGTGAGGTATGTATAATGAAACCTTCCTGCAGGAAGTGTGGTTGCCGGAGAATCGCCCATACGGGATTTGTTATAACTCTGGCCGACAGCACCTTCCGCGATGTTCTTTCTTTTATGTTTATCTTCTGTCTTTAACAGGACATAAACCCGTATGGAAGATATATTTTTTGTTAAAAAATTCTGAATAAATGCCGGGCAGTTCGCATCACCTGGATTAGCGCAGGGGTTAGCGTAAGATGTGAGATGGGAAGAAGATGAAGCCCACAATTCCGGTGGTGTACTTTTTGTGATATATTCAAATTGCAAATCCTGAATGTTTGGAACTATCGGAATTGCACGTGTGGAAGTTTCATTTCCGGTTGCCAGAACATCAGCTACACCTTCGGTATCTGTTGTGAGTGTTAAGGTTTTTGTTCCGTCTGTCTCCGTTTTGGTAAGGAACATAGAGAAGTAGTTTAATCTGAATACCGGACTTCCGGATGAATAACTTCCCGAATTACCCGTTGTTGCCAGGTGATTTGTATCTCCGCTGAAATCTGTATAACCGCTGGAGATATTCAATAAACCTGAGTAATACACTGGTGTTTGTCTAATCGAAAGTTGAGTATCTCCAAAGTTAACCAGTGCAGTTACTTTAAAGATGAAGTATCCGTCAGGTCTTACAACAACACCAATATCATTTAGTGCCCATGCTGTATCAGAAGCTGATGGATTATTTGTGCTGATAACTGAAATAGTGGTAGATCCGGGTGTGAAGTCAATTGTAAGTTCTGTTACTGCTTCATAGTCCCCTGAGGCGAGGATGATCCCGTCCGGATAGTTATTCCTGTTCAGAGGATATATTCCTGAAAAAGGCGGGGTGGTATTAAGGAATGTCGGAGTATTAAGTAAAGTGAAAATTGATCCTGCATTCCTGATGTTATCACACAGTAGTTGATCAATAGCTCTTATCGACTGATTCATGTTGGTCTTGTTCTCTTCCGTTACCTGGGTAGCCTGAGTGGAAATGATCAGTGAATAGAATGAAATGATAATGATCAGTATTATTGCCGAAGATGTTATTGCCTCCAGTAATGAGAAACCGCTGTTAGTTTTTGCTTTATTATCCATTATCTTGTCCTTAATACCGAGAGCGTGATGGGAGAGAGACCTGAACGGTTCCGGATTTTCCATGTCACATTGACAGTTATTTGTTTGTTGTCAGCATCTATTGTATTTACAATCACGTTTCTTGAGTAAGTCGGGAAATTAGGAATTGAACCAAAGTTTACTGTTTCACCTGTAAGTGAGTCAAAATCTTCACGAAGTTTTCTTTCCAAAGCTTCTTCTGCCAGTTTTACGGCTTTAGTATGATTGATCTGAGTGAAGTTTGTCTGAATGCTGATAGTTGTCATTGAAAGGACTCCTGCAACGACGATCATCAGAATAACTACTGCAACAAGTGTTTCTATAAAAGTAAAACCTCTGTTGTGGTTCCTGCATTCAGGTTTATTCTTAGATTCAGAATGATGCATATTCATTTGAATTTCTCCATGTGTTTTTTATTTTAATTCCACCATAGGAATATACTCTTATTTTTATTCCTTCTGATTGCTCTGATGTCAATGTCAACGTGATGTTCCCTCTGATTTGAAAGGTCGTGGGATCAACAAGAATTCCCTGTGAGTTAAATACGATCGTTGATGAGCTGCTAATTGTTGTCCCGGTTGCGATTTGTCCGTTTACAGGTGAATGTTCAGTAAGAATTGGATTCCATATACCGCTCTCAAAATAGTGTTCTTTGTATGTGGTTTCGGTAAAAGAAAGGGCTACAGGTCTATTCTCTTTGGCCGCTTTTCCACGAAGTGTGTTAATTTCACCGATAAGTTCATTAGAGCTCCCTTTAAGTCCTGCTCTTCCTACCGGATCAACACCTAATCCGATAGCCATCGTGATTATTATCGAAAAAATTGCTAGAGAAATTAGAAGCTCGATAATCGTAAAGCCGTTTCTTGATTTCATAAACCCCCCGTACTTGCGTTTAATGCAATAATTGTGCCAGAATAAAATTGTTATTTCAATAGAAATTTATAAAATGATATCCATTTAGTGTATAAAAAATATACACAAGGTGATTTTTTTGCATATATCTGTTGATATTGTTTTAAAGCTAAAATGAATATATAATGATTTTATGAAGCTTAGGGAACTTTTCCGTTTTTCAGCAAAAGAAAATATTGAAGAAGTATTTTCTTCAAAAAAAGAGAGAGAAGAGTTGTTCGATGATCTTGAAGAGCAGCTGATTTTATCGGATATTCCGGTTGTGATAGTTAACAGAATAATAGAGAAAGGAAAAAGCTCCCTTAAAACTCCATTTTCCAGAGATGAATTCCTGACCGTTCTTAAAAATGAGATTACCGATGTGGTCGAAGGGGTTTATGACAAGATTGAAACTGATGATCAGATTCTTCCACTATCGGGTCTGAAACTTAATATCTCTCAGGAGGATGAAAAGAAAGTTTTCCTTTTCGTGGGAGTGAACGGGAGTGGAAAAACAACAACGGCGGCAAAGCTTGCTTTCAAGATGAAGAATAATGGTGAAAAAGTGCTCCTTTGTGCATCCGATACTTTCAGAGCTGCAGGAAGTTCTCAGTTGATGATGTGGGGTGAAAAAATAGGGATTCCCGTTGTCGGGGGTGAACAGGGATCTGATCCTGGGTCGGTTGTGTTCAACGGGATGACCGAATTTATGAACAGGAATTATTCTGCAATTTTGATCGATACGGCCGGAAGGGTTCAGACAAAAGAAAACTTGATGCGTGAACTTGAAAAACTTACAAAGATCATAAGAAAGTTTGTCACGAAGGACAGGATGAGGATTCTTCTTGTTATGGATGGCACAATGGGTCAAAACACTGTTGATCAGGCTGAAAAATTTAGTAAGATTTCGGGATTGAATGGAATTGTTCTGACGAAACTTGATGGTACTGCAAAGGGGGGGGCTGTACTGAGAATAATTCAGGAATTGGGAATTCCTGTACTTTTTGTGGGAACAGGTGAGAATGAGTCCGATCTGGAAGAGTTTTCTACAAAAGAATTTGTCAGATCTTTTGTGGAGTATCGGCAGGGGTAGTATATTTTGAACAGAGAAAATTTTTTTTCCAATGAAGATGTTGTGTTCATGCATCTTGCCTTAAGCCTTGGAGAGAAGGGGTTGGGATTAACAGAACCAAATCCCAAAGTAGGCGCAGTTGTCGTTAGGGATGGAAAGATCCTTGCCACAGGATTTCACAGAAAATATGGAGAAGTTCATGCTGAAAGGTCTGCACTCGAAAAAACAGAGGCCAGGAATGCTACTCTGTATATTTCACTTGAACCATGTTCACATACCGGTCATACACCTCCCTGTACCGATATAATAATAGAGAAAGGGGTGAGCAGAGTAGTGATACCTTTCGAGGACCCTAATCCTGAAGTGAATGGTGAAGGGATAAAAAAACTGAAAAAAGCGGGAATTAAAGTTGAAACCGGACTTCTTAGAGAAGAAGCTGAGAATTCCAACAGGCACTATCTTAAATATATAACGACGGGTATTCCCTGGGTTACTGTTAATGCAGGTGTTACGATAGATGGAAAACTAAGTGATAATGAAAGAAATTCCCGATGGATAACCGGAGAGTTGTTGAGGAAGGTCTCTCATAGTCTCAGAGGAGAGTTTTCTGCAATAATAGCAGGAAAAGCAACTGTTCAGGATGATGATCCGATGCTTACCATCAGAGAAGAGGGCTGGGAAGAAAAAAATTTCATTCGGGTTATTCTTGATTCTAAAAACCGGTTGAATGATGAAATGAAAGTTTTCAATATGGGAGAGAAATGGCCGTTATATGTTTTTTCCAATAAGAAATATAAAAGCTCAGGGAAAAAATGTGACAACCATTTTTTCATTGATTCAGATGCGGGAGGACTTGATCTTATGAAGGTCCTGACCATACTCGGGAATAATGGAGTCGCATCCGTTCTGGTAGAGGGAGGAGGAACGTTGATCAGTTCATTCCTCAGATCCGGTCTCTGTGATGAGATAGTATTTTTTACAGCTGACAAACTACTGGGTGGTAGAAATTCTGTCGAAATATTTTCCGAAGGGGTATCTATTTCCGAGCCTGTAATACTGAGAGACAGAAAAATAATTGATCTTAATGAAGGATATATTATCAGGGGGATTATCTGATGTTTACTGGACTTGTTACCGGAACAGGAAAATTCCTTTCTCTTGACAAGAGTAGAGATCCTGTTCTTAAACTTATTATGGACCTTCCAAAAATAGTTGCCGATGGAGATTCAGTTGCTGTTAATGGATCATGTCTGACCGTTGTGGCAATGAAAGGGAATGAATATTCTTTCAATGTGAGCAAAGAAACTCTTGATAAGACCAATCTCGCTGATCATATGAAAGGGGATCTTTTAAATATCGAACTTCCTCTTACACTTGACGGACTGGTTAATGGTCATCTTGTAAGTGGTCATATTGATGGTGTTGCCAGAGTAAGATCAATATCAAGAATGAAAGGGAGCATCAGGATGGTTTTCGGTTATACCCGCCCGGAATGGGGGAAGCTTATAAATGACAAGGGGTCGATTGCTGTAAATGGTGTAAGTCTCACCGTGAATACTGTACTCTCATCGACCTTCTCTGCGGAGATTCTTCCCTTTACATTCGAAAAAACAAATCTAAGATCACTTTCAATAGGAAAAAGAGTTAATATTGAACTTGATTTAGTAGGAAAATATTTATATAATCAAAGACCCTGAACAGACTGGTTTTGATGAACATCAGGAGAATTTATTCCAATAAGAGGCGAAAATGGACAATAAGAATCTGATCTCTGTTCCTGAAGCAATCGAGGTTATCAGAGCAGGAAAAATGGTGATAATTGTTGATGATGAAGGGAGAGAGAACGAAGGCGATCTGATGATAGCTTCTGAGAAGGTTTCCCCTGAATCTGTTAATTTTATGGCCAAACATGCCCGGGGGCTGATCTGTGTATCGTTGACCAAGAAGAGGAGTGATGAATTGGATCTGCCCCTTATGGTTGATCATAATACATCCAAATATGAAACACCATTCACGATCTCAGTAGATGCAAAAGAGGGAACAACGACCGGGATATCAGCTGCGGACAGGTCTGCCACAATAAGTAGTATCATCGATGAGAAGACAGGTCCGACAGATCTTAACAAACCGGGTCATATTTTTCCCTTGAGAGCCAGGAAAGGCGGGGTCCTGAGTCGTGCGGGTCAAACCGAGGCATCGCTTGATCTGGCGAGAATCGCAGGGCTTTATCCGTCAGGGGTCATTTGTGAGATAATGAAAGATGATGGAGAAATGGCAAGAATGCCTGACCTGATCAAGTTTTCTGATGAATTTGATATCCCGATAATTTCTGTAGAAGAAATAATAAGATACAGGATCAAGTCCGAGTCAATAATTGAGGAGAAGGCTGAAGCAAATCTTCCTACAAAATGGGGAGTGTTCAAGATCAAAGCATATGTGGATATCCTCAATAATGAAACACATATTGCGTTGATCAAAGGAGATCCTGGTCCAGATGAACCTGTTCTTGTGAGAGTCCATTCTCAATGCCTCACCGGTGATACTTTCAGCTCTCTGAAATGTGATTGCGGGACCCAGCTTGATAATGCAATGAAGATGATCGAAAAGGAAGGTTCCGGAGTTCTCCTTTATCTTTTAAATCAGGAGGGGCGCGGAATAGGACTTGTGAATAAGATAAGAGCTTATAAACTACAGGAAGCCGGTCTTGATACAGTCGAAGCAAATCGTGAACTGGGACTGCCTGATGATATGAGAGATTACGGGATCGGAGCCCAGATCCTCAGAAGTCTTGGATTAAAAAAGCTCAGATTAATGACCAATAATCCCACCAAATTCATAGCGCTGAAAGGTTATGGTCTTGAAATATCCGAAAGAGTTCCCATAGAGGTTGAGATTCACGATGAGAGCAAATTTTATATGAAGATCAAAAAGGATAAAATGGGACATCTTCTAAAAAAGGTCTGATTTAAAGAATTGAAATAATATCTGAGTTTCCTTAGAATACTTACAGATGATCCGGAAAGGTCAATTATTTTTCCGGGAGTTTCATCCCGGGTAAATATAATATAGAATGAAAAAAAAATCGGAAATTACAGATCAGAGATCCCGCTTCGGGGATATGATAACCAAGAATATAGATTTCATCAACAGGATGTGCTTCAAGACCGTTAAACTCAGATCCGGAAATTTTCTTAAAAGTGAATTTAACATATCGAATGAAGCAGACAGATTGTTCAACAGGGTGCTTGATAAACTTTCTGATAATGACTTCCGGATTCTCAGGAGGTTCGAGGGGAGATCTAAGATCACTACGTATCTGGCTGCAATTGTTGGAAGGACTGCAATTGATATGATAAGAGAAAGAGTGGGAAGGGAAAGAGAGCCCGGCAAGAATGCCAGACCGCCGGCAACAAACGGAACTATCGTCAGAGAAGGGATTTATTCCGGTGAGTCTGGGAACTATCTTGTTCCGGATATGGAAAATATACCGGAGTTGAAAGTTTTAAAGAGTGATAGCGACGAAAAAATGCGATCAATTATTGAAGAAATGATGTTTGCCCTGACAGGAGAAGAAAAACTGTTACTAAGAATGAAATTCCCTGAAAATTCAATTGGGAAGCCTCTTAGTACCGATGAAATTTCAGAAATACTCGGAACCTCAAAAAAAGGTGTATATAACAGGATAGACAGATTGCTGAAAAAATGCAGGAATATTTTGTTGGAACGGGGGATCAGTTTCGAAGATTTTTTTTCCACGGAAAAATCAGTAAATGTCCGACATATAGAGAGGAGGAGATAATAATGGATAAAAATGAAGAGAAATTTCTCGGAAATCTTAGCCGGGAAATCTCTCATGGTAAGCGGGGTGACTGTCCGTCCCTCGAAGATATTTCCTCTCTGATAGATGGTACGATCGAAAATGAAAGGAAGGATGAGATACAGGATCATATTGCTTCATGTGATATTTGTTTTGAAACTTTCAGTACCGTATCCCGATTGACAAAAAAATCTAACAGGACAATTTTCAGGGCATTTTCCCCCTGGTCAGTTGCAGCAACAATTTTTATTATATTAGTGTCTTTTGTTGTCTTCTATAAAGTGAATATCGGGGGAAAGGATCCAAACTTTCCGATCATGAAAATAAGTAAAGATCCCGGAATTGGAAATGGAAATATTTCTGAGGAGAAAAAAGACAAGAAAATACCGACTTCACTTCCATCCATGAAATTTGCAGAAAAAAGTAAAAATAAAAAAAGCTCCGCTAAAAGATCATTTCCGGACAAGCATGAGGCTGATCAATTATATTTAGAAGAAAATATCAAATCAAAAGGAAAGGAACAATTGGGAAGGAGAACTGTCTCCGGAGCTGTTTTAAGTAATTCTCAGGGGGCGATCTCTGTTGAAGGAAGCAAACCGTCTGCTCCGGTTGTTCCCCGGGAGAAAGAAGAACTGATCTCGTTGGAAAAAGATCAGGTACGCCTGAAAGCTGTAGGGAAACAGAATAAGAGTAGAAAAGGGTTTGTGAACAGGCTTGCTGAAGATGAAGATAATAATATTTCTGTGGAGAGCTTTAATTGTTTTCAGAAGAAAGGTGGGGAATATATCCGATCTGAGAGATTCAGATCTTCAATTGATCTAAAAGATGTTCCTCCTGAAATTTTGAAGAAGGTCCATCCTAAAGATATCCCGGGTTTTAAAAGGAGTGAAAAGGAATATATCATTACACTTGAAATTTTCACAGATGAACATGGAAATGTAATAAATACGTGTCTTTTGACGGGAGAAAAAGAAAATATCCGTGGAATTATAAAAGCAGTCAGATTATGGAAGTTTAAGCTCCCGAGTCCTACTCCTGTAAGGTTCAGGATGATCCTGAAACTGACTGCTAACAGGGAACTTGAGATTCTTAAGTAGGAAAGTGAACGGGGAATTTAGTATTCCCATCCGACCTATGTTCCGGAAGTAAAAAAAAGGAGAAAAAATGAGATCAAAAAAATTAATTATCTTGTTAGTTGTAATGTCAATTGTTATGTCGTCAAATATTTTGTCAAAGAAAAAAGATCCTGTTGTTCAAATGGCGATCCTTCTTGATACAAGTGGAAGTATGAGCGGACTTATCGAACAGGCGAAGATGCAACTCTGGAAAATAGTGAATGAGATGTCAACAGCCAGGCGGAGCGGAAGATCGCCTCTTCTTGAAGTGGCTCTCTATGAGTATGGCAAAAGTACTATTTCTGAATCGGAGGGATTTATGAAGATGCTTGTTCCCCTTACTACAGACCTCGACAGAATATCCGAGGAATTATTCAAACTAAGAACTAATGGGGGTAGCGAATATTGTGGCATGGTCATAGACAAAGCTGTTAAAGAGCTAACCTGGAATAAGAGTAATAAAGAATACAAAGTGATCTTTATTGCAGGGAATGAACCGTTTACTCAGGGGAGTATTGATTACAAGGACTCATGTAAGTTGGCTATCACCAAGGGGATCATTGTAAATACGATCTTTTGCGGACCTTTTCAGACAGGGATCAATGCAAAGTGGAAAGCCGGAGCTGATCTTGCGGATGGTTCTTATATGAACATTGACCACAACAAGAAGATTGTCCATATCACGGCTCCTCAGGATAAAGAGATAATAAGACTTGGAAAAGAGTTGAATAAAACCTATATTTCCTATGGAAAGGCAGGTGTCGCAATGAAAAAAAGGCAGGAAAAACAGGATCTTAATGCTGTTGGTATGAGCCCGTCTGTAATGGTTCAGAGATCTGCCGTTAAAGCTTCGAAGCAGTATAAAAATACTTCATGGGATCTTGTTGATGCTGATAAAGAGGGAAAGGTCAAGATTGAGGAGATCGCTGAAGATGAACTTCCTGCAGAAATGAAGAAAATGAATCTAAACGAGAAAAAAGATTATATTAAGAAGAAGAGCAGGGAGAGATTGGATATTCAGAAAAGGATCCAGTCATTAAAGAAGGAAAGAGAAAAATACCTGATGGAAAAAAAGGTTGAGATGGCAAAAGGGAAAACCCTGGATGATGCCATTATCGGAATATTAAAAAAACAGGCTGAGAATAAAAAGTACAAGTTTGAAAAAAAATAGTTTTAAATAAATAAGGGGGATTTAAAAAATCCCCCTAAAATTCAGGTAAGGAGGCAAAAATGAAACATTTGATAAAGAAGGGGATATTTATACAGGCTCTTTTAATAATAATAACAGGATCATATCTTTTCCCGGACGGATTTATCGTAGTCCCAAAAGACCCGCGTCCTGTTCCCCGTCCCCGTCCGTACTTCAGGCCATTTCCACTCGAGGTTAAATATCACAATGTAGAAGTAAAGATAGATGATACAGTTGCGACAACAAGTATTGATCAGGTTTTTTTTAATCCGACAAGATATCGACTGGAAGGATATTATTTGTTCCCGGTTCCATCCCGTGGAGTAATAAAAAAGTTTTCAATGTTTATAAATGGAAAGGAAACAGGTGCAGAATTACTTGATGCGGGGAAAGCAAAAAGAATATATGAAGATATTGTCCGAAAGATGAAAGATCCTGCACTATTGGAATATACAGGCAGAAAGGTTTTCAGAGCGAGGATCTATCCCATTGAACCTTTCTCTGAAAAAAGGGTGAAAATATCTTATACGGAGATCCTGAACCGGGACGGTTCGACCTTTGAATATATATATCCTCTCAATACTGAGAAATTTTCTGCAAAAAAATTGAAAAATGTCCGGATAAAAGTGGATATTGATTCTAAAGTAGATATCCGGAATGTTTATTGTCCAACTCACAAAGTTGACATAACCAGAAAGGGTGAAAGAAATGTAAGAGTAGTTTATGAGGAGATAAATGTAAGGCCTGACACCGATTTCAAGCTCTATTTCGACTCGACTCCGGATGAGGTGGGTATTTCTGTGAGGAGCTATAAAAAAGTTGGAGAAGACGGCTATTTCCTGCTTAGTATGACACCTGGCTTCGGTAAAAGTAAATATTCCATACCAAAGGATATATGTTTTGTCCTCGATGTTTCAGGAAGTATGTCTGGAAAAAAGCTTGAGAAAGCGAAAAATGCACTCAAATTCTGTATTAATAATCTGAGAACAGGTGACAGGTTTGAAGTTATCAAATTTTCAACTGAAGCAGAATCTCTATTTAATATACTGAAACTGGTGAACGGTGGAACCAGGGGAAAAGCTGAAAAGTTTATTGATGAATTGAGAGCTGTCGGAGGAACTAATATTGAGGAAGCAATAGCTGGAGCGCTTAAAATAAGTAAATCAATTGATCGTCCTTATATTATAGTATTTATAACGGACGGGAAGCCTACTATTGGTGAAACAGATGAAGACAAGATAGTTGAAATGATCAGAAAAAGGAACACTGAAGGAACCCGGATATTTACATTCGGGATAGGTAATGATTTGAATACTCATCTTCTTGACAAGATCACTTCCCTTACAAGAGCATACAGATCATATATCTCTGAAAAAGAGGATATTGAGGTAAAGGTATCCGGGTTTTTCAGAAAAATCGAATCACCTGTGCTAACCGATCTTAAGCTGGATTTCGGTTCCGGTATAAGAGTAAGTAAAAAATATCCACGGGATATTCCCGATTTTTTTAAAGGGTCATCCATTTCTATACTTGGCAGGTATAGAGGCTCGGGTAGTACAGAAATAACTCTTAAAGGAAAAATATCGGGCAGGAAAAAGATCTTCAGATCAAAATGTAAATTCACCTCTGATTCTGGTAATGATGATTTTATCCCTCTGCTATGGTCTTCCAGAAGGATTGGATATCTTCTTGATCAGATAAGACTTAATGGTGAGAAAAAGGAGATAATAGAAGAAATAATACTGCTTGCAAAGAAATACGGCATCATTACTCCCTATACAAGTTTCCTGATAATTGAAGATGAAAAGAAACTGGTAAGTAGAAGAAAGATAGAAAGAGTTCAGCAGGTCCTGGCTCCATCAGCTGCTGATGTGGAAGGTTTTTTAAAATATGGTGCCGAAGAGTTATCCTCGCTAAAAGAGAAAACAGGCAGGAATAGCGTTAGGGCAAGCGAAGAGGTTCAGAGTCTGAATATGGCGAAGAATTATAGTGAAACACAACAGGGGAAGAAAAGATTGCATCTCGTAACCGGGAGAACCGATAAGCTGTTTCTTGGGCCGCAGATAAAGAATGTACAGGGGAGAGCAATATATTTTAATGGAGATCTCTGGATAGATTCTGATGTTCATATTAAAAAATATTTGAATAAAATAAAAATAAAGTTTGGAGGAGAAGAATACTTTAAACTTCTGAGGAGGTTTCCGGTTACTGCAGAATTTCTTGCTTTGGGAAGAAACATTCAGTTCATCTTTGAAGAAATTCAAATTTGATTCTGTCATCAATATATCTGGTACGAGATCAAGTATTTTATAAAGAAACTTGAAAATCTGGGCGATTGTGATATTTATCGTATCGGTCAGAGGGACGTTTTTCTCAATTAATGGCA
>CAYNUG010000039.1:0-17084 GCA_964400545.1 uncultured Clostridia bacterium | reverse complement strand
GCTGCCAATCTGCCTGATCATGATTATGTTCTCCTTCAGGCGGAGAGTGAGGTTGCATCGATAAATATGGTTTATGGAGGTGCAGCAGCCGGAGCAAGGGTAATGACAACCACATCTTCACCGGGTTATTCGCTGATGCAGGAAGGGGTTTCGTATATCGCCTGTGCAGAATTACCGTGTGTGGTTGCTAATGTTGCCAGAGGCGGCCCGGGTTTAGGTACGATCCAGCCCGGCCAGGGAGATTATTTCCAGGCTGTTAAAGGTGGAGGTCATGGAGATTATAAACAGATCGTTCTTGCTCCCAATTCTGTTCAGGAGATGGTTGATCTTACTATTCTCGCATTTGAACTTGCAGATAAATACAGAACTCCTGTCCTGATACTTTCTGATGGAGCAATTGGTCAGATGATGGAAAAAGTTGATTTACCTGAACCGATCTCATATAAACCCGACAAACCGTGGGCAACAACAGGAAAAACAAAAGACAGAGAAAGAAATATTATCACTTCTCTTTATATTCAGTCCGATGATATGGAGAGGAAGAATATCGCACTCCAGAAAAAGTTTAATAAGATCAATGAAAATGAGATCAGATATGAAGAATATAATATTGACGATGCGGAGTTGATAATAACTGCATATGGGGTTACTTCCCGGACATCAAAAAAGATTGTGGACCTGGCAAGAGAATCCGGCATAAAAATGGGACTTCTCCGTCCGATCACTTTATGGCCTTTTCCTTCAGAAAGGCTCGGTGAAATTGCGAAGAAAGATGAAGTGAAAGCGTTTTTCTCTATAGAAATGAGTGCAGGACAGATGGTAGAGGATGTGCGACTTGCTGTTGAAGGGAAAAAACCTACATATTTCTATGGAAGGACAGGTGGGATCATTCCGACACCGGAAGAAGTTCTCAAGTTTGTCAGAGAAAAGGTCAAGGAATTATAAGGAGACATGAATGAGAGAAGGATATGAAATAATATATCAGAAACCGAAAACTCTGACAGATAAGAAAATGCACTATTGTCCGGGTTGTATTCACGGGATCATGCATAAGATCTTTATGGAGGTTATCGAGGAGATGGACCTTCAGGAAAAAACGGTCGGCGTATGCCCAGTTGGATGTTCCGTTTTTGCTTATGACTATATGGATGTGGACATGCAGGAAGCTGCTCATGGACGTGCAGCGGCAGTTGCAACTGCAGTTAAGAGAATGTTGCCTGATAAGGTTGTTTTCTCATATCAGGGAGACGGTGACCTTGCAGCCATAGGAACAGCAGAGACACTTCATGCTTGTAACAGGGGCGAAAATTTTCTTTTTATTTTTATAAACAACGGAATATATGGAATGACCGGAGGCCAGATGGCCCCTACGACATTGAATGATCAGAAGACTACCACAAGCCCTTTTGGAAGAGATAAAAAAACTATGGGATCTCCATTAAAAATGACTGAAATAGTTTCACCTCTGGAAGGTGTTGCTTTTGCAGCCAGAGTAAGTGGAAATACTCCTGCGAACGTCAGGAAGGCTAAACGGATATTTAAAAAAGCTCTTGAAATTCAGCAACAGAATATCGGCACACAATTTGTTGAGGTCATATCTAACTGCCCGTCAGGATGGAAATGCACTCCTGTGGAATCGATGAAATGGATAGTAGAACAATCATTACCGTATTACCCGCTGGGGATTTTTAAGGAACCGGGGAAATAGGAGATCACAATGCTTAATGAAATGATATTTGCGGGTTTTGGCGGACAGGGTGTGTTGTCCATGGGAAAACTTTTAGCATATGCAGCAATGAAAGAGGGAAGAGAAATTAGCTGGATGCCTTCTTACGGTCCCGAGATGCGTGGCGGAACGGCAAATTGTATGGTGAATATCAGTGATTCGTCAATTTCATCACCTATAGTAACGATGTATGATGTGGTAATTGCCCTTAACCAACCTTCTCTGGATAAATTTGAACCGATGGTCAAAAAAGGTGGAATACTTATCTGGGAAAGTAGCACGATCAAGGAAGGTCCGAAGAGGGATGATATAAGAGTCTTTGCAATTCCTGCAGTTGATAAAGCAAACAATGAACTGAAGAATGTTAAGGTAATGAATATGCTGCTCCTCGGTTCTCTTGTGAAGATAAATAAAATAGTCAAGAAAGAATCATTGCTTATTGCTTTGAAAGAGACACTTCCCGAGAGGCATCACAAGCTGATCCCTCTTAATGAAAAAGCAATTGCCTTGGGCATGAGCCTCGTTTAGATTATCAGGGGATCGTTCTTAGAATACTTCTTTTTGAGAATTCAACAACAAAAAGGATCAGTAGTCCGGGAAAAATGAAGAACTTGAACAATTCTCTCACGTTATAGAATCTCTTGGTAGATATTTCTGTTTTTTCCCATTTGTTTATATCGGTAAAAATATTATCCAAAGAGTCCTTGTCTGTAGCCCTGAAGTAAAGTCCTCCGGTAGTGTTGGCTATCTCTCTAAGAACCTTTTCGTCTATCTCAACATCAACCATTATCTGTGTTTCCCGCCCGAATCCGTCTTTTACCGGGAATGGTGCTTTCCCATGTTTTCCGACCCCGATCGTGTAAACTTTGACCCCGTAACTGAATGCGATCCGGGCTGCATCCGTCGGATCTATTTCTCCCTTATTGTTGACCCCGTCTGTAAGAAGGATTATCAATTTTGACCGGCTTTTTGAATGTTTGATCCTGTTTACTGAAGTCGCCAGAGCCATCCCTAAGGCAGTTCCGTCCTCGAGTTCACCCAGAGTGGTAGAGTTGAGGAAATATTCAAGCATTTCATAATCAACTGTCAGAGGAGATTTCGTAACTGCTGCACCTGCAAAAGCAACCAGTCCTATCCTATCCGTTTTCCTTTTTTTAATGAAATTCGCAATAACTTCCTTTGCAACTTCAAGCCTGTTCCGTGGTTTAAAATCAAGTGAAGCCATTGATCCGGATATATCAAGTGTTAAAAGAATATCAATTCCTTTCCTGTTTTCAATATCATAGTAATTTAGAATTTGTGGGTGGGCAAGTGCTATTATGAATAATACAAGTGGAATAAGTTTTATGTAGAAGAGATTTTTTATAAAGAAGAATCTGATCTTGTTATCGCTGAGGTTCAGGAGGTCTTTGGATGAATAATCAATATACCTTTTCCCCCTCTTATTAACAAATCGTCTCCATATGATCAGAGCGGGAACGGATAAAAGGAAAAGCAGGGCAAGTGGAAATTCAAAGTGAGGCATTATTCTCCTCTTCTTCAGCTTTTCTTCTATTCCTGATCGTATCAATTATAGATAACAGATATTTTTTTATTTCTTCCATCTCGTTGTCTGAAGGTATATATTTCGCAAATTTTGCAAGGTCTGAAATAAGGAAAGTTCTGTCAAAATTTTCACAGATATTTTTGTCTTCTTCATGTTTCTTCAGATCATTCATGATCTCATAAGTAGTAAGGTCTCCTGCATTGAAATTATATGATCTGCTTAGGAAGATCTTATATGATTCCGTAAGAGAGAGAAAGAATTTTTTGAACTTTCCCGCCCTCAAGAGATCTGAACCCCATAAGGATATTATTCTATTTGAAAATTCTTCTTCAGGGGGTAATAGTGGAACCGTGATCTCCTCTTTCCCTTTTTTTCTTCTTTTGAGAAAGAATATGATAAAGTAAACAATCGCTACAATTATCAGTATTGCAATAAGATATTTTAGCAGATAGAGTGGATTTCCATTTATTTCAGAAAGATCTTTTAACGGTTTTATATCTTTGTCATCCTTGTCGAGTACCGATAAAACATTGACCGGAATAGAATTTGAGGTGAGATCATTTAATACCGCTCCTTCTTTGAGCAGACTGATCTTAAAAGGTCCTATAACGAATTCTCCGGTTTTAAAAAATGATATCCCAAAATCTTTTTCGAAAGTTTTAACTCCATTCTTTTCACTTATTGAAAGTTTTGATTCGGTAATAAAATCAAATTCTGTTTTTTCTGCAGAGATCTTTATTGAAGTTATTTCGTCTGATGTTCTTGCTATGAACTTAAGTGTGAGTCTTTCCCCGATCGTTGGAGAGGTTGATGAGATTGAAACCGAGACCTGTGTTTCGGGAATAATAAAGAAAAAAAGAGACAGGAACAGTAGAAGCAGCAGTTGTTTTTTCATCTGGAAAATTTTCTCCTTCTCTTTAGAAAGAAATCAAATAGAGGTTTTTCGTAATCTTCATCGCTTACTATATTGATTGAATCCACGTTATATTTTTTGAACCGTTCATCCAGATCAGATTTCTTTTTTCTTGTTATTTCCAGGAACTTTTTCCGGACTTTCTCTGAGGACAGGTTGATCATAAATTCTTCTCCACTCTCACTATCTCTCAACCTGAAAACTCCCTTTTTCGGGATTTCCATTTCTCTTCTATCAGAAATATTAACAGCAATCAGATCATGTTTCCTGCTTGAGATCCTGAGCGGTAGAGAAAAATCATTATCAATAAAATCAGAAATTAGAAATATTATCGCCTTTTTTTTAATAACTTTGTTCAGATATGTCAGACCTTCCTCTATCGATGTTCCTTTGTTCTCCGGTCGGAATGTAAGAATTTCCCTGATTATTCTCAGAAGGTGTGAACGCCCTCTTTTCGGAGGAATGTATAATTCAACTTTATCGGTAAAAGCTAATAATCCCACTTTGTCCTTATTATTATTGGCAGCAAAAGCAATGATCGCGGATATCTCGGCTGCGATATCCTTTTTACTTTTCTCTCCTGAAAAAAACCCGAGTGAAGCTGACAGATCTACAGCCAGAATAACGGTGAGTTCCCTCTCTTCGATAAATTGTTTAACGTATATTTTCCCCATCCTTGATGATACATTCCAGTCAATGAATCTAATTTCATCTCCAGGGTTGTATTCACGCACTTCAGAGAATTCCATACCTCTTCCTCTGAATGCTGAGTGGTATTCCCCGGAGAAAACTTCACTGGAGCTTTTTTTGGAAACGATCTCTATTCTTCTGATCTTTTTCAGGATTTCTTCGGAGATCATTTCTTATATGACTTGAATTATTATTTTCCTTGAAAAATCGATCTTAAGATTTGCCGGAGAGCTGAATCTCATGTTCCAGATCCTTTCACTATTCTCATTGCAGGAAATAAATGCATTTCTCACTTCCAGAGGTATAGGCGCATCTATTTCAATACCTTCAACATCCGAATATTTCAGAACAACTGATTTGCCTCTCCTGCTTGCACATTCGATAATATAGTTGTTCTCATCTGTATTTTTAATGTATAGCATATCAATTTCATAAACTTTTTCTGTCATTTGTTCTTTTTCCTTTTATTTAATAAGAAAATTATAATACTCATTTCAGGAGATATCAATAGGACAAAATCCGTGTATCTCATATTTTTGTAGAAATTATTCATATTTGTGACCATACTTAAAGAGGAAGGGATATGGAAAGCGATCGGGAATATATAATCTCATGCTGGCATTGTGGAGCGGAATATAATGTTTTTGATTCCACGTTCTGCAGCCATTTTGAACCGACACCTTTATGTCTTTTTTGTTATAAGTGTTCCTGCGGTGCTCCTGTTGATTACAGGGAGAAGATCCTTAAAAATGCTTCTCCTGAATTTTTTGATATGAAAAAGAAGGCAATTGGGGCCATAGAGATGAAGCTTGGAGAACTACTTCTGAGTGCAGGAAAGATCACCAAGGATGACCTTAATATTGCGATCTCAATGCAGGATGAAATGAAGGTGAAGCTTGGAGAGGTTCTTGTCCGGATGAATTTGATCACTCCTGAGGATCTGGAACTGTTCCTGCTGGATCAGAAAACCATTCAGGAGATCGATATGGGGGATAGTCTTCCCGATCCATTTCTTGTTGAAAAGATAGGTCCGGAATTTTGTTTGAAAATGGGGATGATACCGATAGAGATTATGGAAATGGAGGAAAAGAAGATACTTAATTTTGCAATTGAAAAGAAGGAGGATCTGATGCGTATAAAACTCTGTAATGAATTGTCAGATTATATTCTTCTTCCGTCTCTGGGAAAACCGGATGAAATGAGATCCCTCCTGAGAAAAGTAAAAGCGATCAAAGAGGTCGAGGATATCCTTCTTCTAAAATAACAGATCGGGTTCTTATCTTTAATTGTATATTATACCTGTAAGAGCGCCGGCGATGAGTTTTGCCGCCTCTTTGTGCTTACCATCTTTTCTGATGGGAGGTCCCACACATGAAGGGCAACCACTCGGGCAGTTGCAATTTTCTATTGTAGAAAGAACTTCTTCTAATAGAACTTTCCCTTTTCTATATAACACTTCAGAAAAACCGATCCCGTTCGGATAACTGTCATATATGTATATGTTCGGCTCGAAACTCTGTCCTGCCAGTGTAAATTTCCCTGGGGATCGTCTCTGCCCGGGATTGACAGCTTCCTTTGTTATATTGTCCTCTACCGATACTCCGAGGTCCTTCACATCACACATTAACATTACAGCGCTGATATGACGCATAAGATATGCTATCCCGTTAACGGCCTCTATCTTATCTTCATTATTGATTTCCATCGAGTCAAGCAAGTCTGCTTTTATCGTGAGCCAGAATGCTGTAGAATGCATTTCTCTTTGAGGAAGTTGAAGGTCGCCCGCCCCGACATTTTCATTTGTAAAGAATTTGAGTTTTTTAAATCCGACCACTTGGGAAAAGACATGAACATCTCCGGTCGAGATTGTATAATTCTGGAACCCGGTATCATCAAAGATATCGAGAATACTTACCTTTGTGTAAGTTATTGCATCTGTATAGTAATCGGAGTTCGATTCTTTCACGAAAGCTTTTCTATTATCAAAATCAAATTTCTCTACAACGTACTGTTCCCCTTCAAGAATGTATATTGCTTTTTCATGAAGGGTCTCAAGAGCTGAAGAGAAATCCACTTCAGCGATGACCTGCTCTCCGGATGTGGTATCAACTACTACGAAATTATCTGATGACACCCTGTTTATACTTACAGCATCTGCCGGATACCCCTCTTCTGACCAGAACCATCGGTCTTCTCTTTTTAGGAGTATCCTGTTATCTGCCAGATAGTCCAGTATTTCTTCAAGGTCTTCTTTCCCGAACTCCTCTCCGGATATGAAGGGTAGTTCAAATGCGGCACATTTTATATGATCGATCAAAATTGCCAGGTTATCCGGATTGATCCTGCCGGTCTCTGGTGATCTTCCTGTGAAATATTCCGGGTGGTTGACAATATATTGGTTAATGGGAGAAGATGAGGCCACGAAAACTCCGATCGATCCGGATGTTCTTCTGCCTGCACGTCCGAATCTCTGCCATGTAGATGATATCGTCCCGGGGTAGGATGCGAGAACAACTCCGTCGAGAGAACCGATGTCAATTCCCAGTTCAAGGGCATTTGTAGAGACAACTCCTTTAATGGTCCCGGATTTTAATCCTTTCTCGATCTCCCTTCTTTTAGCCGGAAGGTATCCTCCCCGGTATCCTCTTATAATACCTCTCTGGTTTACATTCTTTTCGAAGTCATTTTTTAAGTATTTAACGAGTATTTCCGTTATTAGCCGGGCATTGGTAAATGTGATTATTGAAAGGTTATTTTTAAGAAGTATTCCTGAAACTTCTCTGGAAAGTGAAATATATGATTTTCTTATCCCAAGTTGTTTATTTACGACCGGAGGATTAAGGAACACTATATGTTTTTCTCCTCTGGGTGCTCCACTCTTTTCGATAAGGGTTACACTTTCTCCGGTTATCATTTCCCCGAGCTCTTTTGGATTGGCTATTGTTGCAGAAGACATAATAAAAACCGGGCTGGAATCGTAAAAGGAACATATCCTCTTTAACCTTCTGATTATATTGCCCATATGAGAGCCGAACACTCCCGTATAATAATGAAGTTCGTCTATGATCACATATTTGAGATTTTCAAAAAGGTTTATCCATTTTGTGTGGTGGGGGAGGATCCCGGAATGGAGCATATATGGGTTTGTGATAACTATCTGAGACTGTTTCCTGATCGCTTTTCTTGTCGATTGTGGAGTATCTCCGTCGTAAGTGAACAGTCCGAATCTGTCTTCAAGCATTTTATTGAGATCGAACAACTCTGTAAGCTGGTCCTGAGAGAGTGCTTTAGTGGGAAAGAGATAAAGAGATTTTGCAGACCTGTCCTGTAAAAGTGAATTTATGGTTACTGAATTGTAAATCAGTGTTTTCCCTGAAGCGGTGGGTGTTGATACAACCACATTGTTGCCGTTGAGGATCTCATCTATTGCTTCTCTCTGATGTGAAAATAATTTATCTATCCCTTTTTTTTTGTAAACATTTGTTATCTCAGGGGAGAGTTTTTCTGGAAAACCGGTATATTTCCCTTTTTTTTCCTCAAGTCTTATAAATCGGGTGTTACCGGAAATGTCCGAACTTAGTTTCCGCAGATCATCGAGAGCTTTATTGATCCGGTAATTTTTTTCAGATGACATGAGAAAAAAATATCACACGACGGAACCCTGGTCAAGAAGGAATGATCCTGTCTTTCTGACTCTTCAGTTCCTTCAATGTTTTTCTGAGTTAGATAAAAAGGAAATAATATTCGATATCTCCAAAACAGAAATAAAAAGGGTTTTAAGAAAGCGGATATTTAGGTATTAACTGCCGAAGAATATTTGGAGATCTTTAGATAGAAAAAATTGAAACAGATCAATCGGTATTATAAAGTGGGGTTCAAACTTTCCGGTTAAATTGACATAGATATGGGTGGCTGATAAAATAATCTAGAACGAAAATGGATAACAGAACCCGAAAAAAATTGGATAAATTAAGAGAAGTTATCAGAAGTTCGGAATCTCTTGTTGTTGCTTTCTCAGGGGGTGTGGACAGTTCCCTGATCGCAAAGATTGCGTATGATGAACTTGGAGATCGTAGTATTGCCGTGACGATCTCATCAGATATCTTATCCGGCAGAGAACTTGAGATTGCAAAAAAAGTTGCGTCTGAGATCGGCATTGCACATGAGATCGTTGAATATTCAGAACTTGAGAATGATGATTTTGTTAAGAATCCTGTTGACAGATGTTATCATTGTAAAAAAGAAGAGATGAGGATCATGAAAGATGTTGCTTCCGGAAAAGGGTTTGATTCAATTGCTTTCGGAGTGAATCTGTCTGACTTTGGTGAATTCCGTCCGGGGATCGATGCTCTCAGAGAAGAGAATTTTTTTGAACCTCTGGTCGAAGCAGGAATAGGGAAGGCGGAGATCCCTGATATTGCAGGTTCTCTGGGACTTTCCAATTATGACCTCCCTTCAACTACCTGCCTTGCATCGAGAATACCTTATGGCGAGCTGATCACAAAGAGAAAACTGGAAATGATAGAAAAAGGAGAGGACCTTCTTCATGATCTCGGGATAGATCAGGTTAGGGTAAGAAATTATAATAATATAGCAAGGATAGAAGTGGATAATGATAAGATCGAGATTATCATAAAGAACAGAAAAATAATAATTGAAAAATTCAAGGAATTTGGGTTTATATATGTTTCACTTGATCTCGAAGGATACAGGTCCGGAAGCATGAACGAAGTTCTGGGGAATAGTGTGGTTGGTTAAAGTGAGTTCCAGATACGATAAACATATCAAGATCGGCGGGATAGGTCCCGAAGGGCAAAGAGCGGTATCTTCGAAAAAGGTTGTTCTGATAGGATGTGGTGCTCTCGGGTCAAATATTGCGAATCTTCTTGTCCGGGCCGGTGTAGGGGAGATCCTTCTTGTTGATAGAGACAGGATCGAATTGGGTAATCTTCACAGGCAGATTCTTTTTTCCGAAGATGATATAGGGAAAGCAAAATCAGAAATTGCAGCGTTAAAGTTGAGATCGGTCAATTCCGAAGTTAATGTGAAATTCATTATCCGTCATATGATCAGTTCTAATATATCTGAAATTGTAAAAGGATATGACTTGATCATGGATGGAACAGATAATATCCCCGCACGAATGGTGATAAATGATTATTCAGTAAAAGAGAATGTTCCATGGATCTATGGCGGAGTACTTGGAACCAGGGGAATGGTGATGAATATCACAGAAGGGGGACCATGTCTCAGATGCCTTCTGCCGGAACTACCTGAAAAGGAAGATGTGCCAACGTGTGAAACAGTCGGTGTTCTAAATACTGTTCCATCCGTAACGGCATCGGTTCAGGCGACCGAAGCTCTCAAGATCCTGATAGGCAGGGATCATATGAAAGGTCTGCTTCAGTTCGATCTTTGGGATAATGAGTTTACTGTTCATGAATTTACAAAAGATCCGGAATGTGAATGCTGCGGGAAAAGACAATTCAGTTTTCTTGATATTTGATGTATGGTGTAATATGAAAATATTTTTAAATGGAAAAGAAAAATATGTTGATGGTGATATATCAAATCTTGATGAACTGATAGGTTCGATCATGAAAAGTGAAAAGGGTAAAATAATTGAATTCAATGGGAAAGTGGTTAAAAAAGAAGAGAGAGGTAATATCTCTCTTAAAGATGGAGACAGGATCGAAATGATCCAATTCATGGGAGGCGGATAAATGCAAAATATTCCACCGCTTGAAATTGCGGGTAAAAAAATAAAAAACAGGTTTTTTCTCGGTACAGGAAAATTTGGAAGTAAATCCGAAATGATGAAATGTATCAGCGAACCGGAGATAGAAGTTGTGACTGTGGCAATGAGAAGAGTTGATGCCGATTCAGATGGTGAGAATATTCTTGAATTTATTCCGGATAATGTAATTCTCATGGTAAATACTTCAGGGGCAAGGAATGCCGCTGAAGCCATAAGGATCGCGATGCTTGCCAGAGAGGCAGCAGGTGTGGACTGGATAAAGATAGAGGTCATCAATGATTCCAAGTATCTCCTTCCTGACAACAGAGAAACAGCTGAAGCTGTAAGGGTGCTGGCTTCTGAAGGGTTTACTGTTTTTCCCTACATGTCTCCTGATCTGTATGCAGCGAGGGAGATGGAGGATGCAGGAGCAGCTGCACTAATGCCGCTTGGTTCTCTCATCGGTAGTGGTGAAGGTTTGAAGGCAAAAAGATTTATCGAAATATTGATAAAGGAATCTTCTTTGCCGATTGTTGTCGATGCAGGTATCGGGAGGCCTTCGCAAGCCGCAGAAGCAATGGAGATCGGAGCGTCTGCAGTTCTTGCAAATACAGCGGTTGCACTTGCAGAGGACCCATGCAATGCATCAATGGCTTTTTCACTTGCAGTCAGAGCGGGAAGGCTTGCCTGGCTGGGTAATATGGGTGAAGCGAGAAGAGAAGCTTCAGCTTCCTCACCCCTTACCGGTTTCTTATTTGAGGAATAATGTGATCTCGAGAAATGAATTGAGTGAGATTTTTTCAAACAAGGACCCTGTAGCTCTGGAATATCTGGCAGCCAGGGCAGGGAGAATAACTGCAGCCCAATTCGGGAAAGTGATCTCTTTATATGCTCCGATATATCTTTCCAATTATTGTGAGAATGATTGTGTCTATTGCGGCTTCCGGGCTTCAGGAGGAATACAGAGAAAAAAACTCACATTGGACCAAATTGAAACAGAAATGAAAATCGTATCCGGCTCGGGAATAAGGAACATTCTGCTTCTTACGGGAGAATCGAGGAAGATGTCCCCGGTCAGCTATCTTTTAGATGCTGTTAAGATTGCCGGGAAGTATTTTTCAAGTATCAGTCTCGAGGTATATCCTCTGGAAACGGAAGAGTATCGCGACCTGTATATGGCGGGAGTTGATGGAGTCACGGTATATCAGGAAACATATGATCGGAAACGGTATAAAGAACTTCACCTGTTCGGGAAAAAGAGAGATTATGATTATAGATACAATACTCCTTACAGAATAGGAGCTTCGGGGATAAGAATGATAAGTATGGGAATTCTTGCCGGGCTTTCCGGACTCGAAGATGACCTATTCAGTTTGTTCGAACATCTTGATATTATGGAGCGTAAATACCCTGGAATTGAATATTCTGTTTCATTCCCCAGGCTGATAATTGAACCGGATGATGAAACAGATTACCGGGAGGTCACAGATATGGACCTTGCCAAATGTATAATATTAACTAGACTGAATTTCCCCAGGATCGGGATAAATCTCTCAACAAGAGAGGAGGCTTCTTTCAGAGATCATGCACTTTATTTCGGTGTGACCAGGATATCGGCTGCCTCCAATACGAGTGTCGGTGGTTATGATGAAGGGGCAAGCGATGACCCTCAGTTCCGTATTAACGATATACGTTCACTTAAAGAGATCGAATCGGTTTTGAGATCAAAAGGGTTCGACCCTGTTTTTACCGACTGGAGAAGAATAGAGAATACGCCTGTGTAAACCGGATATAAACATATTGCCCCGACCCTGCAGATCAATAAATTTATTATATTTCCCGAATTTCGTGTACTTGTTCTGATATGATTAGTGTATTGTGAAATGCCCCAGATGGTTCGGTTCTGTAAAAATTCTGTTGCACTTTGTTTAAATTATGCAGAAAAACAAAAAAGTGTGTGTCGAAAATTGCAAAATTTGTAATAATTATGATACTGTATATTCAGAAAGTATAAGAGGAGAAGAAATTGAACATTAAAGAGGCTTTGAAATTGCTGAAAGATGAAAAGGTTAAATATCTGAGACTTCAATTTACAGATATAATGGGGATCAACAAAAATGTTGAAGTGCCTCCTTCTCAATTTGAAAAAGCACTTGATGGCAAAGTAATGTTCGATGGATCATCAATTGAAGGATTCTCAAGGATCGAGGAGTCCGATATGGTGCTGAATCCTGACCTCAATACTCTGATCGTATATCCATGGAATAATAACGAGAAGAGGATTGCCAGGCTTATTTGTGATATTCATAATCCCGACGGGACTCCTTTCGAAGGATGTCCCAGAAATACATTAAAAAAGATATTGAAAAGAGCCAAGGATCTGGGATATGTAATGAATGCGGGCCTCGAAGCGGAATTCTTCTTATTTGAAAGAGATGAGAGGGGAAATGTAACTATCAATACTCATGATGCCGGAGGTTATTTTGATCTGACACCTATTGACCGTGGTGAAGAAGCTCGAATGGAGATGGTCGAGGTCCTTTCCAGTATCGGATTTGAAGTTGAGGCTGCTCACCATGAGGTTGCTCCCGGGCAGCACGAGATAGATTTTAAATATGCAGATGCCCTGACAGCTGCGGACAGAATTGCAACATTCAGATTTGTGGTTAGAAAAGTTGCATCACAGTATAATCTTCATGCTACTTTTATGCCGAAACCGATATTCGGGATAAACGGAAGTGGAATGCATACTCATCAGAGTCTCTTTCGCGGGAAGAAGAATGTTTTTTATGATTCTAAGGCAAAATATCAACTCAGCAGCATTGCAATGGGTTATATTGCCGGGATCCTGAGGCATGCTAAATCTTTTACCGCAATTACGAACCCTCTCATTAATTCATACAAGAGGCTTGTCCCGGGTTTTGAAGCACCCACAATGATAAGCTGGTCTGAAAAGAATCGTTCCCCCCTGATAAGGGTACCTGCAAAGCGGGAAATAGGTACACGGATAGAGGTCAGATCGCCTGATCCTTCAGCAAATCCCTATCTTGCATTGTCCGTAATGCTTGCATCCGGTCTTGAAGGAATTACCAATAAACAATACCCACCTGAACCGGTGAATAAAAATTTATATAAAATGTCTGGGAGGGAGTTGTCAAGACTAAAGATCGGTGTTCTTCCCGGAAGTCTTTCGGAAGCTCTTGACAGTATGGATAAGGATACTCTTATAAGAAAAGTTCTGGGGGAACATATATATACAAACTATATCAAGGCGAAACGGGGAGAGTGGAGAGATTATATCCAGCAAGTTCATTCCTGGGAACAGGATCACTATCTATCCAAGTATTAATGTCTTATATCAGTAATAAAGGAGGGATCGGAAAATGATTCCGGGTATCTTTGTGGCAGCAGGTGAAGGGCGAAGGTTTGGGTCCCAAAAATTAATATCCATTATAGAGAAAGAGCCTGTAATTATTAAAGGTTTAAGAAGTTGTATCCAATCGGATCTCAATAAAATAATAGTTGTTCTCGGTTATGAATCGGAAAAAGTAAAAGCAATTATTGAAGAATACTTTCCTGAAAATGAAAAACTAATAATAATGGTAAATCCCGATTACAGAAAGGGGATAATATCCTCTCTTAATGCCGGATTAAGACTTCTGGGTTCAGAAACAGAGAATGTTATGATGATCCTTGCCGATATGCCCTTTGTCAGATATGAAACAATTAACAAATTGATCGGATTCCGGGAACGAAATAAAATGATAATTCCGGAAGTGAATGGGGTTTATACTCATCCCCGGATAATTCCGGAAAGTTTATTTGCCGAATTTTTTAAACTCGAACGGTTTACTTCCGGGAAAGATGTGATAAGAAAGAACCGGGGTCTGATAAAAACGATTATATTTGATAATGTGGATGAGTTCCTTGATATTGATACGAAAAAAGATCTGGAGAAATTATAGGTAATAGAAAGAAACAATTCCGGAATAAATATTAAACGGAAAAATGACATTTTTTGTAAATTGGATTGACTCTATTTGTCAATTAAAGATATCTCTGGTATTCAACAAAATTCAAATATTCAGAAGGTGCATCTGTGATCCTGATCCCGAGACCTTCGATAGAGGAAAGCCCCGGTTCTGAGGGGATAGTTTTATTCCAGATTATTTCCCCGATGATCTTGAAAAGGGTATCTTCTCCGATAAGTGAGATAAACACACTTCTATCGGTATCGAGCTCAAGGTCTATCGCCTCAAGGTAAATTCCGTGTCGGGAGACGTTTTTTGTTATGCAGGAAAATACTCTGTCTTTGTAGCGGACACTTGCAGTGAGGTTCTTATTAAATCTTCCTTCTGATCTGGGTATTCTATCCATAGTATCCTCCTTATAGTTTTACTAAGCAATTTTGATTCCGATTTTAAAAAATTTAGAAGATCTATTGATTTTATGGTTAACAGGAGCATTATCAGATGAATAAATTGTTTTTATCATTTTCGGGAGTTGTTAAGAAATGAGATAAAAAAAAATAATCAAAGCATGGGGTGTATAAATTTTATACAATAATGAAAATGTTGTACTATTTTTTCTTTTTTCCCGAAGCCTTCTTCTTCCCGGAGACCCGGATCTTTTTTTTGTTAGGATAGAATTTTTCTATACATGTCGGACACATTGAATGGCTGAAACTTGCTTCCGAATGTCTGTTTATATACTCCTCAACCTGATGCCAGTATCCATCGTCATCTCTGATCTTTTTACATGAGGAGCATATAGGAAGCAGTCCGCTGAGTTGATGGATCTCTGCCAGGGTTTTCTCAAGTTCTGCACTTTTTTTCCCCAGTTGCTTGTTTGCTTTTATTTTCCACCTCAGAGCCAGAAATATTAGAGTTGCAATTATAATAAGTAAAAATGTAGTGACTTTTTGCAAAGTAATAAATTTGTTCTTCTTATTAAGTTCAAGTTGTTTTATTTTATTGATCTTTTCGAGAAGTATGATCCGGTTCTCACTTTTTTCCATCTCGATTTCCGTTTCAAGTTCTGCGATCTTGCTACTTTTTTCACGGCTGAATATTTCACTGTTTAGCTTGAAAGAACGTTCAAGATATTTGTATGCTTCTTTGAATCTTTTTTTTTTGAAGAGAAGTTCCGACAGGGATTGCAATGCATCCATTAGTGTTGTTTTCAAGTTATGTTTTTCTGCCAGTTTCAACACTCTTTTATAAGTATCAAAACTTTTTGTTAGATTACCGGTTTTATTGTACAAATCGGCAATATTTAGATCGGAAACGATTACTCCCCTTATATTGGAATCTTTTTTCGCAAGATCTCTTGATCTTAAAAGGTTGTGAAGAGCTTTGTCGTAATACTTTGTTTCTATAAAGATCAGCGCAATATCATTCAGGCAGAATGACAGTATGCTTTTCATATTTTTTTGTTCAGCAATTTTAATTGCCTCTTTTTTAAGCTTCAATGCCTGGTCATATTTTTTTTGAAGAATATAAATATTTGAAATTTCGTTAACAGCTCTTATGCGAAGGTCGGGTCTGTTGTACTTTTCGGCAATCTTAACTGCTTTTTCAAATTTTTTTAATCCTTTGGAATAATCTTTAAGCTCACGATATATGTATCCGTGCAGATATACCGAGAAGAATATAGATTCGATATCACTGCTTGTATTAGCACTTTTTGTTCCCTGAATTACATAAGAGAGAGCTTTTTCAAGATCCGACATAAGTAAATATCCCCTGGAAATACCTATCAGGATTTTTGTCTTTATTGCCGAATCCCCATTCTCAGTACAAAATCCGAGACCTTTATTGTAACTATCCACAGCTTTATTAAATCTGGTGAGTTTCATATAAATATTTCCCAGATAATAAAATGCTTCAGAACATAGGTTCGAAAGTTTTTCTTCTATTTTCTCAACCCGAAGTAATGAGATCCTTGCCTTTATATTTGCAAAAATTTTCAGTGCTTCCTGAAACTGCCCTTTAAAAATTAAAGCTTTTCCTATTATCAGTCTGGCTTTTATCTCAAGAAATTCATTTTCGGACCCTTTTAAAAACAGAAGGACGCTTTTTGCAAGATCCATAGATCTGTCCGGATCAATTTTCACCGCATTATCAGCTTTTTTTAAATATTCTTCCGGTTTTACATCTAATGCTGGATTTGTCTCTGCAGAAATAAGAAAAAACAGAAATAATATACCGATTATTCCTAATAGAATATTCCTCATTTTTACTTTCCCTCTTATTTTTTAAAATTATAAATAATTAAAAACAAAAAGTCTAATATTGTAGGAACAAAGGTAGAGCTTTCAGCGTTCAGAAGACTGTAGGGGTAGGCCTTGCGTCTACCCGATTCTGAAGTCAGGATAATGTAGGGGCAAAGGGCACTTTGCCCGGATAGAGTGTTTTCGGCTTATGTCGTGATTACTTTTGCTACCGCAAAAATGTTTATCATTTTTCACTGG
>CAYNUG010000038.1:0-17392 GCA_964400545.1 uncultured Clostridia bacterium | reverse complement strand
GAATAGATCCTCCTGTATTTCGATCCCCGTTATAAAAGGAAACTTCTTTTTGTACAGAAGAAGAAGAGAGATAATACCTGACCCCGAACCGATTTCAAGTCCATCCGATTCGGAGTGAGGAATAAAATTCGCTAGGATCGGAGAATCGACACTGAATCTGTATCCCCTTTTTTTTTGGAATATTTTTACCCGGTTTTTATAAAAGTAATCGAGGGAGATTTCTTTCTTGTCATAGTTTGTCATCTTTTAAATATTTAAAGATCATATTCAGACAATAATTGATCGTCCGCATCTTTACAACCTCCCTGTCTCCAGGAAAAATCCTGTATTCACCTATGTCATCATCCGGAGTGTTGAGATGCATGAAAACCAGCCCCACCGGCTTCTTTGCTGTTCCACCGCCCGGTCCGGCTATTCCTGTTATAGCAACGCCTATATCCGAACCGGTCATTTTCCTGACATTTTCCGCCATTTCTTTTGCAGCATACTTTGACACTGCTCCATATTTTTCCAATGTATCTTCTTTAACATCAAGAATTCCCATTTTCAGTTTGTTTGAATACGGGATCACTCCTCCCAAAAATACTTCAGAACTCCCGGGAACATTTGTAATGATGTTACCAAGTCCTCCTCCCGTACAACTTTCTGCGACACTTAATGTCAGACCTTTGCCGTTCATCTCTCTGACGATCAATTCTTCAATTCTGATATCCTCTTCGGTAATAAGATATTCAGATAACTTTTCCCTGATATCTTTCGCGATCTGATCTGTTATTTCTTTTACCTCTTCAATATCCTTTTTTGCACGGCCAAGCAGGTTGACAACTATAAGTCCCGGAGAAGCCAGGATAGTTGTTACCGGATTTTTATATTTTCTGTAGATTCCAGAGATCAGGGAATCTGCTTCCGATTCTGTAATCCCTCCGAATTTCAGTATCCTCGAATAGATTTGAAAATTTGACAGTGATGCTATTTTATCTTCAAGTATCCTGTCAAACATAGGATTCATCTCTCTGGGAGGACCGGGCAGGAGAAGAAGCCTGACCTTGCCATTGTCGTAATACTGACCGGGAGCAGTTCCTGCATAATTCTCGAGAACCTCTGCTCCATCGAGAACAAATGCCTGCCTCTTATTGATCTGGGGCATCTTGATCCCTCTTTTTCTGAACATATCCTCAATTCCGGCAACAATATTTTCATCGAAGATCAATTTCAGTTTTAAAGCATCTGCAGCAGATTCTCTGGTCAGATCATCTTCGGTCGGTCCTAATCCACCTGAAACGATCACAAGTTGAGACCTTTTACAAGCGTTCCTGATCATCCAACTCAGATTTGTGCGCTCATCACCTACAACCATTTTCATGTCTACCAGGATCCCTTTTTCTCCAAGTTTTCTTGTGACATATAGAGAGTTTGTGTCCACTTTGTTATAACTTAGGAGTTCACTCCCAACTGCGATAAATATTGCTCTCATTTATTTATGATATTATTTAATTCCCCTTCATATGTCAAATTATTACATCCCAAATATTCCACACAGAATCATCTCTCCAAATTTGAAACCTTTTTTGGGGACGGTTCTCAGTTTTGTTGACAATAGAACAACGATGATTGCAAAGAACCGGGAATTTTGAATATACAGAAAAGATATGTTATATTCAGTTTTTATCGGGAGGAATCATGTGCCTTGCATTTCCTGCAAAGATAATCAAGCTGGAAGGTCAAAATGCTGTTGTTGAATTTCATAATGTAAAGAGAGATGTCCGTGTTGACTTGATCGGAGAATGTGAGATCGGTGACTTTGTTCTAATACATGCTGGCTTTGCAATAAATAAACTTGATGAAGCCGGTGCAAGAGAGACAATGGAAACATGGACAGAACTGATCAAAGTTATGGAAAAAGAGGACAGGAAAACAGCTAATAATCAGAGTTCAGAATAAGCATATACTGCAAAAGAACCGAGCCAGTGTTCACCTTCATAAAATCCACTTTTAATATTCTCCATTGCCGTTTTTAAATGAAGATTTATCGATCTCTTAATTATTGACCTTAATGGATCTTCTTCAGAAAGTTTTCTCAAAATTCCAGAAAAACACCATACCCTGCTAAGATTCAAACCATCGAGATGAGATAACTTCCCGTCGCTCCGGTCAGATACAACTGCAGGGATAAGAAGCCGGCTGGACCTGAAAGAAGGGAAAAACTTTCTGAACCAGATACGGAAAGCCCTCGTATTCAATATACGTGTCATAAGGAGAGCCTCCATTAAACATGGGGAGAAGAAATCCTCTCCACCCGGCTCCCAGTTATCCGGACAATTTATATCATATCCGAAATATTCACGGCCACGGGATGAAATCAGATCAATCAGCTTTTTGTTTTTCAATGTTTTCCCATAATCATAAGCAAAAAGAAGTCCGAATGCCGTGTTGGGATGAACTCCTGTCCGGATAGGATAAGTCTGCTTCGGAAAAAAATCCAAATAGTTTTTTACGATCCTTTCCGCGAGAGGTGAGATCAGACCGTATAATTCTTTCCCGACTGGATCATCCCAGGTATATAATTCTTCGGTCAGCTTGAGAAGCCATGACCAGCCGTAAGTTCTCTCAAACGATTTCCTGTTCGGTTGATCCAGATAGGCAACTTCAGTCGCAATTTTGCTCTCTGTAATATTTCTTCTAAGTGCTGCTATAATTTTCTTTTTGATCTTTAAGTCCGGGAACGACTTCAGAACACGAACAAGCATCCAGTGACCGTGAACGGAAGAGTGCCAGTCAAAACATCCATAAAATGCCGGATGGAGCTCATAAGGTGTTTTTGAATCTTTTTTACTATTAAAAACATGTGAAGGTTTATTCGGATACTCTTTTTCAATGCAATTCAAAGCCATCTCCGAGAATTTTAAAGCCAGATCTTCCGAGAATACCGGCATTTTATCTTCACTTTTATTGTTGGATCCCGATAACATAGTACCGCCGGGAATTATTAGGACACACATTACAAGCATGATAAGTATTGTTTTTTTCATTTTTCACTCCTGTTAATTCTGATATATAGTTTTTTTTACGAAAAAAGTCAAAATTTGAATTATTTGAATGTCTTTAGGTAAATATACTGTTATGCTTGAAACCCTGTTGTATTTTATATGTAATTAATTATAATATTATTGAAGGGGGAAAATGAAAAAATTATCATTAGTAGTTGTTATTTTTGTATTTATAGTGATCCCCATTTCAGGAAAAGGTATGTTTGAATTTGGATTTCATTATTCTTCGTGGAATGTTAATATGATCGCACCTCTTGTTGAAAATGAGATCATTCCAGAGATAGAATACTGGAATCCTGAATATGGCAGCCTTAAGTTCAGTTCAAACGGCAACAATTACGGATTTGAATTCCGTTTCTTCCCCGGTGGGGAGAACGGTTCGTTTTCTCTCGGAGTGTCTTATGAAAAAAACAATTTCAAGATGAAAGCAGAGGGGAATTATGATGGTTACGATAATCATGGGAACCCGATAAAAGCGGAAGCCTCAGGTACAATTGACCTTTTTCCACATTCGATCAACCTTAGTATAAGATGGGAACTCTGGCCCTCAAAAAGATTTCATCCTTTCTTAGGGATTGGATTCGGATTCGGATCTCAGGAAGCTCTTGTCAAATTTCACTCTAAGGCAACATCAAGGATCGGAGGTATTGATATAGTCGAAGAACAGGATGAGATATGGACATTTGAAGATATCAGAAATGAATATGAAGCCTCAGAAGGGAAAGAATTCCCTCTAAGCTTCTTTCCTGTCATCCACATAAACTTCGGATTCCGTGGAAAAATCATTAATAACGTATACATTCTCGGTGAAGCCGCGTTTTACGACGGTCTTCTCTTCCGGGGAGGAATTTCATACAGATTCTGAAATATCGAATTACTTAAATGGGAATTGCAGAAGAGATCAAAATTGCTTCAGATCACAAGACTATAACTCCGGAAATGTACAAGGTGGTAATATTTAATGATGATTATACAACTATGGATTTTGTTGTTGAAGTTCTTATAACATTTTTTAGTAAATCTGCATCTGAAGCAACAAAAATAATGCTGGATGTACATGAAAAAGGGAAAGGGATTTGTGGGATTTATATCTTTGACATTGCAGTCACAAAAGTAAATGAGGTTAACAGATATTCAAGGGAAAATGAATTCCCATTGAAATGCAGTTATGAAAAAGCATAGATGAAAGTAAGCAAAGAGTTGAACAATATCCTTTTAGCTTCTTTTAACGAAGCAAAAACAAGGACCCATGAGTATGTAACCCCTGAACACATATTATATTCTTCGTTGTTCTTTTCAACCGGCCAGGATATCATTGTGAACCTTGGTGGCAATATCGATTCCATAAAAGAACAGATCGAGGATTTCTTTGAGAATAAATATATACCGATCACCAATGGAAAAGATCCTGTTCAGTCGGAAGGATTCATTAATCTTATCGAGAATGCTATGATCCATATTTCTTCAGCAGGGAAAGACGTCCTGAATGTTTCCGATGTCTTTGCTGCATTCTTTAACGACACCAACTCTCACATTGTCACACTGCTTAATAATGAAGGTCTTACAAAACTCGATCTTCTGACATATATATCCCATGGAATAGATAATTCTGAATTTGTTCAATCAGAATACGTAAAAAGCTCATCTGACAGAACGGATGAAAAGCATGAAGAAAGACCTGAAACAAAGCATTCATTTAAAAATCTTTCATTGTTCTCCGTCGAGCTCACCGAGCTTGCACGTAAAGGAGAATTGGATCCTGTAATCGGAAGAGATGATGAGATCGGACGCACTATTCAGATCCTCTGCAGAAGGACTAAAAGTAATCCTGTTCATATAGGAGAACCGGGTGTTGGGAAAACAGCAATAACAGAAGGACTTGCACATCTTATCGCTGTCGGAAATGTCCCTGAGCACCTTAAAAACAAAAAAATATACCGCCTCGATATGGGTGGGCTGATAGCCGGGACAAAATACAGAGGGGACTTTGAGGACAGATTAAAAAAGGTCATCAACGAACTTGTTGAGTCCGGAGATAATATACTCTTCATTGATGAAATCCATAATATTGTAGGTGCCGGAGCGGTTTCAGGTGGTGCAATGGATGCATCCAACATAATAAAACCTGTTCTCTCATCAAGGAAACTGCAATGTATCGGTTCCACAACTTATGAGGAATATAAAAAATATTTTGAGAAGGACAGAGCATTGTCAAGGAGATTCCAGAAGATCGATATTAAGGAACCGAGTATTGAAAAAACGATCTCAATCCTGGAAGGATTGAAGGATAAATTCGAAGAATTTCATAAGGTCAGATACAGTAAAAATTCCTTAAGAACTGCAGCCGAACTCTCCGATAAATTTATCAACGAAAGATTTCTTCCCGACAAAGCTATAGATGTGATCGATGAAGCCGGTGCTCTCTTTAAGATCGAGATGGGAAACAAGATAAGTAAGAACAACAGGATAGGGAAAAAAGAGATAGAGAAAGTGATTTCAAAGATATCACATATTCCGGAAAAGAACATATCGGCAAAGGACCTCTCAAAGCTTAAAAGGATCAAAAAGGAACTATTAAAAAGAATATTCGGCCAGGAGAATGCAATAACCCTGGTTTCGGAAGCAATCAAAAGAGCAAGAGCTGGTTTTGGAAAAGCAGACAAACCTGTTGCATCTTTTCTTTTCGTAGGTCCTACGGGAGTAGGCAAAACAGAACTTTCGAAAGAACTGGCATCAGTTATGAACATAGCTTTTCACAGATTTGATATGTCCGAATATCAGGAACGTCATACAGTTGCCCGTCTTATTGGAGCTCCTCCCGGATACGTCGGGTTCGATCAGGGAGGACTTCTCACCGAGACAGTAAGAAAAGATCCTCACTGTGTACTACTACTCGATGAGATTGAAAAAGCCCACAGCGATATATTCAATACATTACTTCAAATAATGGACTATGCAACATTGACAGACAATACAGGCAGAAAAGCAGATTTCAGAAATGTAATAATTATAATGACTTCAAACGCAGGAGCTCGAAAGATAGGAAGATCAGGTATCGGATTTGATGATAAGATCATAAAAGATGAAGCTATATCAAGATCGATTGAAAAATATTTCTCTCCTGAGTTCCGGAACAGACTTGACAAGGTGGTCATTTTTGAAAGACTTAATAAAAAATCCGTTCTGAGTATTGTTAAAAAAGAGATCAATGAATTCAAAGAACAATTGACCGAAAAGAGCATTGAACTCGAACTCACACCTGAAGTGTTCAGGTTTATTGCAAAACTTGGCTACTCTAATCTATTCGGGGCAAGAGAGATCGCCAGGGTTGTTCAGGAAAAAATAAAAGATTATTTCATCGATGAAGTGCTGTTCGGAAAACTTACCAGGGGAGGAAAAGTTTCAGGTAAAATTGAAAATGGTGGTATTACTTTTAAAATAGACAATAAAAAAGAAAAATAAGGGGAAGGAATTACTCCCTCCCCTTTTTATCATTATTTCTTCCGTACCGACTTCGAAGAAGATCCTGACGATGATGATGATGAACGTGAATAACTCCTTGATGATGAACTTCTTGAATAACTCCTTGATGATGAACTTCTGGATCCACTGCTTCTGGAATAGTTTCTTGAACTGCTACTTTTAGAGTAACTTCTGGAACTGCCACTCCTCTTAAAACTTCTTGAGTTTCCGGAATAATTCTTGTAAGACCTTGAATATTTCGGAAATGAATTATAACTCTTTTTACTGTAGGATGATGATCTGGGGATATATGATCTGTAGCTTTTATATGAATTTCCAGAATTATAACTTTTCCTCTTATATGTATAAGTTTTTGGAGTATACGATCTGTAACTCTTGTATGAAGATGAATTCTTACTGTTAAACTTCGGACGGGAATAATTATAACTATTTCCCGAAACATAATTTTTTTTCTTGTAGGAAACTGCATTCCCTCTCGAAGGATAGTATTTCCTGTTTGAATATTTTGACAAACCGGAAGTTCCTTTCCCATATCTGGAAGCTATTGAATATCCACGGCTGCTTCTGGAGGAGTAATTTGTGTTTCCTGAGTATCCTGATCCGGAATACCTTTTTGTTGAAAAGGAAGGATACCCTGATTTTTTCTTTTTCCTGATTTTTGTTCCTGTACTTGAGGAGGAGGTCTTTTTTATTCCGGTTGAAGATTTGCGACTGCTACTGAACCCCTTTACTGATATTTTTTTTGATCCGGAACTTTTGAACCCGGAATATTTGCGAGTGTTAACCGAAGATGAATTGCTCTTTTTGTATTTGTAAGAAACCCCGTTCTTTTTAGTTCCATTACTTTTGTATTTGGAAGGGTTGTAATATCTGGAAGATATACCTCCCTCTTTGAACTTCACAGTCCTCCCTCTTGAATTCAGAACTTTCACATTCTTATAGTTGTATTTCGATACCGGAGACACACCTTTATACGTTAGCCCTTTGCTATTCATGTTCACAAAAGAGCCCTGTCTTAAAGCAACTTTTTTTATCGATCTCCCGAGATTCCCCTTCTTTATGAAGACAGAAGACTGGGATCTCCAGGGAATACCATTACTATACTTATAGTTTCTGAGCCATCTTTTATTTATAACTATGACCGGTCTGTTATATCTGCTTAACGGAGTCCAACCGTAATAGGATCCGCTATAACTCCACCCTACCCAAGCTGGTGACCACCTATATCCCGGGAGCCAATACCAACCCCAGAAAGAATCATACTGCCATCTTCCATAATGGTAAGTAAATGAATTCCATGGATCATAAGAATACCAGTAATAGCCGTAATGGGGAGTCCATATCCATCTGCCATTATAGTAAGGTCTCCAATTTGATCCTACATTGTAGGGTATCCAGATATTTGATCCGTAAGTCGAATTATACCTCCATCTTCCAGACCTTGACAATTCATATTCATAGTCTTCATATCCTCTGTCAAGATACCTCGAGGAACTGCTTCTAGCATAATTTACGAGATTATGTCTTTTCTCATTCCACAGATCAAAATTATCTTTTTCAGATGAATAGAAGAAAAAAGGTCTCTCAAGAACAGCACCGTCCCTCATCACCAATTTCTGGTTTCCCATCACATTCCGGCTACGTTCAGTTCCAGCTACCTCAGCAAGTCCTTCATAAACAAACACTTCAGTCCCTCTGCTTCCGTTATAATTGATCCTGTACACACCTTTATTAAGAATAAAAACACCGCAGTCGGGAGTTTGGATCTCTACATCTTTCTCATAATCGAGATTGTAAAGATCAAGATATATCCCTCCCCGCTTTACAAAAACTTTAAGATCTGTTTTTCGCAATTGCGGAATTTTCAGAAATTCAACTTCAGTGTCAAAATCAAGCCTCATAAAATTTGACCTTCCAAGATAAATATCGAGTCTGCCATCATTAGTTCCGGCTATATCTTTATCAAATAATGGAATATTAACTCCGGCTTCTTCCCGACCCTCATCATAACTTCTTATAACATAAGTGTCTCCCTGAGAATATTTCACTTTGATAACCTTGGCATTATCGTAATACCTGGCACTATTTTGTTCCGACTGAGGATAATCCGCAAGAACAGAAATAGAAATGAATATGACCAAGGTTAAGAATAGTATTAATTTTTTCATTTTTTCCCTCCTGCATCTATATTAGCATTATAGATGCCAAGACAAACACGTCAACAATGTCCTTTTTTTATTACAGAGACAGAAAATTAAAGATTTTTAATCCTAGATATTACTTTTTTGTCAATTTTACTGTTTTTTCTATTTCGGTAGCTAGTTTATCTATTTCTTTTTTCAGAATTGTATCTTTTCTGTCCACATAATAAGGAATTTCATTATCTTTCTTTAGCCCTATTCCATTATCAAAAGGGAATTCTGCAAGTATTTTATATCCAAGTCCCTCAGTAGAATTTTTTGGATCTGAAACTGGGAACATTTCAGTTTTTTCATTGCAATGAGGGCATACAAAGTATTTCATATTTTCAACAATGCCGATTATTTCTGTTTCGATCTTATCCGCTTTGAACATATTGATCATTTTAAGCACATCAGCTATTGATGCCTCCTGAGGTGTGGTCACTATTATTCCACCATCAAGTTCAACTTTCTGAAGAATTGAGAGAGGAACATCGCCGGTACCAGGAGGAAGATCTATGAGCATTACATCAAGTTCCCCCCATTTAACGTTCCTGAAAAATTGCTCAATAAGCTTATTGGCAAGAGCACCTCTCCAGATCAACGCTTTTTCCCTATCCGTAATAAAACCTACAGACATGATCTGAATACCGAATTTTTCGATAGGGATCATAAACTCTCCCTCTGCCCTGACTTTAATATCTTCCACACCAAGCATCAAAGGAACATTCGGCCCGTAAATATCCGCATCCATTAATCCCACTTTATAACCTTTGGCTGCAAGAGCAAGTGCCAAATTAACAGTTACAGTCGACTTCCCGACACCACCCTTCCCGCTGGCAACCGCAATAACCTTATCAGCGGAAACAGGTATTTTGTTAAATAAAGACATATTATTGTACAGTTTTGATTTATCTTCCATTTTTCACCTTCTACTAATCTTGCAGATTACCTATACTTTTGGAATCTGTCAAGATTTAATAATAACCGCCCTTTAACAGGCAGATTGTTGTATATTAAATATTCCTCGTTTGCTACATCAAGGAGCTATGATCGCCTCGGTAGGACATACTTCAACGCAGGCTCCACAATCTGTGCATTTATCTGCATCAATTACATACTTATCATCACCGGGTGAAATAGCTTCTACCGGACATTCTGCTTCACAAGCACCACAGCTGATACAATCTTCAGTAATTTTATGTGCCATATTACCTCCTTTACAAGAAAAGGTATTTTAATTCCAAACTCCCTTTTTGTCAACAGAAAAGCACAATTTTTTTAACTTTGGAAACACTCTCGAACACACAGCTTTCGCTTTACTTTGACCTTTTCATAGACTAAAATCAATTTTAAGTTATGCTTAATTTAATTAAAAAGAATTCGCAATACTAAGGAGACAAAATGGACAAAAAATCAATAATGTTTATTATTTTATATATCCTTCCCATATCTGCAATAATTCATGGATCTGTATCAAATGAGACAAATCTGTTTGCAAAAATCGATGGATTCTCTTCTGAAGGGAGTGTTGAAGCATATACCCCGGATACTCTTTTTGAATATATTGACGGTGGTGCAGATCTGTTTCTTGGTTTTGATTTTGTAAAGCTTTATTCTCAAAGATATAAAGATCAAAATGGCGGAGAGATCACGGTAGATATCTATATTCACGATAACCTGCCGAACGGATTCGGAATTTACACAGCGGAAAAACCCGATGAATGTAATTTAGTAAAGATCGGAACAGAAGGGTACTACGAAGAGGGGATACTTAATTTTTTTCAGGGTCCCGTATATGTTAAGCTCAGTTCTTTTGACCTCGGGAAAAATGAAAAAGAGAAGCTAATGGAACTTGCAGGGGAGATCTCATCCAATATACCTCACAAAAAAGTATATCCGTATATCTTTTCAAAATTCCCAACACAAAACAAGATCAAAGGATCAGAGAAATATACAAACCTGAATTTCATGGGGCATTCCTTTCTTAATAAGGCCTATTCGGCCAAATACTCTGTTAAGGAAAAGATCAAAAGATTGTTTGTCATAAAAACCGGATCATCTTTAGAATCTGAAAAAATCTTATCTGAATATATCGGTTTTATAAAAAACAAAAACGGGACAATAACAAAAATAGGGAATGTAATTAGATTTACAGATCCCTACTATAAAAAAGAGGGTAAGATGAACATCATGATATCCGGGGATATCCTTACGGGAATGCTTAGCAATGATATAGGATCATTTCTTAATATGGCAAAAATGCTCCTCTCCGGGAAATAAAAAAAAAATCCGTTCAAGTTTGATTTTTTATCCCTTTTTGACTACTATCATTTATTCTTATTAAGAATCAAAGGAGGAAAAATGTTCGAATTTAATGTTTACAAAAAAAGGAGAGAAATCTTAAAAAATAATATGGGATCGGGATTAGTTTTTTTCCCCGGTAATGTAGAATCACCAATGAATTATCCTGCAAATACTTTCCACTTCAGGCAGGACAGCTCGTTCTTATACTATTTCGGATTGAACAAACCCGGTTTCTACGGTTTGCTGGATATTGACAAAGGAGAGTCATACCTGTTCGGTACGGATTTTACGATAGATGATATTATCTGGATGGGACCACAACCTCTTGTCTCAAAACTTTCGGAAAGCATCGGGACTTCAGGATCAGGAACTGTTGCAGATATGAAAGCTCTTATTAATTCAGCAATTATGGAAGGTAGAAAGATCCATTTCCTCCCACCTTATAGAGGCGAGACACTGCAGGACCTCTCTGAATTACTTGGAATAATGCCTTCAATTCTCAAGAACTACTCTTCCCCTGAATTAATTACTGCCGTTGTTAAACAACGATCATACAAAGAGGAGAGAGAGATCACAGAGATAGAAAAAGCTCTTAAAATCTCCTCCGAAATATATGACACTCTTTTTAAAACAGTAAAACCAGGGAAATTTGAGAAAGAGATGACGGGAGTTATAGAAGGAATTGTAGGAAAATATGGGGCTTTAACTTCATTTCCTATAATACTATCTGTTCATGGCGAAACCCTGCATAACCACTCACACGAGAACAAAATGGAAGAAGGAAATCTTCTTATCGTAGACTCAGGAGCAGAATCTCCTGAATTCTATGCTTCCGACATAACAAGAACAATGCCTGTATCAGGAAAATTCACTCAGAAACAGAAAGAAGTTTATGAAATTGTTCTAAAAGCCAATGAGACCTCAATTGAATTTGTTCAACCCGGAAGAAAATTCAAAGATATCCATCTCCTTGCTGCCGAGATCATAGCAGGAGGACTAAAAGACCTGGGATTGATGAAGGGAAATATAGACGATGCAGTTAAAGAGGGTGCTCATGCTCTGTTTTTTCCACACGGACTCGGACATATGATGGGACTTGATGTTCACGATATGGAAAACCTTGGAGAAAATCATGTGGGATATACAGAGGAAATGAAACGAAGTGATCAGTTTGGAACCGCCTATCTGAGACTGGCGAAAGAGCTCGATCCCGGATTTGTACTGACTGTAGAGCCTGGGATCTATTTTATCCCGACTCTTATCGACAAATGGAGATCTGAAGGAAAATATAAAGATTTCATCAATTATGAAGCTGTTGAAAAATACAAGAATTTTGGAGGGATAAGGATCGAGGATGATGTGTTGGTAAGAGAAAAGGGACATAAATTGCTCGGTGAACCAATTCCGAAAACTGTTAAAGAGATAGAGAATAAGATGGTATAGAACAGAAAGAATATAATAGTTCATACAATCAACAGAAAATATAATTTTTATTTTTAACAAAAAAATATCGTTAAATACTTGACTTTTTTTGACCTCTGGAATATAGTTAGACTTTGAACAATAAAAAGAGGTCGCAAATGAAAAAAAAGATTAGTTTAAGGGTAATTCGTAGAATTTCTTTCTACTATGAGGCGTTGTTAAAACTGGATCTTCCGGATTCGGATTATATATCTTCCAAACAACTTGAGGAGATAACAGGCGTTTCCTGCAACCAGGTAAGACAGGATTTTTTCTATCTCGGGATTTCGGTCGGGAAACAAAAAAAAGGGTATCAGGTCAAACTCCTTTTTAAGGAACTCAAAAAGATCCTCTCTATTGATAAAGGGGCAGAGGTCATTGTAGTGGGTGCAGGAAGGCTTGGAAGAGCTCTTTCCGAATATAAACTTTTCAGAATCAGAAATATTGAAGTCAAAGCAATGTTTGATAAAAAACCTGAACTGGTCGGGACTTCACTTAAGATCAAAGAAAAATCAATCCCTATTCTCCATGTTGACAAACTCGGTGAATTTCTCAAAAAGAACAGTAAGATCAAGATCGCACTCCTGTCAGTTCCGGATTCGGTTGCACAAGAAATGCTAGATAAACTGATCAATTTTGGAATAAAAGGGATCGTTAATTTTGCTCCCAGAATATTGAAACTCCCTGAAGGAACAAAAGATGTTCAACTTGTTAATGATTGCATCGGAGCTTCTTTGTACAAAATCGTTTATCAGATATACAGTAAACAGAAAAAATAGTTGAAATTCATCTCCGGTACATATAGAATCCGTATCGGGGGAAACAATGCTTCTTTACATCTTGCCATTTATTCTGCTGGTCTTTTTTAGTGCTTTCTTTTCATCTGCAGAAACATCAATGTTATCTCTTAACTCTATCCGGTTAAATCATAAAGCCAAAAAAGGGAGCAAAAAAGCGAGACTCCTACTGTCCATCCTGAAAAATCCTGATGAATTCTTTGCAACAATCCTTATTGGTAATAATATAGTAAATATTGCCGCCGCTTCGATCTCCACGATCTTCTTTACAAAAGTATTCATCAACAATGAGAAGATGATACTGATCATATCTACTTTATTTACAACATTGATCATTCTTTTTTTTGCAGAGATCATTCCCAAATCATATGCTTTTAGACACAGCGACAAACTTTCATCGATCTACGCATTACCGATAAGATTCTTTTCCATAGTGTTCTACCCTTTTGCAAAAACATTCGCTTTTCTGTCATCCTTTCTGATTCGCGGAAAAGGCCGGAAGAAAAAAAGGGATATAACTACCGAAGAATTAAAGCATTTTCTTGCATCAGAAGTACAATTGTTCAAACACAATCCGGACAATCTTCGGATGATCAACGAAATTCTTGATATCGGGGACAGAGATATAAAAAGTATAATGACTCCGAGAGTAGATATTATCGCACTTGAGATCTCAGAAGATCTGGAAAGTTTCAAAAAGATCATTATAGAAAATGAGATAACTAAAATACCTCTCTACAAGGAAAGTCTCGATAATATTGTTGCGGTAATCCATTTGAAAAAAATATTTCCCACTATAATCTTGAATGGAACCAAAAAAACAAAACTCAGAGAACTGGCAGTAAAGCCGTTCTTCATATCAGAATATTCATCAATAAATTTTATTCTTAAGGAATTCAGAAAGAACAATCAGGATATGGCAGTCGTTCTTGACGAATACGGAATAACTATTGGGATCATAACCCTCAACGACATTTTCCGTGAGATCCTCGGTGAATTTAATATCGGGAGAAGTTCCGTTGTCAGAGCGGAGAATGGTATTTATCTGGTCAGAGGAGAACTCCCGGTTAATGAAGTTAACGACCAATTGAATATTGATCTCCCCATGAAGAAAGATTTCACGACAATATCCGGATTCTTCACTTATTTCTTCGGAAAACTCCCGAGAATAGGAAGCAGGATAACTGTAGGTAACTACATTCTGGAAGTAACAAAAATGGGGGACAGAAAAATAATGGAGATCAGTCTTGAAAAAACGACTGGCCAACATTAATCAGCTTTACCTACATAAGAATATCGAATATAATCAATATCAGAATTATGGAATATAAAAATATCGCTGTTAACAGAAAAGCATACCATGAGTATGAGATACTGGATAAGATAGAAGCAGGAATCGTACTTCTCGGTAGCGAAGTAAAATCTGCCAGAGAAGGCAAAGTAAATATAAAAGATGCTTATGTAGACCTTAGATCGGGTGAAGCAATTTTGATCAATGCTCATATAAGTCCCTATTCAAATGCAAGTTACAACAACCATGAACCACTCAGGAACAGGAAACTTCTCTTAAACAAACGGGAACTAAAAAAGTATGGGAAAAAAACAACAGAAAGAGGATTTACATTAATACCTCTCAGGATGTATTTTACTGAAAAAGGGCTGATAAAAATCGAGATCGCACTGGCAAAAGGGAAACATTTCTACGATAAGAAACGTCAACTAAAAGAACGCGACCAGAAGAGAGACATGGCCCGCGAACTTAAAAACTACAAATAAATCTCTCTCGTATCCTAAACCCCACATTGTAAATCCAAAATTTCAGATACTAAAAGACCCTGCTTTATACCATGCTCATAAAGAAGAAGGAAAAACCTGATATTACAAGAGCTTTGAATATCAGATAAATTACTGAAATAGACAATGCCTTCTTTTTATCGATTTTTGTAAAATAAGCTATTCCGAGTGCAATCGCAATTGTGTACCAGATCGAGAATATATCAAATCTAGATACAAAAACATGAAAAAATGATTTCGCTTCACCACCATAAAATAGTGCTGGCGACATAAATTCCAGCAGTTTAACATTAAAGATCAAAGAAATCGATTCGATCATTTTCGGAAATACAATATCAATAAGCGAGGCACCGGTTACTATGGAGAAATAGTTGATATAAAGGCCCTCAGCACCGCCAATTCCGAAGAAGAGGTAGGTGAAAAACGAGCCAACTCCGATCACAATAAAAACAAATAAAAGTTCCGGTATAAGAACGAACATTTTCTGTCCGACAGATAAAGAATGAAAATCAAAATTCTGATCCTGAAAATAATCTGCCAGATTCGAATCCTGCAGCATTTCAGACATCTGATCGGCCGCGTAGGGAAATGTCACAAAACTGAGTATCATTACAGTTAAAAGTATAAACACAAAATAAGGGACCCACTTCTTGTTTCCCATCAATGTACCCAAAGAAGGACCCGGGGTCCTGATTATACCGTCAAGCCCTGCAAATAAGGAATTAATTTTTTCAATCATAAAAAAATTATACTTTATTTTTCCTGTTTTTTACAGCATCAACAGCAAAACAGTTAAAATTTGCTCTCTTCTTCTGATTCAAAATAATAGGAAAAAATGATATCATATCTTAAACGCTTATGGAGTAACTAAAATGAACAAAACAAATGATATCATTAAGCTCGCTAAAAAATACAGGGATCTTACGGCAAAAAATCTATCAGAGCTTGTCAAGGCCAGATCAATGAGTGGCGATGAAAAAGAAGCAGCAAATGTTCTGACAAAACAAATGCGTGAGGCGGGATTTGATGAAGTATCAATCGATCCCCTCGGAAATGTGATTGGCAGGATCGGTGCCGGAGGGAAGATACTTGCGTTTGATGCACACATCGACACCGTAGATACAGGAAACAAAGATAACTGGGAGTTTGACCCTTACTCCGGGGAAATTAAGGACGGATTTGTCCACGGAAGAGGATCTGTGGATCAGAAAGGAGGTGCTGCATCTTTTGTTACCGCAGGAAAGATAATAAAAGAGCTCGGAGAAAGAGATGACCTTACTATTTATTTTGTGGGAAGTGTCATGGAAGAAGATTGTGACGGGCTTTGTTGGAAATATATAATAGAAGAGGATGGGATAAGACCGGATCTGGTCATAAGCACAGAACCTACAAATCTGAATGTTTATAGAGGGCATCGGGGCAGAATGGAGATCAATGTCACTTTCAAGGGAATATCATCTCACGGCTCTGCTCCCGAAAGAGGCAAGAATGCGATCTATATGGGATCCCGGACTGCGCTGGAAATAGAAAAACTTAACGAAAGACTGAAGGGAGATAACTTTTTGGGAAAGGGAAGCATTACGATATCCGAATTCATTTCAGGAAGTCCTTCGTTGTGTGCAGTAGCGGATTTTGCAAAGATTCATATAGACAGGAGACTGACAGTCGGAGAGACTGAAAAGACAGCAGTTGCAGAGATAGAAAAAATTATTGACGGAATAGATGCTGAAGTCTCAATTCCATATTACGAAGGAAATGCATATACCGGACTGAAGTACGGAATGAAAAAATATTATCCGACATGGCTTATGCCGGAGGATCATGAAATGGTAAAAAAAGGAGTTGAAACATTTTCCGATATTTTCGGAAGGGTACCACAAACAGGGAGATGGACATTTTCAACCAACGGTGTGACCATAAACGGACTTTTTAATATTCCCGTTATTGGATTCGGTCCGGGAAATGAAAAAATGGCTCACGCTCCCAATGAGAAGATCCCGATCAATGACCTTGAGAAAGCAGCGGCATTCTATGCCGGGATCTCATATAAAATGTAAATGGAGACAGTGCAATGCCAAATAAACTAATAGATCAGATTAAAAATCTGAATACAGATTTGTTCAGAAAAGATTTTCTGCTTACCTGGGAAAAAGGTGAAGAAGAACTTGAGCAGATATTGCTAATTGCAGATACTCTCAAGATGCTCAGGGGAAAAAACATATCAACCCGGTGTTTTGATTCAGGACTTGCTGTTTCACTTTTCCGGGATAATTCAACCAGGACAAGATTTTCTTTTGCTTCTGCTGCAAATCTGTTGGGACTG
>CAYNUG010000037.1:0-17685 GCA_964400545.1 uncultured Clostridia bacterium | reverse complement strand
TAGTATTCTTATCATATCTTGATGCCATTAGGTCACTAACGTAAGTGTATTTTGGAACACCGGGGAAAACGGAATACATATTCCAGTTCTTTCCTCCGTCAGTTGTTATTTGAATAACACCATCATCGGTCCCTATCATCAGCAGATTCTCATCGAGTGTTGATTCGTCCATTGAGACAATAGTCCCGAACTGGGATGTGGAAACATCTTTGGCAACGGCATCTGCACTCCAGAATTTGCCCATCACTTTCCATGTATTCCTGTCTGTTTTTGATGTGAGATCATCGCTGATAACTTTCCAGCTGTCACCTCTGTCATCACTTCTGAAAACTTTATTTGCAGCACAATAGATCCTCGTGTGTGAATGATTGCTTATGATAAGAGGAGTGTTCCAATTCCATTTATAAGTTTTTTCATTTTTCCTCGGAACGGGTCTTATATATCTTCTTTCTCCACTCTTTCTGTCGTATCTTACCATTCCACCATACTGAGATTCAGCGTAAACGATGTTAGTATCAATGGGATCTACAGCTGACCAGAATCCGTCTCCTCCGTTGGTAATGAACCATTCATTTTTTGTGACACCGCTTTTGCTGAGATTTCTGTTAGGTCCACCCATACTACTGTTATCCTGAGTACCGCCGTAAACATAATAAAAAGGTTTTGAGTTGTCTACAAATACTCTATAGAATTGAGTTACAGGGAGGTTTGAGACGTGCAACCATGAGGTTCCGGAGTCGTATGATGTATAAACACCACCATCCCCACCGATTATAAGATTTCTTGTATCATCCGGATTTATCCAGAGGGTATGATCATCGACATGTTTTTTCTTTAATCCGAGTCTTTTAAAAGTTTTGCCTCCGTCTTCTGTAAATTGTGCGATGGTTTCGGCGGAATAAACTTTGTTCACATCTTTCGGGTCACAGAATATTCTGCTGTAATACTGCCCGCTGCTTGAATGAGAACTCATTTTTGTCCAGGATTCGCCTTGATCGGTCGATCTGAAAAATCCTCCCATATTGTCCGCAGCTTCAAAGATAGTATAAACAACCATCGGATTGACCGGGGATATTGCTAATCCTGCTCCTGATTTATGCACTGCCGGGAGACCTTTGGTTATTTTCTTCCAGTTCTTTCCACCATCAGTTGTTTTGTAAATACATGATTCCGGTCCGCCACCGATCTTTGTGAAAACGTGACGTCTTCTCTGTTCTGAGGCGGCGATGATCATATCGGGGTTAGTAGGGTCCATTATCATATCGTTGATTCCGGTGTTAACACTTATATTAAGTACTTTCTTCCAGTTCTTCCCACCGTCAATTGTTTTATATAATCCTCTGTCACCACCGGGGCCCCATACCGAGCCTTCCGCTGCAACATAAACAATATCAGTATCAAGAGGATTGATCAGGATCTTGCCGATCTGCCGGGAATCTTTCAATCCCATGTTTTTCCAGCTTTTTCCACCGTCAAGACTCTTATATATTCCGTCTCCGTATGCAAGAGCTCTCTGATGATTTCCTTCTCCGGTTCCGGTCCAGACAACATTTGGGTTCTTAGGATCTATTGCAAGAGCTCCTATAGAGTAGGATCCGTATTTCTCGAATACGGGCTTGAAAGTAATGCCGTTGTTGACTGTTTTCCAGAGGTTCCCTGAGGCAGATCCAACGTAATATTCGGAATGATCCATCGGGTTTACGGCAATATCAGCTATTCTGCCTGAAGTAAAAGCCGGTCCGATCAAGCGGAACTTCAATCCGTTCACAATTGATTTAAATGGATCTTCGTCTTTCTTTGGTGTTTTCCCCTTAGGGAGGATCATCAAAGATAATGCCATAATGAAAATCATGATTAAAAATCTTTTTTTGTACATTTTTTCTCCTGGTTTTAATTTAATAAATCTTATACGAAATCTTAATCATAATGTTTCCTTTTAAAAAAGTGATAAGTATGACAAAATCAATCTGGTAAAAGATATTTTTTACGGGAAATGATCATGCAAAACGGGGCTCTCAATAAAAAAATCGATAAACTTTCCCACAGTTTATCAGGAGATCTGTATACGTCTATTTCTGACAGGTTGATATATGCAACAGATGCATCAGGATACAGGGTCGTCCCTATTGCTGTAGCAAGACCTCGAAATATCCGGGATATAAAGAAACTTATTAATTTTGCTTCAGAGAACAGGGTGGGTCTTATCCCGAGGGGAGCAGGGACATCTCTGGCCGGCCAGGTTGTAGGCGACGGAATAATTGTGGATATTGGGAAATATCTGAATAAGATCATTGAGATCAATATCGCTGAGAAATGGGTAAGGGTTGAACCTGGTGTCGTTCTTGATGAACTCAATCTGATACTTGCAAAAAAGGGATTGTTCTTTGGCCCCGAGACATCGACTTCCAGTAGATGTATGATCGGTGGAATGGCGGGAAACAATGCCTGCGGTGTGCATTCCCTCATTTATGGGTCCACGAGGGATCATGTTGTCTCTATGAAGGTCATCCTCTCAGGCGGTTCCGAAGTTGAATTTGGCAATGTTAGTGGTGATGAGTTTATAAAGAAATGTGAAGAAGGGTCTGTAGAATCAGCACTGTATAGAAATATTAGAAGTGTTCTGTCTGATGATGAGAACAGAGATCGAATAAGGAGTGAATATCCAAGAAGTGATATACAGAGGAGAAATACCGGATATGCAATAGATATTCTCCTTGACACAATTCCTTTCGGCGGCAAGAATGGATTTAATTTTTCTAAACTTCTAACCGGGTCGGAAGGGACTCTGGCATTTATCACTGAGATCAAACTGGATCTTGTTCCGTTCCCTTCTGACAAAAAGGCTCTTGTATGTGTTCATTTTGATTCACTCAGAGAATCGATAGAAGCAAATCTTGTTGTTTTGAAGCATGAACCGCATGCAGTCGAGTTGATGGATAAATTTATCCTTGATTGCACAAAAGATAATATTGAGCAAAGGAAGAATAGATTCTTTTTAAAGGGAGATCCCAAGGCGATTCTGATAATTGAGTTTAGGGCAGGTACCGGGGAAGAACTTAAAAGAAAGATCGATGCTTTGGTAATTGATCTGAAAGAGAGAAGATTGGGGAATTATTATCCGGTAATAGATGGTAATGATATCGAAAAAGTGTGGTCGCTGAGAAAAGCAGGACTGGGGGTTATCTACAATACTCCGGGAGACAGCAAGCCGGTTTCGGTGATCGAGGATACTTCCGTTCATCCCGAAGATCTGATGGATTTCATAAATGATCTCGAACATATTCTTCATGGATATGATCTTCAGGGTGTATATCATGGACACATATCAACAGGGGAACTACACATCCGTCCTATGATAGATCTTAAAGATGAGAATGGTGTCCGATTGTTTAGATCAATAGCACGGGATGTTGCTGTTATTGTAAAAAAGTACCGTGGTTCTCTAAGTGGAGAACATGGTGACGGCAGACTCAGGGGTGAGTTTATTCCGTTGATGATAGGTGAAAAGAATTATGAATTATTAAGGAGTATAAAGAATACCTGGGACCCGGATAATATATTTAATCCCGGAAAGATAATAGATACGCCTCCTATGGATACAGATCTTAGATATTCTCCGAAAACAAAAGATATCGAGATAAAAACCTTTTTTGATTTCTCAAAAGAAATGGGGATCATAAGGGCCGTGGAAAAATGTAACGGGTCCGGAGACTGCCGGAAATCTGCACTGGCAGGCGGGACTATGTGTCCAAGTTATATGGCTACCGGGGATGAGAGGAATACGACACGTGCGAGGGCGAATATTTTGAGAGAGTTCCTCACAAATTCCGACAAAAAAAATCGTTTTGACAGCAAGGAGATATTTGAAATACTTGATACGTGTCTCTCATGCAAAGGTTGTAAATCGGAATGCCCGTCGAGTGTTGACATGACGAAGTATAAGGCGGAATTTCTACAGCAATATTATTTGTCCAACCGTATTCCTCTGAGATCCAGACTGATCGGATATTTACCTGTAATTAACAGGATCGGTTCCCTCTTCCCAACTTTTTACAATTTTCTGGTTTCGAACCGTCTATTATCGTCAATAATGAAAAGAGTGATGGGATTTGCACCTGCCAGAACTTTTCCTTTGCTTTCCCGGATTACCCTGAAGGTCTGGGCGCGCAGAAGAAATATCGGCAACGGCAATGATGATAATGGAACTGTCTATTTGTTTGCGGATGAGTTCACTGATTATAACGATGTTGAAGTAGGAATAAAGGCAATAACACTACTTCAGAAACTCGGATATAAAGTTGAGATACCGGAACATAAGGAAAGCGGGCGGACATTTCTTTCTAAAGGGTTTGTAAAAAAAGCTTCCAAAATAGCGAAAAAGAATATTGAACTGTTGAAAGATATAGTAAATGATGATACTCCTCTGCTGGGAATTGAACCATCTGCAATCCTCACATTCAGGGATGAATATCAGGAACTTGCGGGTCCCGAATTGAAGGATGCTGCAAGAGCATTAGGTGATAATTGCCTGATGTTCGAGGAGTTCATTTGTAAAGAGATCGAAAAAGGAAATATTCGTCATGATCAGTTCACAAAAAATTCCCTGAAAATAAAGCTTCATGGTCACTGTCATCAAAAATCGCTTGCATCAACAGAACCTACAAAAAAGATGCTATCCTTTCCAGAAAACTATTCTGTGGAGGAGATACCCTCGGGATGCTGCGGAATGGCGGGATCTTTCGGTTTCGAAAAAGAACACTATGATCTCTCAATGAAAGTGGGTGAGTTGATCTTGCTTCCCGAAGTAAGAAATACTGCTTCCGATATCATTATTGCTGCTCCGGGGACAAGTTGCAGGCAACAGATCAAGGACGGAACAGGCCGAAAAGCCCTTCATCCGATCGAAATATTTCACGATGCGTTGAAATAATTTTCAGTAATCACTCTTCACCTGATAAACCGGGAAGAAGTGAACATGACATTGGGTAGCTGCGAAGTAGAGAATCGTCCCCATTTACCGTCAGATGAACACTGACACGTTCCCCCCTGCCCCCCCCAAGAGGGGACCCACAGGGGGGTATCGTTATTTTGTGACTTAAAACGAATATATCAGTGTAATGTTGGGCACGACGATCGTCATTCCGTGGTTGCCGGGCATTCCTGCCGCCGTGTCGTAGTTCATGGGATTTACAAATCTTTCTTTACCGGTAAGATATTCAATTGCAAAATCGAGTGAAAGTTTTCCTGTTTTGTAACCGAACCCGAGTGTTAACGCCTTATAGTGCAGACTAGGCAGGAGAATATTTAGTGTCTCTTCCGGAGAAGGAGATTTGTCTGTATAAAAACCGCCCCTCAGTGCAAAACTGTCGGAAAGTTTATATTCTGCTCCGATCTTTAAATCCACTGTATCTTCCCAGCTAAGTCCGAATTCCGTCCCTTCTTCCATACCGGATAACTTCCATGACTGCTCATTGAATACTATCGGTATGTTTTGAAGTTCGCCCCAATTGTTATATGTAATATCGATTGTTAAAGTCAGTTTCTCATTAGGCGTTATTGCAACTCCCGCCCCGAGCCATGTCGGCCATGTCGCAGTTCTGGTTCCTTCAGATTCGGTCGGGATTCCAAGCATGGAAAGAAAAGGAGCTTTGGCAGTACCCTTCAGGTTTGCCTTTACCGGAACTTTCCATGTAAGTCCGAAGCTTAGAACATCATTCGGTTTATACATTGCTCCGAGTGTAAAACCTAATGCCGTTGTTGAGAGGTCCTCTTCATATTGGAAATAAGGAATAGTATTTCCATTACCGCCCGGTCTTTTCATCTTTAAACTTACGAAATTGAAATTTAAAGAACCGCCGATAGAAAATTTACTGTTCAGTTTTACTGCGGCAGCGGGAGAGACAGTGATCATGAATATTGTACTGTCCCATAACAGAGATTTTCCCCCAGTTAGCATGGCAAGGTCATCGCCCGACCATTTTGCTCCGGCACCTGCGGGAACATAAACGGCAATTCCTCCAACAATCTTTTCTGAAAAATGTCTGAAGTACGAAAAAGCACCAGAAGGATATGAATTCCCGATCGATTTCGCATCTGCAAGGGTGGTTCCACCCAGCTCGAATTTGTATGTTCCAGAGGGAAGAATATCAGTCATAAACAGAGATGCAGTGGAGTTATCTATCTGTGTAAGACCTGCAGGGTTGAAAAATACTGCGCTCCAGTCATCTGATAAGCCAATATAAGCAGTTCCCATTGAACTTGCTCTCGATCCGATACCGTTCAGGCTTAATCCGTTCGGGAAGATACCTAAGGCAAATATCAGAGCTAAAACCGAAATAACCAAATAAACATTAATCCTTCTCATTTTCGGACCTCCTTGATCGCAAAAAAGTAAATCTTATAATTAATTATATTTAAACGAAAAAAAAATATCAATTATCAGAATTTGAATAAAAAGTTGACATTATTTTTTTCTGTTGTTAACTTAAAGGTAAATTTAACGATTTTGTAAAGGAGGAAATAATGGCTTCAAAAATACTTATGGTTTTCCTTGCTATTTTTATTATTGCTGGTTTTACCGGCTGTGATGGTCTTACGTCTAATGATACTGTTACTTTCACACTGCTTCAGACATCAGATATTCACAGTCATGCGGGCGGTTACGGTCCATCAAAAGATTATACCCCTGAAGATAATTCAGATAAAGACAGCGTACTGGGAGGTTATACCAGAATTGCAAGTCTTATTGCTGCGGTCAGAAATGAACAGAAAGAAAACGATATACCGGTTGTTGTAGTTGATTCGGGTGATTTTTTTATGGGGACTGTTTATGATATGGCTATAACAGATCCTATCTCATTGAAGTTCTTTCAAATGGTCGGTTATGATGCTATAACTCTCGGTAATCATGAATTCGACTGGACTTCGGCGGGACTTGCTATGCTGTTGGCCAACGGGATAGGAAATGGATTTAATGTACCGATAGTTGCTTCGAATATGAATGTAAGCGCTGCTTCGGCGGCGGATGACGGGATAGAATCATTAATCGGTTCGGGAAATATTGTATCAAAAAAAATACTGACACTTTCAAATGGAATAAAGATCGGAATATTAGGGATCATGGGTGTTAATGCAGATTCGCTTGCACCTGCTGCTGCACCGATAACATTCGATCATGATTACGCTTCCTTACAGAATAAAGTAAATGATCTGCGGAATAATGATTCTGTTGATATCGTTATAGTGCTCTCACACGGGGGAATATATAATGACGGAACAGGAGATGATCTTTTGATCGCAGAGAATGTTTCCGGAATTGATATAATAGCATCTGGACATTATCATACAGCTACCCAAAAAATGTTCAAAAAGGGAAGTTCGGAAACGATGATCTTCTCCCCGGGAGAATATGGGAAATGGTTAAGCAGATTAGATATCACTTACAATAAATCCACCGGTTTGATAGAAAGCAGGAACTTCAAACTTGTTCCGGTAAATGATACGGTAGTAAACAGAACGGTATTTGAGTCTATTGTAGATAAATACAAGAGTGCGATCAATGATGCATTAGCAGTGGCCGGTTTGTCACTTGATGCACCTATCTCAAAGATCGGAATGGAGATGCAGGTACACGGAGCAGCAGAATCAGGGCTTGGTAATCTTGCCGCGGATTCTCTTAGATCTGTTGCCGGACAACTTGCTCCTCTGAATGACGGGAACGTATATGATGTTGCAATAATACCAAACGGTGTTATAAGAGATGGTTTCTTCCCGGGAATGACCGGAGTTTTAACATTTACGGATATCTTTAATACTATCCCACTTGGATTATCCCCTGATCAGACGCAGACTATGCCAGGATATCCTCTGATGTCGCTTTATGTTATCGCTCCTGATCTGCGAAATATATTAGAGGCAGGAATTACGGTCTCGCAGATTCTTGGTGGAGATTTTTATCTTAACTTTTCCGGAATAAGAGTAGATTACAATCCTGCATTGGCTCCGGCATTTAGGGGAGTTACTGCAATTTACCTTTCCCCGCAGGAAGATACTTTTACCAGTGCCAAAGGCGCTGCAATTGATCTTGCCGACACATCCACACTTTATCATATTGTGGTAGATTATTATGCTGTACAGATGATGGGGGCGGTTACAAAGATGGGTCTTACGATCATACCAAGAGATTCGTCAGGACAACCAATTGATCCGGCAACATATATGAGTTACAGAATAGATTCGAATGTTGTTCCGGGGATGCAGGAACTTAAAGAGTGGGCTTCTTTACTGAAATTCCTGGGTGGTGCTTTTCCAGCGACCGGTGATGGTATTCCTGCTGCTATTTATGGGAATGGCGGTATCGGAATGGGAAGAGTAAATATAGTTTACTGATATAATAAAGGTAAGAAAATGAACTGTAATGTTGGAAAAAAAGATAGAATGATCAGAATTATAGCGGGGCTTGTAATACTGGCAGTACACTACTTGTACTATTTTATATCGAGTAATTATATAGTGTGGGGAAATATCGGATTTATTCCGTTACTAACAGGTATTTTTAGATTTTGTCCTGCATACTGGCCATTCAAAATAAATACAAACAAGAAGTAACATTGTAATATAATTCCGCCTCCGGTTGTGTATAGATAATGCCATGCACACCGGAGAGGAATTTTTCCTGAAATGAAAAAAATATAGAAAACCATTGAAATATAAAAAAAAGACTTATATAATCATCCAATTGGGTATATCTTACAGGAGATGTAGAAAATGGCTAAAGTAAAAAGAAAAGTGATCAATATCTCAGTTGGTGACAAGACAAAAATGATGCTTTGGGAAGTTGCCAAGTATTTTAAGATCCGGGAATCGGCATTTATAGAAAAAGCTATGAACGACTTGGAGAATGAAGAAGTACGAAATGATTTTAAAAAATTCTGTGAGCTTATGGGATATAAAAATATAGAAAAATCCGGGGAACATAAACCTCTTTTTATTCAGGAGTCTCTTATTTACCGGATAAAAAAAGATCACTTTGAGTATAATCTGAAAAATCAGACAATATTTATCAAATATATGATCTATTATTATTACAATAAATTTGTTGAATCGATAATCTGATCGTACAAAACACGGCTTCGGATGCCCCTGAAAATCTTCTTTTCTTTTTCCATCTGTATATTTCTTCTGATCTTTCCTTTGATCTCAGGAGATCATTTGGAGGTTTCCGGGATCAGACCCCCCTTTTTTATTGTTGAATTCTCTCCTGAACATCTCCGGTTAACAAAGAATAAGACTGTTTTTTCAGCGGAAGGAATTGAATTGGGAAGATTCCGGATAGTGGATATTTCGGGTGATCGGGTACTTTGTAAGTGTGATGGTGATCAATCTGATCTGAAAAAGATGTGCTATGTGAATGTTGTTGAGATTTCTGAAAAACAGAAAGGAAAAACGAGCAAGCCTGCATTTCCTGAGCCTCAGGACAGAAAGATCTTTCTGCCGGAGATAATAAAGGTTCAGGGGATAAGGTTCATTGAGCGGTCGGAAGGGCTCTTTATCACAGAAAATCCAATCCCTGCATCTATTGTAAAAGATCTTTCTTTCACAGGTATTGAAAATTTCATGAAAAAGATCGGAAATGAATATGGGAACAGTGAAGTGGGATACCTGAATATTTCTGAAATGAAAAAATATCTTAAGCCTGAGATCGGGGTTATGATGCTCGGGGTTCGGGACGGTCTTCCGGTCATTGTTTTCCCTGCCGATGCCGGTTCAGCGGTTAACCCTGTTTCAAAAAAAATACTCACTAAACTGAAGTATGAGATCTATATCCCACTTAAGTTAAAGAGATCGCAATGAGGAGAGATATTTGAAATATTGTAATATCTGCAAGCGATTTATCTCTCCTCAGAAAACAACCTGTCCGGTATGTGGATCTGTTGAATTGAGAGTTCTTTCTTTTGTCAAAGAAGATAAAGATGTAGATAGCAGTAACGATATTTCCGGAAAAAAAATCACTCTTAATAATAAAGAGTTCAAAGTGAAAAATGTCATAGGACGCGGAGGGTATGGATTGATCCTGGAAGTAACTGAAGGTGATGAGCAGGATATGATGGCGATGAAAGTTCCACTTACCTTCGAACATTATTTCAGCTCAGGGAATAATTACAGTCTCAGAGAGATAGAAAGTTCCGAGAGATCTATTCTCGATGAGATCGAAGTTTTAAATAAAATTGATACAGACAAGATAGTGAAAATAATTGATAAAGGACTGGCTTCAAATTGTAAAAAGGATACAACAAGAAAATTCCCGGTGATCTTAATGGAATTGGCCTTATGTACCCTCAGGGATATTATTCTTCTGGAAGCAGGGGGAAAGATTGATATTGCAATTTCAGAAAAGATCAAAATGACATCTCAGATCATCAGTACATTATCAGATCTTCACAGATCGGGAGTTATTCACAGGGACATAGCTTTAGAAAATATTTTTGTAGTGGTCAGAGGTGGAGAGATAAAATATGTCTTAGCTGATTTCGGGACTTCACGAGAAAGGATTGTGAGATCGGATGAGCGAACCACCGGTATTATCGGCAGAGATAAATATCTGGACCCTAATCGGTTTGACAGAAGATACAGGCGGGACCCCCGTGTGGATATATTTACTCTCGGTATCATTATAACTGAGATATTCATTGGTAATCTCTGGGATAACATTATTTTTGAGCCTCTAAATGAGATGGATTTTGAGAAAGAGTTTCTCAATAGTTATGCTGTCGGTCAAATGGACATAAGATTGATCAAATTTATTTCAAAAGCGCTTAAAACAGATATTTCAAAACGGTATAAAGATGCTGATGAAATGGAGAAAAAATTTAAGACCACTGTCTTGAAAATGGTAAGATCTGATGGCCTCGGTAAAATAGTCAGGATGATCGATCTTCTCTTCAGTATCCCCCTTCCGATAAGGACTGAAATCCCGGGAAAGGATAATTTGATCTATTTTGAAAATCACAGGAAGATCAGTTTGGATATAAACCTTAGAAATGTGATCGTATTCAGAGAGGGAAGGATAAGGAATGTTTCTCTTAAAGGGGCATCATTTTTTAAAGTGTATAGTGAAGGCGATAAGGTATATATTGAAGCGGACAGAGAAAAATTTGATAAGAATTTCGGTTTTTTTAAAAGAAAGAAGTATAGTTCTGACAGAGGGATTCTTTATTTTACGGGAAAACTTCGGATAGAAAGCCGCTCAGAGATATTCGATCTGCATGAAGGTCGATCCGGATCAATATAGTTTTAAGGAAACTATAAAGTAAATGGGAAAAAGATTTTTTTATAAAAGATTTTTCAAGCGTATGAAAAGGGCCGGAATGTTCAAGGGCGTTATATACGATGAATTTGAAGAACATAGCTATCCGTTTATTTCCGAGAAAAATCTGACAATCAAAAGAACAATTTTTGTAATTCTTCTGATGGCATTAGGATATTTTATTTTCAAACCTCCTATGTTTTTGTCCGAGATCAAACTTGCTTTCACTGATCCCGGAATTCCCGAAAGGATTGATGAATTCGGAATGTCCGCACTTCACAGGGCTGTAATTAGAGGAAATGCCCGTATTGTAAAGATCTTGATCAGACATGGTTCGGAAATTGACCGGACTGACAGATATGGCTGGAGTTCATTGCACTGGGCTTATTTTCTGGGGAAAGATGAGTTATTAAAAATACTAATTTCAAATGGAGCAGATCAAGATCTGAGATCAACTGCGGATTGGTTTGTGTTTAAAAGCGGGAGTCTTCCGAAAGAAGTTCGAAGAGAACGTTAATTCTGTTCCTGCGAGTTTTCTTTGTCAGCACATTCTTTGCATAATCCATAAAAATCAAGATCATGCTGCCTGATGCTGAAGTGATATTTTTTCTCGAGTTTGCTTTGTATTTTTTTGATAAGGGCCATTTCTTCATCATGGAAATCCCGATATTCAATTACCTTTAAGCATTTTTCGCAAATAATATGGTGATGGTGATCACTTTTTTCGTTTGTGATCTCATACCTGCTGTGCCCGTCGCCGAAATCATATTTTTTCAATATACCTAACTTTACAAAAAGTTCGAGAGTTCTGTATATTGTTGTAAGTCCGATATCCGATGATACAGAGTTGATATCCTGAAATACTTCTCTTGCGTTCGGGTGCCCGCCAAGTCGTTCAAGAACAGAAAGGATCGACTTTCTGGGAGAAGTTATTTTATAACCCTCAGCTTTCAGCCGGGTCTCCCAGTTCCGGATCCTCCTCCTTTTCATTGTTCGTGGTTATTGCAATCGTGATCCTTCCCGTCTTTGCCGTGATCACAATCACTTTCTCCTGTTGTAAGTTCCCCGTTGATAAAATTTTTAATAACATCATCTACATTACCGGATACTCCCACTACGGGCTCAACCCCGCGCAGATGGAACAGATCTATTGCTTTTGGTCCCATTCCTCCTGAAAGTATAAAATCAACTCCCATATTACTTAGGAATTCAGGCAGAAATCCCGGCTCATGTCCCGGATTTGCGATAAGTTCATTATTAAGAATTTTTTTATCTTCGGTTTCTACGATAGTGTATGAAGAACACCTTCCGAAATGTTGGGCTACTATTGCTCCCTCTGTTGCGATTGCTATTTTCATTTATTCTCCTTAACACTATTATACATTTCATTGTCAAGAGATGTAAGGTATTGATTGGCAAGTTCTTTCTGAACATAGTCGGTTACTTCCAAATCTATCTTTTTCAGTTCCGGTATTTCCATCAGTGCTCTTTTAATCAAAATAGATAATTGAATTCCGATTGGGCATTGGAAGACTGTTGGTCTGAACTTTAGACTGACTTCCCCTTTCTCTTCATCTGTTTTAATATCATAAACCAGTTGCAGAGTAAATACATCCTGCCTGAGCTCCGGATCTTCCACCGTTTTTAATTTTTTTTTTATTTTTTCTTCAAGTTTCATTCTGTGATTTAAAAAAAGCAATAATTTTTTTGTGAATTTCTTTTAGTGGTTCTTTAACATCTTTGCATTTATTAACCGGAATTGTTTTTTCTGATATATTATTGATAATGCAGAAACTATGTGGAACCCGTCCCAGAATATCGATCCCGTTCTCTTCTGCGAATTGCTCTATTTTTCCGGTGTTTTCCAGATTTACATCGTACTTGTTGATCACAATTCCGCTTTTGACTTTAAAATGATTACTGAGACTGATTATTCTCTTCAGGTCGCTTATGCCGGAAATACTGGGTTCGGTAACGACAATGGCATAATCTGATCCTGAAAGTGTTGATGTTACGGGGCACCCGATACCCGGGGGGCCGTCTATCAGAATAAATTCTGCTTTTTCAGATTCGGCCAGAAGTTTTGCCTGGTATTTCACCATCGTAACCAGATTCCCGGAGTTCTCTGCTCCCGGGTCTAAGCGTGCATAAACGAAACTTCCGTATTTTGTTTTTGACGAAAACCATTTGCCCGCATTTTTTGGTTCCATCCGGATAGTCTTTTCCGGACATGCAATTGAACATAGTGTGCAACCGTCACAGGAGAGTTGGTCTATAACGTGTTGACCATCAATAATATTGATCGCATTAAATCTACAGAGGTCCATGCATATCCCACAATTTATGCACTTTTTAGGGTCGATCTTTGCAACAGGTTTGCCAACAAATTCGCCTGCTTCAATATTATCCGGATCCATAAGAATGTACATGTTTGCGGCATCAACGTCAGCATCGGCAATGACCTTGTTCTTGAAGAGAACAGCAAGGGAAGATGTGATCGTGGTTTTTCCCGTACCGCCTTTTCCGCTTAAGATCACTATTTCTTTAGGTTTAAACATTGGAAATATCCTCATAAAGTTTTTTAAGTTTCAATTCGATACCATGAACAGTCTTGATCAACGGGATTCCTTTTGAATATGATCTCTGGATCTCTAGTGAATATGGGATTCTGAAAATAATGGGGATCCCGCTTTTACGCAGAAATTCTTCTGTTATTCTACTGTCTCTTCGATCTTTATTAATGACAACTCCGGCTTTTTTCCCAAGATTTTTTACGATCTCTACCACAAGTTTCATGTCGCTCAGACCGAATGGGGTAGGCTCGGTTACAATTATTATATAATCAGCTTCTTTGACGCTTTCAATAACGGGACATGAAGTTCCCGGCGGTGAATCGATTATTGTCGTTCTGTCAGGATCCAGATGGTTCTGGATGATCCCGCTTATTAAAGGTACTCCTGAAGGTTCTCCGATATTCAATCTCCCTTCTACGAAATTACCTTTTGAAAATTTCCCTTTACGGATAATACCGATATTTTTTTCAACTTCTATCAGTGCTTTGTCAACAGGGCACACAAAACTGCATACGCCGCAACTATGACAGAGCTCAGGAAAAAAAAGCGTTTTTTTCAACTGAGGAAGAATGGAAATGGCATTGTGTGAGCATGATTCCGCACACTTATTACAAAATGTACATCGACTCTCATCTATCTCCGGGACAGGCAGGGAAAATTTTATCTCTTCAATTATTTCCGGTTTTATAAAAATGAATCCATTCGGTTCCTCAACATCGAGATCAAAATAGTCTGCATTTTCGAGACTCATTGCAAGAGATGTCGAGAAATAAGTTTTTCCTGTACCCCCCTTTCCAGAGACCACTGATATTTTCATGTTCTTTCCTGATTATTTTTTTCTATAACTCCGGATCGCATCATTGACAGTTCCTTCGGTTATGACGAAGATCTCCACTTTTCCTTCCACGAATACCTGTTCCGCTTTGGGTCCCGGCCTGGCACCCATAACGAGGGCACACCCTTTTTCAACAGCAATTCCGGCAGTTTTTATTCCCACTCCGTGTCCATCCTCTCTGAATTTGTTCTCTTCAACATCCACTATGATGTCATTGTCCATATCATAGGTCATAAAATAATTTCCACGTCCGAATCGTGTATCAATCTTTGATTCCATTCCATTATTATCACTTATCGCAATAAAAGCTTTCATCTCCTTCTCCTCCTTTTTCTCATTTTGAATGGTTTGTTACCGGAATTTCCTCCGGAAAAAAATCTGAACAATTTGAATAATCCTATTGCAGCTGCTCCTATACCCGCAGCAAACTCCATTGGTCCGTAGACTTTTATTTCAGCTTTTTTCTTTTCTTCTATTCCCGTGTTCTCGGAGACCTCGATCAATTCTCCTTCAACTGTCTCTATATCTTCTTCGTCATTCCTTGATATTATCTTGTTTTTTTTTGTCAGATCCAATTTCTTCAAGCCTTTTTTTTAGAATGTCAAGGGTTTTTTCCAGTGATTCCACCTCACCAGCCAGATAATCTTTTTCGTCCATTTGAAACTGAGTGTTGTTGTAACCATATCCTGTTCTGCCGAATCCTCTTCCTCCGAATCCCCTTCCTCCGAATCCGGTATTACCTGCTCCGTAACCAAAACCCATGCCGCCTCTTCTGCCGTATACGGCGGAAGTATTACCGAAACATGGTCCCATCCCTCTTCCCGTACCGACTCCTGCTCCGTTCGGGCCTGTTTTATCTCTGTATGGCATTTTTACCTCCTATTTTTTTTTATTTAATGCATTCCTGTAATGTGTTCCACCTTCTCTCAATAAGGTGGCACCGCACTTCGGACATTTTTCGTCCATGCAGGGCACGCCTCTTTTTTTTGGGGACTGATAATTACATTTAACACAGATGCACATCCCTGAAGGCCCTGCTCCTTCTCTTCCGGATTGCGTCCTGTTCCTACCCATCCCCCTTCCGTCTGAATTTCTCATTACTGCTCCTTTAAATGAAAATGGTTTTCATTATCAAAATTATAGTATATTTTTTCTGAAAAATCAACAAAGAAAAATTATTTTATATATATATGGAAAATATTAAAAATATTGAAAAATATGTAATTGTGAATTATAATTGATTATAGGGAGTTGGCAAGGAGGAAAATATGTCAAAAAATCTTATGGCGCATGAATCTGCGGTCGCAAGTTTTAAAATGTTCTCTCAAATGGTCCTTATATCATTTCTTTTCTCTGCGTTAATACATGTTGTATTGATACTGGCCTTAATCCTGCCGGGAATAAATAACCTGAGATCTGTACAGATACCTCCGGATGGATCCAGGATATCGACCGGAACTATACTTAAATATCTGACGAGAACCGGAATGGGTTTTTCCGGAACGATTTTAATTCCTGATGAATTTAGAACATTTTTCAGGTCAAACTTGAAACTATCGCAATTTGTAAGGACCGGGAATCGAATAAATTCAAGAATTTTTACATATTTCCTAAACTCATTGTATGGGGATTATTTTAAAGAATTCCCGAATAAATTCTGGAAGATATTTAGAAACACATCTTATGTTTATTTTTTTATGATCTTCTACATTGTCTATTTTTTTTTCAGGTCTAAAGGGATCAAAGATGATAAATTCCTCCGGGGTACTCGAATCCTTTCTGGTAATGAGATGAAAGAAAAATTAAGGCAATATTGCCGGGCTGAATCTATAACTGAAGGGTGGGGGATGAACCTGAAAGTGGGTGAAATGTTTCTTCCGAGGGACGGAGAACAGAAGCACACACTTATCCTCGGGTCGACCGGAACCGGAAAGACAGTTTTCTTTAATCAGATTATCGGACAGACAATAAAGAGGCAGGAAAAGATCTCTGTTAATGAAAAGTCCATCATATATGATATTAAAGGTGAACTTTTATCAAAACATTTCAGACCGGGAAATGATGTTATTTTTTACCCCTTTGATATCCGGAGCGTCGGTTGGAGTTTTATGAATGAAATAAGGGCGTACGCGGATTTTGACGTTATGTCGTCTAGTCTTTTCGAACCTCCGAAGGATTCGAAGGATATATACTGGTACAATGCTGCCCGGGATGTATTCAGAACCGGACTTTTCTTTCTCTATGCAGAGTCATCCGGAAAAGGTGAAGCCGGAAAAGTTAGTAATAGTGATATATGGGATTTTTTCGCTCAGCCGATTAGCGAGATCCTGGAAAGACTTGAATCAGGTCTTCCTTCCAGGGAAAAAGGATCATTGAAACATATTGAAAATCCGGATTCCCCACAGGCATCGAGTGTACTGTCTGTTCTTCAGGAAAGAATTTCATTCTTTAAGTACATTTATGATATGGATGGAGATTTCAGTTTCAGGCAATTTATAAGTGATGATAAAAACAGAAATATTTTCCTCTTGAACATAAAACAGAATGATTCTGTTTTTCGTCCTCTGATAACATTCGTGATGGATATAATGATAAGAGAATCGCTGAGTCTCCCTGATATAGTATTACCTGCGGACAGGAGGATAAACTTTTTTATAGATGAATTCGGATCGTTATCTAAAATGTCATCTATTTTCGATTTTTTGACCATGGCGAGAGCAAAAGGGGGGGCATTATATGCCGTTAATCAGGATCTGGGGTCAATATCTGATATTTACGGGAAGGACAGGAAAGAGACATTTTTCAATAATTTCAATACAAATTTTGTATTCCTGATCAATGATCCGTCAACTGCAGAATTTATTAGTCGTGCTTTTGGTGAACAGGAGATTATCCAGAAATCCGGAGACAGGCAGATATCTCCGAATTCTCTGGGAGATACTTATACTCATAGAGAACAATACAAAATAAAT
>CAYNUG010000036.1:0-17739 GCA_964400545.1 uncultured Clostridia bacterium | reverse complement strand
GGAAAAAGAGCATCTCTTTCTTGATGCCGATCTTAACGGGCAGGGAGCAGCTTTTTTTGTAACCCGCAAAAACAGACAATGAAAGAGTATCTTCTGAAAGTTAATAAACTTAATAAAAGTTTCACTCAACCTGACGGTAACAGATTGCCTGTTCTAACCGGGTTGTCATTTGATCTTGAGCGCGGAAAAATCCTTGCCGTTACCGGAGTATCCGGGTCAGGGAAAAGCACGTTGCTTCATCTTATCGGAAGTTTTGATCTTCCGGATTCCGGAGATATATTTTTTGAAGAAAGCAGGATCAACGATTTTTCAAAGGATAGACTTGCAATCTACAGAAACAGAGAAATAGGTTTTTTGTATCAGTTTCATTACCTGATGCCTGAATTAACGATACTGGATAATGTTTCATTCCCATATCTTATCAATTCATTTAACAAAAAGAAAGCAAATGAACGGGCAGGAGAATTATTGTCAAAAGTAGGATTAAGTTCAAAAAGATCAAATTTCCCTTTTGAATTATCAGGAGGGGAGAAACAGAGAGCTGCAATAGCAAGGAGTTTGATCAACTCACCAAAGCTTCTTCTGGCGGATGAACCTACCGGAAATCTTGATCGTAAGACCGGAGAGAAGGTTTTTAAATTATTTTCAGACCTGATCAAGAGTGAAGGATTAACAACGATCCTGGTAACTCACAATGAATTACTTGCAGATCTGGCTGATATAAGAATGGAATTAAATTGATGTTTGTATTTCAAAAATAAAAAGCGGATCCGGTCATTAATAATCTTCATTTTGAGTTCGAAAGGTTAAAACGCTAACAATACATAATAATAAAAACTATAAAAATAAAGAAATTTAAATAAAAATAAAAATTATTCTAAAATATTGTTGACATATGTAAAAAATTAAATTATTAATTAAACATGTCTATTGATGAGAGATTTCTCAACCACTATGTTTTGATGTGTAAAGCTGTATCAAAGACGGATCGTCTGAGGATCATAAATTTTCTGGGTACCAATAAATTAAATGTAGGGCATTTACAAAAAAAACTTGATATTTCGCTTAGCAGTTTGTCCAACCATTTGAATGATATGTACAAGTTGGGGATTTTAGGAAAAGAAAAGGACGGGAAATCAGTATATTATTATCTGATAAATCCTGAACTTGTTGATGGAATATCTAATATGCAAAGGATAATCAGAGTTATGTTTAAGGATATAACAAAATAAATACTAAAGGGGGTTATATGAAAAGTAAAAACCTTATTTACTTATCATTAACTTTTTTCTTTCTATTTACCTTATTTAATTATTCATCAGACGGATTTGTTGGTGATAAAACGTGCTTGGAATGTCATGACGGAGTTATGAAGAACTTTAAAAAGAATGTTCATTCAAGATTGAAAGATTTTGAACTGAAAGGACTTAAAAAAGGTTGTGAATCCTGTCATGGCCCGGGTGGTGCACATGCGGAAGAGGGTGATACCGAGAAAATCGTAAGTTTTAAAAAAGGGAGTAAAAACGGAACATCAGGTACTTGTTTAAGTTGCCACAGAAGTTTGAAAGCTTCTGACTGGAATTTAAGTGATCATGCTGCTTCTGAAGTCGGGTGTGCTGTATGTCATCCTATACATAAAGGAAAAGATCTTAAAGCGGAGGATCCATATCTATGCCTGAATTGTCATACGGATATCAAGGTTGAAACAATGTATCCATCCCATCATCCTTTACGTGAAGGCAAAATGAAGTGCAGCAGTTGTCATCAGCATCACGGATCACTGGTTAATAATCTGAAAACAAATGAGAGATTGAATGATCTGTGTTATTCCTGCCATGCAGATAAGAGAGGGCCTTTTGTATTTGAACATGCTCCGGTTCAGGAAGACTGTCTGTCATGTCATAACCCCCATGGAACTGTTGCGAACAATCTTCTTAAACAGAATGAACCGTTTCTCTGTTTGCAGTGCCATGAATCTCATTTACATGCCGGAAGAATTGGTGAAACTGTGGCAAGAACTCTCCCCAGTACTCAATATACTTCACAGCAACCTCATGGAACAGAAGGGTGGAGAAGGGCATTTCTTACAAAGTGTACACAATGCCACTTCAAGATACATGGAACAGATGATCCCTCGCAGACCACTTCAGGTCGTGGAAAAGGGATGATAAGGTAAGGAGATGATCAGATGAAAAAAATAATAATTCTAATATCAATAATTTGTCTGGTTGTACTGCTACCGATGTCGGCAGAAAAAACAGACAAAAAGGATGATCAGTTGGATGCTAAGATCAAGTTCGGTCTTGGATATCTCGGGCAGGAAGATGCATCTTTGAAAGTAAAGGAATATTCACCAGTTGATGAGGGGATAAAACCTTTTCTAAAGGCTTTGTTCTCCGGAAATACGGGGAAAACGTTCTTTACAATCTCATCCAAATTTTATGGTGATGCAAAAGACATGTCACATATGTTCAAGTTTGATTTTGATCGGGTATTGAAGCAGGAGTTTTTCTATGATGCACTCTATCACAGATTGGACCATGATATGATGAAAAACATTGATGTTGTAAGTGTTGCAAGATCGGCTGCCTATGTCACTGATTTCAATCCTGATGATCAGTATTACATGAAGAGAACTGAGTTTGTAAGTAAAACTCAATTATCAGTTCCCATTGTTCCTGGACTGAAGTTTTATGTTCATTACAGGGATGAGGCAAGGAACGGGATGTATCAGGCAAGAACACTTAGCAAATGTTCTGCTTGTCATGTTATTGCAAAATCAAGATCGATAAACAGTCATAACAGAGATATTACAATAGGAACAAATATGATGCTTGGCAGATCCAATGTCAATTATGCTTATACTGCAAATCAGTTCAGCGAAAAAAGTGTAGCACCAACTAATGACTATCTGAAAGTTGAACATCCTGAGAAACTTGTAAGAGTATTTACATCGAGGATCGCTGTTGGAGATGCCGAAAGTCTTTCTTTTGATGCTGTACCTGATAGTAAAAAGGATTCCCATCTTTTACAGGTGGCAATACCAATATCAGAAAAGAATACACTTTCAGCACAATATGTAAGTTCAAGAGTTAAAAATGTAAATAAGAATCTTCAGTGGAAATCAAATGCTTTTTCCGGTGCATATTCAACCATGCTGGGCAAAAAGGGTTTTTTTAATGCTATTTTCTTCTATCAGTCAATAGATAATGATTCGGTTTTTATCGATGTAAATGACAGACTTGATGATGGGGGTCCGAATGTGGGTAAGACCTATGCAGAGATCCTTGGGTTCGACAGCTTTGACTGGACCAGAAATTCATCTCTTACAAGGACTGTGTTCAATTTAAAAACAAATATCAGATATAAGCTCTCAAAGAAGCTTAAGCTTCGTATGGGGTATATATATGAAAGCATCGACAGAGATTTCTTTGAAGTTGGGAATACGAAAAGTAATACAGTCAAAGGGAGACTCACATTCAGACCGGCTCCTAAGTTCAAGCTTGTCTTTGATGCAAAAATAAGATCGCTAACTGATCCTTTTGCTAATCTTAAAGGTGGTATTGCTCCGGCAGTTCAACTTTATGCGACAGGTTCTCCTCTTGCCGGTAATTCGGTTCAATTCAATACCTGGCATCTTGCAAGAGAAGGAACGATGACGAACTATCCTGAAGCTGTTACTGAACTTAAGGGGAGATTTCATTGGGGACCGAACTCAAAGTTATCTGTGAATGCAAATTTCTTATACAGGACGGAAGAGAATGACAATCTTGTTACAACCGGAGCCAGTTGGAACAGAGATCTGTTTCAGTGGGGAGCAGACCTGTGGACAATGCTTGGGAAAAAAATATCTTTGTCACTTTCCTATTATGATTATTCAAATGTTTACAGTACTCTTTTTGCAAATCCTGCTATTGAAGGGTGCGGTGCAGGTATCATTGGAGGTATGACTGGTACTATTACAGACATGATGGATCTTGATAATTCCAATCAGACAATACTTATGAATCTCAGCTATTGGGCAAGTAAAAAGCTTTCTATGTATTTCAATGTCAATTATAATCAGTCCGGCTCGGTAATTAAGAACCTGGAACTGGATGAAAGCCAGCTTCCATATCTTCCGGGTGCTGGTGGAACTGCTCTTGATTTTAATAATATGGGTGGTATTGCCGATTATTCTGAATTGAATATGAAACAACTGATCACTCAAGTCGGGATGGATATAATGTTATCGAAAAGTTGGTGGTTGAACGGATCACTCTATTATTATATTTATGATGATATTGCAGAATATCTGTTCACAGACACAACAGGAAAGGCCTATTCTTTCTATATAGGCGTTACCTGGAAGAAGTAATTAAGATATTTTTTAAATAAAAGAGGAAGCCGTTAAAGGCTTCCTCTTTTTCAATTCGTTATAACTTCAGAAAATCTTTTCTTTACAAGGAAGTAAAGTTTACCCTTCTCCTTCAAATGTCCTGCTACCAGTTCACTGTTTTCTCCGTTTCCGGTAAAAATATCAGCTCTTGAAGGTGATCTGATTGCTCCTCCGGTATCCTGATTCATGACAAACCCTGAAAAATGTTTGAATCCTATTGAATTTCCTTTTTCATCAAAATCGGGTATTTTTGTATCAATATAGCATATTGCTCCACGTGGAAATAAATATCTGTCAGTAGCTATTGTTCTGTAAGGCGTAACGGGAACTCCGAGAGATCCCACAGGGCCATCTTCAACAATTCTAAAGAATATGTAAGAAGGATTATAATTGAAGATTTCCTCAGCTTCATCCGGATTATCACCTATATAGTTTTTTATTAATTGCATGGAAAGTTCTTTATATGTACAGACACCTTTAGAAACAAGATATTTTCCTATTGCTCTGTATGGATGTCCATTACTACCGTCATAATTTACTCTTATCTTTTCACCGTTCCTGAATTCAATAATTCCGGATCCCTGAATATGCATAAAAAAAAGAGAAACAGGATCATCTATCCAAGCAATTTCAAGTCCTTTACCTGACAATACATTATTGTTATCAATTTCTTCTCGTGAATAGAAAGGTATAACTTTGTTATCTCCTGTTAACCTTCCTATGAGTGTATTCGGGAGTCCCTCTTTTTCTTTTATGAAGGAAAAATCATTTAACTCGATTATTACAAGATCGTCAGGTTTTTTGTAGACAGGATACCTGAATTTACTCGTTTTTTCTTTTTCTCCTTTGAGAATCGCTTCGAAATATCCTGTATATAAAACTTCTTCGGAAGCAGAAGAATAAAAATTGAAATTGTCTTTCACATATCGGAAGAATCTTTTTGTCAGGCCGAACTTCTGCAATCCGGATCTGAAATAATTCAAACTGGCTCTCATATCATCTCGGCTATAGGAATTTTTTCCGAACCAGAATATTGTATTTTCGGGAATTTTATTAAAATAAGATGAACTGTTTTCAAGAGAATTAAGGAGTTCCGATAGACTCCCTTTATCAGAGATCATTTTAATATTTCCTTTTTTTAATGAATTTTTCGTATTCCATTTATTAGTATTTTTTTTATAAGGAAAAAATATGAATAAAAGAATAAGGATCGTAATAAAAGCAATTACAGGGAGGATTTTTTCTTTCATTATGAAATTATATCAGTTTATAAAAACAAATTTAAATTTATTTCGTAACAAAAAGACAATACCTTACAATGATATAGGTGTAGAATAAAATTTTCAGGAGGTTTTAAATGAAGAGAGTATTAGTGATATTTTTGTTATTATCAGTTTCCGTTCTTTTCTTGACGGGATCGGGTTTTAATTTTGACAAGGTTAAGGACAGAGTCTCAAAGTTTACTCTTCCAAATGGTTTGAAGTTTATCCTGCTTGAGGATCATTCTGTTCCGATAGCGAGTTTTGTTACTTATGCAAATGTGGGAGGAAGTGATGAAAGGATAGGGATTTTTGGTATTTCTCATTTTCTGGAGCATCTTGCATTCAAAGGTACCACAGAGATTGGTACTAAAGATGCGAAAAGTGAAAAAAAAGTTATGGATCAAATGGACAGAGTTTTTGCAATGATTATTAAAGAAAAAGATAAACTGAGTCCTGATCAGAAGGTAATAAAAGAACTTGAAGGCAAATTTGAAAAATTAAGAAAAAAAGCAGCGAAATACGTTGTTTCGAATGAATTTGATACTGTTTTAAAAAGAAATGGTGGAGTAGGGCTTAATGCCGGAACTTCAAACGACTACACCGTATATTATTATAGTCTTCCTTCAAATAAAGTTGAATTGTGGGCCTATCTTGAATCCGGGAGGTTCGCAGACCCGGTTTTCAGAGAATTCTATAAAGAAAGGGAAGTTATAAAGGAAGAAAGGAGAATAAGAACAGACAATTCTCCAGTCGGAAAAATGATTGAAGAGTTGCAGTCTCTTGCATTCAAGGATCATCCTTACCGAGTAAGTGTGATCGGTCCTATGAACAGTATAAATCATATAACCAGAGATGATGTCAAAGAATATTTCGGAAAACATTACACTGCAAAGAATCTGGTTATTGGTGTTACCGGAGATGTTTATCCCGAGCAATTGAAAAAAATTGCCAAAAAGTATTTTATGAAGATCAGGCCCGGGAAAAAAATTCCAAGAGGTTTTTCTGTTGAACCTTCTCAACTTGGTGAAAAGAGAATGACCATTTATGAAGATTCACAACCCTGGTTGATTACCGGGTATCATTGTCCTTCAGTACTTGATAAAGATTTCGTGAAGTTCAATATACTTGATTATATACTGACCAATGGAAGAAGTTCCAGACTCTATAAAAAGATGGTGACAAAAGATAAATCAGCCATGTTCGTTGGTTCGATGGCAGGGTTTCCGGGCAATAAATATCCGTCCCTCTATATAATATTTTCACTTCCGAATATGAAGCATACTACGGATGAAATAGGGGATATTATTTTTAAGGAAATTGAAAAATTGAAGAAAGAACCTGTGACTGCTGACGAGTTGACCTCAGCAAAATACAGAATAAAGGTTTCCCTGATTAAACATATGAAATCTAACAAGGGGTTATTGATCGATCTGCTCAGTAGTGAAGTTATTTCAGGTTCGTGGGAAAAAGCTTTCGATTATCTTGATGAGATCGAGCATGTAACTGTTAAAGATCTACAGGATCTTGTCAACAAGTATTTTACCCTTAATAACAGGGTAGTTGTGAAGATCGAGAAGAAGAAGGAGGTGGTAAAATGAGAAAGATAGGAATAATTTTTGTTGTTTTAATTTTATTAATAAATTTTTCTTTTATGCAGGCAAAAGGAAAGAAGATCGGGAAACTCAAATTTCCGGAACTTGCAAAAATTGAAAAACCTGTAATAAGTAAATCGGTTTTGAAAAATGGGATGGTACTAAGGATAATTGAAGATAATAAGTTCCCGATAATTGATCTTAAAATAATGATCAAAGGTGGGGATGTGTTTGATCCTTCATCCAAAGTCGGACTTGCTTCCATTACTTCCCAACTTCTTAGAATTGGCGGAACTCATAATATGAAAGGAGAGGAGATCGATCGGCAATTGGATTCAAAAGGGATATCTATCTCAATAAGCAGCCGTTTCGATTATTTTACAATCGACCTATCTTCTCTAAAAGATAATTTCGATGAAGCGGTTGGCATTTTGGCAGATATTCTTATGTCTCCTGAATTTGATAAAGAAAAATTCAATGAGATCAAAGTGCAAATGTCAAGTTCTGTAGCAAGAAAGAATGATGATTCGTCAATTGTAAAGGATAGGGAATTTGATAAACTTATTTACGGAGAGGGATCACCATTCGGTGCTTCGCTTGAGTATGATGATATTGATAATATTAAACTATCCGATGTGAAAAGTTTTTATAAAAAATTCTTTGCTCCTTCTAACATGTTAATAGGTATGACCGGACCTGTTAATCTTGAAAAAGCACAAAATATTATAGAAAAGTATTTTGGAGGATGGAAAAAGGATATCAATCTTCCGGTTTATCCTGAAGTGAATGAAAAGAAGCATGATTTCAAGGTGGCTTTTGCCGAGAAAAGTGGTCTGAGTCAAAGTCAGATATCGATCGGACATCTTGGTGTAAAAGAAAATATTGACGAGAAAGCAAAAATACTTATCTTTAATTCAATTTTTTCACAAGGATTTAACTCAAGGCTAATGCAGCGTCTCAGAGTGAAAATGGGTTTGACTTACGGAATCGGTGGCGGAATACTATCCCGGTATCTATATCCGGGGAAGGTCTATTTCTCAACATTTACAAAATCAGAATCAACCATAGATGCTGTTAATGCGATATTTGATGAAATTAGAAAGATAAGAGAAGAGAAGGTTACGCCTCAGGAATTAAAAGATGCAAAAGATTATTTCATCAATTCCTATGTTTTTAAATTTAGTTCTCCGGAAAAAGTGCTTTTCAACTATTTGGTAAAGGAATTTTATGGACTTGATATTAATAGATATGAGAATCTGCTTGATGATATCAGAACTGTAACTGTCGATGATGTATATGATGTAGCAAACAAATATCTTGATCCGGAAAAAATGGTTACCCTGATAGTAGGGACCAGAAAGAATATCAAAGGAAAACTTTCCGATATTGGAAAGGTTAAAGAGATTGATATATCTATTAAACCACCTAAACTTAAAGAGGTTATTCCTGAAGCTACACCTGAATCTCTGGCAAAAGGAAAGAAACTAGTTCAAAATTCAATTTTCAAAAACTACTCGGGTTACAAACAAGTGAGATCAATAAAACAAACTTCAGAAATGAACCTTAAGATTCAGGGAAGAGAGTTGGGCATGACCTCCATTACGACAACCCTTTATCCTGATAAAGTATTCAATGAGATCAGTGTTATGGGAATGAAAATCATAAAGATCGTAAACGGTGATAGAGGTGTAATTAAGCAGATGGGACAAAAGAAAGAGTTGGGTAGAGAGGATATTGAAAAGAGCAGATTTGGTGAGATCTACGATATAATAAGGTCTGGTAACAAATATAATTTTCAATATCTGAAGGAAAAAAAGATCAATAATAAAATATATGACATTGTATACGTTTCTGATAAAAAAGATAATTGGATAAAATTTTTTATTGATAGAAAGACAGGGCTCATAGAGATAGAAGAAAAGATCGAGAATATTGCAGGTAGAGAAGGTCTTGCCAGAATAGTGAATTCAAACTTCAAACGTTACAATAAAATAATGATCCCGTCTACCGTTCGGATATTTATGAAGGGAGAAAAACTTATTGAGGCCAAATTGACAGATTTTAAAGTTGATATCTCTGTAGATAAATCAATTTTCAAGATAGATTAACATTTAGATCTTATACATTGAATGTATGAATGTTTATGATCAACTATTGACACTATCCATATATAAGTGTTATTTTTTCTAATAAATTAGCGAGAGTGGCGGAATTGGCAGACGCGCCAGACTTAGGATCTGGTGCCGAAAGGTGTGGGGGTTCGAGTCCCCCCTTTCGCATTTGATGTGCATATGAAGAATTTTAATTTGTTATTGAGGATCAGGAGTATTATTATTCTGTTTCTCATACTATTCCTTTCATGTTGTATGTTCAGATCAGAACCCGAGAAGGTTTGGAATTTAAGAAGTAAGATCGTTGAACTGGCCGAGTCACTGATTGGAATACCATATCATTATGGTGGTACAGATATAGACGGATTTGATTGTTCGGGATTTGTATTTTATTTATATGATTCTTATGGTGTGAAAATTCCAAGAACTGCGAAGAAACAGGGAAAGATCAAATCCAGAATAAAGTTGAAATATGCAAAGCCAGGAGATATCCTGGTATTCAGAATAAAGAGAAACAAATGGCATTCAGGAATATTTGTCAGTAAAAAATATTTTATCCATTCACCAAATGAAAGAGGGTTTGTTAGAAGAGAAAAATATTTAAAATACTGGAAAGATCGTATCAAATTTACTATTTCAATTCTGGATGATGTGTGAAAGATCAATCAGATAAAAGCATTTCATATAAAGACTCTGCAATATTCCCTATTCTTGGCCCCGGTCTTACCCAGTAATCATCTTTGATAATCCTGATATTCGCATTCCTTACAGCTTTAATAAGAGGAAATTTTTTCCATATTTTCTTTATTGATTCTTCATCCGGAGCATTTTTCAGAAATGAAAATTCAAGTATCAGATCCGGATTCATTTTAATTATTGATTCTATTGAAACAGAGGGATAGGATATTGAACCTTCATACGCATTTTTACCACCTGATATATGTATAATCTCATTCAGGAAGTCGCCTCTTCCTATAATCGTTATATTCTTAAGCTGACCCGGATCTCTTCCTATAACGATCATAACAGTTTTTCTTCCGGGGATCTTTTTCTTTTTTTTGATTTCATCAAATTTTTCATTTATATGACGGATAAGCGCTTTTCCGGATGATATGTCGTTAAGCTCTCTGCTGATTATTCTGATCGATTCCAGCAGATCACTTATATTTTTGTGTGATACTTGAACCAGTCTGATAAATTTCCTCAGTTTGTTCAACCTTGATAAGTGTTCCGGATAATGGAATATCAGATCAGGTTTGAGATCTATTATCATTTCCATATTAATATCGAGATAACCGCCGATTTTTTTTATAGAGCATGCTTGTATTGGATAATTGCAAAATTTTGTATTGCCTACAATCGAGTCTCCATGCCCGATCTTAAAAATAATTTCCGTTATTGAAGGGGAAAGGGAGACCACCCTTATTGAGAACAATTGTATTGAAAAGATGAGAACAAAAAGAGTAGATAGGATGGCCTTCCGATATTTCATTTATTTCACGTATTTTATTCCGGTTTCAAATCTTCTGCCCGGAGAAGGATAACCGAAGAATTCCTGATAATCGGTATTAAAAAGATTCGTCATTTTAAAAAAGAATGATATTTTAGATCTGAATGGAATTTGAATGGTGAGATCGTATGTGTTGAATGGAGGATTTTTTACATCCGGAGGATAAGAGGTGAAATCAAAATCATTTCTCTTGCCGACATATCTCATTCTTCCTGATATTGAAAATGATCTCCCATTGTATACAAATGAAAGAGCTGAAGTGTTCTTCGGTCTTCGTGGCAAGGGGTTTCCTGAACTTAGATCTTCAGTTTTCAAGTAAGTATGAGAAAGAGAAAATTTGAAATGTTTAAACGGTAAATAATTTATTTCAAATTCTATTCCATCAATATTGGCTCTATTAACATTCTGATATTGCCCTTTCCATGTAGTGAGATCAATTGTAACCCAATCAATAAGATTAGCATATTTAGTGCTAAAATAAGTGAGTCCGGCTATGAGATCTTTTGCAAAAAATTCAATTCCTGTTTCAAAAGACCTCGCTTTTTCAGGTATAAGTTCAAAATTGGATTCTCCCCAGGGATTGATCTGGTGAACCGGAAGTGGTGCTCTAAAACTCTCTGCATAAGATCCCCGGATCTTTACTTTTCCTCCAATTATGTATGATAAGCCTATCTGGGGGGAAATATTCGAATCGACATCTTTGTATTTATCATATCTGACAGATCCGGAGAGAAATAAATTCCCCGTTTCATATTTTCCACGAAGGAAAGTTGAGAAATAATTTGATTTGACATTGTCAATTGTTGTTCCAAAATTGTTTTCCGAGAATATATTCTGTCCTGAATAATCAGATCCGGCTGACAATTCTATGCTATTAGAAAGTTTTCTTGTAATTATAGCTTCAATTTCATGATTATCTGATGTGTTTTTATAATAAGGATTCCAGAGGTCGTTTTTATCTTCAAATCTGTAATAGTTCTTATTATAGGAAATATTCAGCTTCACTCTTGTTTCTGATCCAATATTGAAACCTAATGGAACTCCGAACGAATACATCATTTGTTTGTACTTCCTTTCCGGAGAAGGTGTTTGAAAATTTGTCGGGATTCCCGAATTTGTAAGATTTCCAAAGAATCTGAAACCTGCATTTAAATTTCCTTCTTTCTTGTAATCGATCTTTGCTGATATCCCGTTATTTCTGAACTTATCATTTTTAATGTTATCAGTAAAGAACCTGTTTGCTGAAGCAATTGAAAAATTGAGATCCCCTTTTTTTGCCGACCATGAGATATTCCCCTGATAGGATCCGTAGCTTCCCAATGAAGTTTCAATATTAATTCCTTCTTCAGATCCTGAAACTATATTTATTACTCCACCCATGGCATCCGATCCATAAAAACTACTCAAAGGACCTCTAACAATTTCAACTTTGTTTATAAGAAATGGAGAAATTGTGGAAAGGTTCACACCACCGATATTTGAAACATCCCTTATCTTTATTCCATCTATCAGGTACAATACCTGAGTACTGTTTGCTCCTCTGATAAATGTCGATGAACTTTGCCCGAATCCCCCGTTTGAAAGCGTTAGAACCCCGGGAGTTAAAGATAGGAGCGATTTGAGATTGTTAAACATAAATTGTCTCATATCATCTTTTGTGATAACAGAGATGCTTTGAATAGAACTTTTTGAAGGAACGTTTCCAATGACCTCGATGATCTCATTAACTTTTACAAGTTTTAAGTCACTGTTGGGATCCTTTGCAATAATTGAGATAGAAAATAAAAAAATAGTGATAACCATAAACAACTTTTTGATCATATTGATCCTCCTATATGTTGTTTTGGAGGGTAATTTTTTCCTCTTAATCCGCCCTCCGCGGAAAAGAGATATTAAGACAGAATAGGTCTTCCGACTCCCGGGATCATTAAATCACCTTCCCCTCTTCTTCAGAGAGTGGCAGTAACATTTAAAAATCTTTTCTCAAAATTGAGACCCGGTCACGGCAGCGGGGGCTGTGGGGTTTTGATACCCTCTTCCCTTGAATCCTGCCTTAAAATATGATTCTAAAATTAAACTTCAATTTTGTCAAGTAGAGTAAATGGCATTAAAATAAAAAAAAAATTGCAAAAAAAATTATTTTTATTTATTATCTTCATTTAAAGTGGGGAGAAAATAAGGAGAGAAGATGCAATTTTATAAAGATGATTACAAGGGTGGAAATAACAAAAAAACAATAATAATTGTAATTGCAGTATTATTGGTCATCGGATTATTCTTTTTATTAAAGAAAGAAAAGATTATCGATAAAGAGCCTGCTTTTAAAGAAAAAATTGCAGAGATCGCTAAGATTGATGAAGATCATAGAAAGAAGGATTTCACAATTCCCAAACTGATTAAAATGACTAAGCCTATTATTGTATCTATTACTACTTATGATAAAAATGGAGATCCTCTGGGGCAGGGATCAGGATTTTTTATTAATAACAAAGGACACATTATTTCGAATTTCCATGTTTTTGCCGGTGCGAACAAGGCAATAGTGAAAACAAATTTCGGTAAATATAAAGTGACAAAATATTTAGCTATTGATAAAAATAGTGACATTATCTTGTTTAAAACGACTTTTAGAGGGCCTGTATTACAAAGAAGGGAAATAAAAAAGGCCAAACATTTTCCAAAAGTTGGTGAAAAGATAGTTGCCATTGGTAATCCCATGGGACTTGAGTTGTCAGCTTCAGACGGAATCGTTTCTGCGATCAGGAAAAAAGAGCCATTTGGAAAGGTACTTCAAATTACATCCCCAATATCACCAGGATCCAGCGGGAGTCCTGTACTGAATTTAAGGGGTGAGATCATCGGGATAGCAACTTTCCAGATGTTACATGGACAAAACCTCAATTTTGCCGTTCCTATAGAAAAAGCATTGAAATTGAAATCCAGTGAGGAATTATTGCTTTCAAGAATGGATTCTCTTGGAAGCAGCGTTTTTAAAACTCTCCAATCTCCATTAGAGCAGGGTGAATTCCTGGTAAGACAGAAGGATTATATTTCGGCAATTCCTTATTTAAAAGAAGTGATCTCTAATAATCCTCTTAATGCAAAGGCACATTATTATCTGGGAATTTGTTTAAGAGAGACCAATTCAAAAAATTCTATTTCTGAGTTTAAAAGAGCTATCGATATAGATCCCGGTCTGGAAAACATTTATTATGAAATGGGGCTGAGTTATGTTGAGATGAATATGTTGGATGGTGGGCTTGCAGCATTCAAGGATCAGATAAGAAATAATCCGCAACATTTTAAAGCATTGGTAGGATTGGCTTCTATATATCTTTTGAAGAATATGTATGAGAAGGCAAGGATGAGGTTGGAGGAAGCACAAAACATTGATGAATCTGTTGAAATGTATAACCTACTGGGTATGGCTTATTTTGCACTTTCAAAAGATATGGATGCAATAAATGCTTTTGACAGAGCAATTGAATTAGATAAAAATAACCCTATTTCAACTATCGGAATTGTCAAGGTTTTCATAAAAGTGGAAAATTGGAGCCTCGGAATAAAATATATTAATCGAGGTCTTCTTGCAAATCCTAATTCTCTGGAATTGCATTTGCTGAAAGGACTGCTTGCACTTGGAAATGAGGATGTTTTGACTTCAAGGATCGAACTTGAGATTATTAGGAAATCAAAATTAAAGGATAAGTATACGTTTGCCAGTAAATTACAAAATGCAATATCTGCTTATACAAACGGTTCATATTGAATAGCATTTTAAAGGATCAGAGATAATAATGAATTCAAAAACAATTGGTATAACTTTTATAATTGTTTTAATAGTTCTTGTTCTTCTTGTATTTCTAATGATTGATAATTCAATGAGGTCATCAATATTGGAAAAAGATGCAAACCTAAAAGAGCATTTTGATAATTTTGACTGGAATTCCAATAATATCAGTAGAATAGATATCCTGGACTTTTTTGAGGAATATATTCATCATACAATAAAATCTATTGGCTCGGATGGTTTGATCAAAAAAAAAATTCTTAATTCCAAAGAACAAAAGTCGATCTATGAAGGGCTTGTCATAAGAATTAAAAAAATAAGAGCAATTGCTTTCGAAAAGGACAACCTTTCTGATAAGGATTTCAAGAAGATTGTAAGTTATATATCTGGTGAAACACGTGATACTCTTGAGTATTATTTAAAACTAAACCCGAAAAATGAAACAGTTAGGATTATTAACTCAACTTGGAATGAGTTAGTCGAGCCTTCGATACAAGTTACTGAAGAAGAAATCATTAGTAGAAGAATTGAAAAATTGAGGGAGTCTAATGAGACGTGGGAAAGGGAGCGAAAAGCTCGTAAGAAGAAAACTGAAAAAATTCAAGAGATCTCTGTTCTCGAAAATTTACCACCAAAGAGGGAACCTGCTTTAATAAAGAAAAAAATCTATACTGTAATTCCCATGAAGAATGCTAAATCATATATCGATGAGAATATTAATATCCAAATGCAGGACGGTAGATCTTTCTCAGGAAAATTAATAAAGGTTGAAGATGAATTTCTCCATTTTGAAATGACATTTAGTAATGGCAATATATCAATGAAATTAAGAAGATCTGAAATAAAAGTATTGAATGAGATAAAAGAAGTTTTAGTTGAAGATAAATAGAGGTTAATTATCATTACATTCATTTTGAGCAGTTATGAATGAAACTATTAATCAAAAGAAGGCCTATATATATGCCTTAGTATCAGTACTTTTGTGGTCAACTGTTGCAACTGCATTTAAACTTACTTTAAGATATACAGGATATATAGAACTTCTCATGTTCTCAATACTGTTTTCTTTTTTATCACTCCTGATAATGGTATTGACCGGAGGGAGAAGGAAGTACTTATATGATCTAAGGTTAAAAGATTATTTTAAGGCAGCTTTACTAGGGTTTTTAAATCCTTTTCTATACTATCTTCTGATCTTCAAAGCATATACTTTACTCCCGGCTCAACTGGCACAGCCACTTAATCAAATATGGGGAGTTGTCATTGTTCTGATGTCTGTCCCGATTCTGAAACAGAAAATAGGAATAAGGTCAGTCGCAGGAGTTATAGTAAGTTTCTTTGGAGTTATTGTCCTTTCCACAGGAGGCAGATTTTTGATTTCGGAGATTGAAAACTCTGCAGGAATAATTTTTGCTCTTTTAAGTTCTGTTGTGTGGTCATTGTATTGGATATACAATACTAAAAGCAAAAGTACTCCACTTGTTTCGCTTTTTTTAAATTTTGGTTTCGGCTTTTTTTACATAGCAGTTTATTATATTTTCTTTTATAATTCTCCGGGTATTTCTTTAATTGCATTAATTGGGACTTTGTATATAGGATTGTTTGAAATGGGAATAACATTTTTGCTTTGGTTAAATGCACTAAAATATTCCATGACTATTGCAAAGGTATCTATTCTTATATATCTTGCACCCTTTTTTTCACTTTTGTTCATTAATTATATACTTAAGGAGAAGATACGGTTTTCCTCTCTTGCGGGGCTTATATTTATAATCGGGGGGATACTTATAAGCAGAACCGAAAAGAAGTTTTTCAATTGATATACTCTGTATAGGACTTGAAAATTTTATTGTTTACTGATATATATATCTGATATGAGGGACAGGTATAATTATGATTGAACAGGGTACTTTAAAGGATACTTCAGCTTCTGAGATTTTACTGAAGGGGTTTGCCGAGGATCTGACGGGTGTCCTTTATTTGAAGAGAGAAGAGATATTAAAAGAATTATACTTAAGAGAAGGAAAGCTTGTTTGGGCAGTTTCCAATTCAGATGTTGATATGATGGAAAACATTCTTATTGCAGAGAATAAAGTAGATGCTCAGACCATAAGTCTTCTGAAGAATGATTCTAAGAATATGGTTGATATGGGTAAATCCCTGGTAGAGAAAGGGATATTGTCATTTGAGGAATTTGTAGGGTATTCAAAAGATCAAATGGACAAAATTCTTACCAGTGTTTTGAAATGGAGTGATGGTGTCTATTATTTTTCCAAAGATGTTCCATCTGAAAGTTACATTAGTCTTGAGATCAATATAAAAGAATATATTTATGATTTTATTAAGAATAAACTCGACATGGGTTTTGTATGGACAAGGATAGGTTCACTTCAGGAAGAACTTGAGAAGACAAAGGATGAAAGCCTTATCGAGAAATATGATCTGTCAAAAGAAGAATTGGAGTTGTTTGACAAGTTTATTGGCGATCTCAGTATCGAAATGATCTCATTGAATTTTCCGGGAATGGCAAAAGAAGATATATTAAAAACTATATATTTTTTCATTACTGCAGGTTTATTAATAGAAAAATCTGAGTTTCTCCATGAATCCCCCGGGGAATCCATTTTAATAGATGAAAAAGGATCATCGGACTCCATAGAATTATTAGATCAGGATGAAGTCGGTAAAGACATAGAAAGTATTGATCTGGAAGCTCTCGACGAAATTAAGGATACAATCCCATCCGATTTTGAGGAGCTTAATAAGAATGTAACCGGGGGGAAGTCATTTATTCAGGATGATGTTGATAGCCCGGGAAAAAAGGAGAAATCATTATCTGATCAACTGTTGGAAGAAATGAAAAATGAAGAAGGTAAAAAACGTGGGAAACTTATTAATTATATTCTTTTATTAATATTATTACTTTTTATCGTAGCCGGAATAATATTTGTTGTCTTGTCTCCGGAGGACAGAGCTAATCTTATCCCGGGGTTCGGAAATGATCCTGAAGTAACGGAAGTATCGGATAGAGTAGTGAGTACAGAAGAAAAAAAGAAAAAGGATCCTGTTCCCGATCATAAAGTGCAGGAACAGAAA
>CAYNUG010000035.1:0-18688 GCA_964400545.1 uncultured Clostridia bacterium | reverse complement strand
GAGCATGGCAGCTCATGACCTGAAAAATCCGCTTCAAGCTATAATAGGATTTTCAGAACTGATCAGCATCAGAAAAGATTGCCCTGAAAACATAATAAAGAACGCTCATCTCATTCTTGAAGCATCAATGGGAATGCTGGAAACTATAAACAACACCTTAAACACAACAGTTATCAGAGAGGGAAAAGTAACATTGTCGAATGAGGAGATCATAGATCTTTCTGAATTATCACGACTTGTTGTTGAGATCTACTCCGAGTTTGCAAAAAAGAAGAACCAGATAGTCATTACAAGATTCTGGAATGATTGCTACATATATGGTGAGAAGGAGAGGATAAAGATCGTGATCGAAAACCTTCTCAGCAATGCTATCAAATACTCTCCATTAAACAGGAATATAGTTTTATCTGTGGAAAAACTGGGAAAAAACATCGTTATGTCTGTAAAAGATGAAGGAAGTGGATTTTCAGAAGAAGATAAGAAGAAAATGTTTGAAAAATTCCGGAGATTAAGCTCCAAACCTACTGCAGGTGAATCTTCAACGGGCATCGGTCTTTCTATTGTTAAAAAAATTGTTGAAATGCACAAAGGAAAGATATGGCTGGAAAGCAATGATGGAGAAGGTTCAATATTCTTTGTATCTTTTCCTGCCGTAGATCAGGTTGACACCTGGAAAATGAAGTGATAGAATTCATTTTGCTGTAAACAGGTGACAAAAATATGAAAACTCTCGAAGGGAAGGGCATGAGTATATCTTTTAAGAAGAGGAGAGTTGTTAATAATATTTCTGTCAAAGTTTCTTCCGGAGAAATAATAGGCCTTCTCGGTCCAAATGGTGCAGGAAAAACCACAACTTTTCATATGATACTGGGAATCTACAGACCTGAATCGGGCAGCATCCTTCTAAACAATGTTGATATCACAAAATATCCGATCTTCATGAGAGCTAAGTCAGGTATAGGATTCCTTCCCCAGGATCCTTCAGTATTTAGGGGGATGTCTGTTATCGACAATATTTATGCTGTTCTGGAGCATAGGAAAGAGAAAAAAAAAATTAACATTGAGGAAGTCCTGAATGAAATGGGACTTTATGAATTGAGAGATAGAAAGGCCTCCCTCCTTTCCGGGGGAGAAAGGAGAAGACTTGAGATAGCCAGATCCCTAACATTGGATCCAGATTTTCTTCTGCTTGATGAACCCTTTGCCGGTATAGATCCAATTCAGATCAATGAGATAAGAAAGCTTATTATCTCATTTAAGGAAAAAGGACTCGGCATCATTATAACCGATCATAATGTCAGAGAAATATTGAAAATCACCGATAGGTCATACATAATAAATAAAGGAGAGTTAATATTTCAAGGTAACTCTACAGAACTGATCTCAAACAAAAGAGTTAAGGAAGAATACCTCGGAAAAGAGTTCCGGTGGAATTAATGGCAATAAAACTTGTATTAAAACCTCAACAAAAACTTCTGATGAATCCTGTTATTCATACATTCATCGGATTCCTTCCGTTAAGCAGGATCGAATTTGTCGATAAGATAAAGAATGAGATCGACTCGAATCCCATGTTGGAAATTGAGGCTTTAGATCCTGAAAAACCCGAACCTGAAACTCCAAACATTATTGAAGAAAAGATCAATAGAGCTGACCAGTCACTCTTTAACTCCTATATAGAAGATGGATTTCTTAGAAACAAAGATAAACTCGATAAGAACAGTGTTATAGAACTTTTCAGTTCATCTAAAATAACTCTCGCCGATCACCTTATTCAACAGGCACAGGTTCAGTTCAATAAAAGAGAGTTAGAATTAGCAAAATATATTATCTACAACCTTAAGAATGACGGTTATCTCGATTTTGAAGTGGAGTCGGTAGCTTCTTCTTTAGATTCCACTCCTGAAGAAATGGAAAAGATCCGAAATATGATCAGAACCTTCGATCCACGGGGCGTTGCATCAAAATCCCTTTCTGAATGTCTGTTAAGCCAGGTTGAGGACATTAAAGATAACAATACGCTAATACAACTTATCAAAGATCATCTTGAGGATCTTTCCAAATCAAAATTTTCAGACATTTTATCAAAGATGAAAATAGAAAAGGACGAATTGAACAAACTTATCAAAAGGCTAAAGAGACTTAATCCGAAGCCGGGATATGAATTCTCTCAAAATGAGGTCGACTATGCGGATGTGGACCTTATTCTTATCAAAGACCCCCAGAAAAAAGAATATCAGGCAAAATATGTAAATGAAGGGATACCAACTATTTTGCTCTCCCAATACTATGACCATATGTCCGAAAAAGCAAAAGACAAAGATACTGAAAGCTATCTTAAGGAAAAATTAAAAAGTGCAAGTCTTTTTATTGAAGGGACAGCCCTCCGAAAATCAATGATCGAAAAAATAGCAGATTATCTTGTGAAGGCGCAAAAAGATTTTCTTGAATTCGGTGAGAAATGGAAAAAACCACTGACCATGAAAAAAGTTGCGGATGATCTGGGTTTTAACGAATCAACAATTTCAAGAACGGTCAATAACAAATTTATTGCTACAGAAAATGGAATAATAAGCCTGAAACATTTTTTTTCTCACGGGATAAAAGGAGATTTCGGATTTATCCATTCTGTAGATACTGTCAAAGATAAACTAAGTAAAATAATCGAAGAAGAACCAAAGACCAAACCTCTTTCAGATCAGGTCATCACAGAAAAGCTTAAAGAATTGGGGATCAGGATCTCAAGGAGAACGGTCAGGAATTACAGAGACGAGATGAATATTTTGAATTCATCAGAAAGAAGGGAAGAATACAAATTAAAAGGAGATTAAAGGAGCGATAATGAGTATTAAATTTACATCAAAGAACGTAAAGTTTCCGGGTGCTTTGAAAGGGTTTACAGAAAAATCTCTTAAGAACATCGAGAAATTCAGTGGAGGAATAATTGATTCCGAAGTATTGGTTAGCGAAGAAAAGATGGGTTTTAAAATTGAAATAAATGTTAAGACTAAAATGCATAATTATCATGTTGTTTCGACAGAACCTCTTGTCAAACAAGCATTAAGAAACGCTTTGAATTCGATAAAGACCCAGGCTAAAAAGGACAAAGAAAAACTTAAGGGCGATAAACGAAGAGGGAAAGGAAATTTCCTTAAAGGATTTTTCAGCGGAGAAGTTACAGCTCCCGATGTTAAAGAAGAGTCAGATCAGGAAAGAATTCAGATCTCCAGAAACTATTCACAAAAACCTCTCTCCATAGAAGAAGCAGTATTCTTTTTGAAAGAGAGCGGAGAAAATGCATATCTTTTTTTGAATGTTGAGTCAAATAATATAGCTGTCGTCTTCTTTAACAAAAATGATGAAATATCATTGATAGACGCAAGAATAGAAAAGTGAAGCTTTCAAAGATAATTGATCAGGAACTTATCCTTTTGGAACTGATCTCTGAAAATACAAACGAAGTCTTAAAGGAAATGACAGGAATTCTTAAAGAGAAAGGAAGAATATCCGATGGCAAATCAATATTGAACAAATTAATGGAACGGGAAAAACTTGCATCTACCTCGATCGGCAAACAAACAGCTATTCCACATGCAAAAATAAAAGATCTTAAAAACCCGATCATCATGATAGCATTAAGCAGGAAAGGATTTTTATATAATTCCAATGATAGCGAACTGGTCAATCTGATCGTTCTTGTCCTTTCTCCTTCAGGAGCACCGGCACTTCATCTCCAGATACTTGCCGCAGCTGCATCTCTTATAAAAAAACCCGGGAAGCTTATTGAAGAGTTACTAAATGCAAAAAACAATTCCGAACTTCTGGAAACTATAAGGAAATTTGAAGAAATAAATGATTAGACCAAAAAAAGGAGTTGAGATAAACACATTGCTCAATGTTCCGGATATCAATATTCTGAAGATATTCAATAAGAACTGGCTTAACAAGAAAATAACTAATCCCGACACACAGAGACCCGGACTTGCTCTTGCCGGATATATTGAATTTATGAACAAAGGGAGTCTTCAGGTTTTTGGAAAAACAGAGACCGGATATTTGAAACGGTTAGAACCTGCTGATTGCAAGCACAGATTGAATAAATACCTCTCAATTAAACCTCCTGCAATTATTATCGCCGAAAAACAGGAAATAAGACCTCAGATCATTGAAATTTTCAATAAAAGCAAAATATCCGTACTTGTCTCAGATCTGAAGTCTTCACATTTGATCACCCGAACTTCTTCATTTCTGTTTAAACACTTCTCAGAAAAAATAAAGGTCAACGGTGTTCTTATGGATATAATGGGTCAGGGTGTACTTATCAGAGGAGAGTCAGGTATCGGAAAGAGTGAAACAGCTCTTGAACTTATTAAAAAGGGGCATCAGCTGATCTCTGACGATCTGATCGAATTTTATCTCAATTCCAATGATGAGCCGGTCGGAAAATATATTGAGTCGATAAAAAAATGGATCGAGGTAAGAGGTCTGGGGATACTTAATATTGTCGATATGTTCGGATTCGGAGCAATGCTTGAAGAAAAGAAACTTGATCTTGTTATTGATATGGAAAAATGGGACCCAAAAAAGAAATACGACAGGCTCGGAGAAGAAAACCTATATTTTCCTATCCTGGGCAAAGATATTCCGATGTTCAAACTTCCGGTATCAATCGGAAGGAATCTGTCCACTCTGGTTGAGATAGCTGTAAAATACTTTATTTCAAGAAAGAGTGGAAGTGAATCATTTTTGGAACAACTTAATAGAGAGAACAAATGAAAGCAACACTTGTAAAAGGTCTGATCATAACTCATGGTGAATTAGGGAGATCTATTTTAGATGTTGCAGAAAGTATCCTGGAACAGAAGAGCAAAATAGAATTCTTCCGTTTCGGTTGGGATGAAGACGGTACTGTTATTGAGAAAAAGATCAAAGTATATTTGAAAAAGAACAAAGATCATAACATTATTATCTTTACGGACATGTTTGGAGGATCTCCTTCCAATCTAAGTCTCAGGTTCAATGATCCTAACGTAGAGATCATAACCGGGATCAACCTCCCGGGTATAATTAAATTTCTCACATATAAGGATAAAAAAATAAGATTTGAAGAGTTGTTGAAAATAATTAAAGATGGTGCCAGGGATGGGATCAGTATTATCAGTGAATACTTAGGAGACAGGAAGAATGAAAAAAGAGGAAATTAAAATAACAAATAAATTAGGACTTCATGCAAGGGCAGCAGCAAAACTGTCACATCTAGCAAATAATTTCAATTCGAAAGTATTTTTATTATTTAACGGTGACAGAGTTAATGCAAAGAGTCTACTTGGAATACTGACGCTTGCTGCATCTGTAGGAAATAATATAGTTATAGAAGCTGAAGGAAAAGATGAAAATAAAGCAATTTCAGAAATAGTAAAATTGTTTAAAAGAAACTTTGATGAGGAGGGTTAATAAATACGGATAATTGTTATCCGTCTCTCATTCATCATATAGGGATGAAAAAACTTAAAGGAAAGCCGGTATCACAGGGGATCGTGATTGGAAAAGCAACGATATTCAAATCTCCTACAGATATCGTTCTAAAAGAAAAACTGGACAGATCTTCCGTTCCCGGTGAATTAAAAAGATTTAATAATGCGCTAAAGACCACCAAACTGCAATTAAGGAAAATTTATAAGAACCTTCAACAGGTAATGGGAAAAGATTCATCAATGATAATCGAATCACAATCCATGCTTCTTAATGATACAAAACTAATAAATGAGATCATGGATAAGATCAAAACCAGCAGAGTTAATTCCGAATGGGCAATAAAAGAGATCACAAAAAAATACCTCGATTTTTTTAATGAGGTCAGCAACCTTTCATTCAGAGAGAAGGGAAATGATATAGCTGATATTCTCGGTCGTATTACCGGGAACCTTACAAAGGACAGTAACCAGGATGATCATAAGATCGAGAATATGATACTGGTTGCAGATGACCTTACCCCATCAACTGCAGCAGGACTTATGTCCAAAGGTAAATTGCTCGGGATCATCCTTAACAATGGCGGCGAAACATCTCATACCGTAATACTTGCAAGAACTCTCGGAATCCCGACCATCCTTGAGACAGGAAATGCAACCGAGGAGATCTCGAACGATGACATATTGATAGTAGACGGACTAAATGGTGAGATAATAATCAATCCCAAAGATCAATATATATCCAAAACAAGAATAAAAATAGAAAAATATAACGCACATAAGAAAAGGCTAAAGAAAATAATAAAACTCCCCAGTGTCACAAAGGATAAAAAGAAATTCAACCTTATGGCAAATATAGAACTCTCATTTGAAAGTGATCTTGTTCATTCTTACGGGGCATCCGGAATAGGACTTTTCCGGACGGAATTTCTTTTCATGAACCCTGCCATTGCTCTTTCTGAAGAAGAACAATATTTAATATACAAAAACATTTCCCAAAAGATCTACCCGGAAAATGTAACAATCAGAACTTTCGATATCGGAAGGGATAAAGGTGCTAAATATTTTCATACAGGTCATGAAAGAAATCCTGCATTGGGAACAATGGCTGTAAGACTTTTTCTAAAAGAGGAAAAGATATTCAGAACTCAGATCAAGGCTATTATAAGAGCAAATGAGAATGGTAATATTAAGATCCTTTTTCCTATGATCACCGAGGTTGAAGAAGTATATTCTATCAAAAAGATCATGAATGAAATTATTGATGAATTGAAAAAAGAAAAAAAACTCCCACTCCACAAAATTGAAACAGGAATTATGATAGAGATCCCGGGAACTATCAAACTCATTAAACATCTAAAAGATGAGATAGACTTCTATTCTGTAGGATCAAATGACCTGATCCAGTATCTTCTTGCTGTTGAAAGAGACAATAGCTCAATTTCTTATTTATTCAATCCCTATCAACCAGCAGTGATCGAAAGCCTCTTTGAAATTAAAAAAGAAGCTGAAAAGACAGGCAAACCTGTTACGGTATGTGGCGAAATTGCGGGAAAACCTCTGACAGCCCTATTGCTTTTGGGAATGGGATATACAAATTTTTCCATGAATCCTCTTTCGATCGCCGAAGTGAAAAGAGTTTTTACAAAAGTACATTACTCACGGATCAAAAAGATTGTAAAAATACTGCCTGAATTCGCTTCGAGATCAAGAAGCGAAGAATATATGATCGAATCCATGCTCAGGATTTACCCCGATTTATTTGTTAAACAACCTGTTTTTTAACATTGTTGAAAATTTTAAAAAAAGATTTTCCCACATTCTGTCAACAAATTGTGGAAAAGTATCCTTCTGAGTCCCCGTAACCTACTACTGAAAACGATTTTCTTAATTTGCACATTTTCATTTAACGCAAACGTCCTATATAACCATATTATCACCGAAACTAAGAATTACCATACTTATCGGGGAATATTGACTCTATGATCCTTTCGAGTATAATGGATCGGGAGGAACAATGAAGATCATTAAACTGTTCATTTTATTAATTTTTGTATCATGGAATATGAACGCAGGAGTCCTTACAGTTCCTGAAAATTCAAATTTCACACAGACTTCGCTTCATCGTGATGTGATGGATTTTCTCAGTATTCTTAAAAAACGATCTGATAAGATCAAACTTGCAACTCTCTGTTTCACCACGGAAGGGAAAGATGTTCCACTTGTGATTATAAGTGATGAGGGTGTATCTTCCCCTTATCAGATGAGATCTGTTAATAAACCGGCGATTCTTATTGTCGGAAATATCCACGCAGGAGAAGTAGAGGGAAAAGAAGCATTACTTATGGTAATAAGAGATATCGTTGAGAATAAATTGAATGATCTGCTGAAGGATCAGACACTTCTTTTCGTTCCTATTTTTAATGCCGACGGGAATGATAAGATTGGGAAGAACAGAAGAGACAACGGTCCGGCACTTGCAGGAGTACGTTACAATGGCCAACACCTTGATCTTAATCGTGATTATATAAAACTTGAATCACCTGAAGTAAATGCCCTTGTAAAACTATTCAATGAATGGGATCCGGTCCTCTTCGTCGACCTCCACACTACGAACGGCTCTTATCATAGAGAGCCTGTAACTTATTCAACACTTTCCAATCCAAACAGCAACCGGAATCTTATGAATTTCATGTGGAAAAAAATGTTCCCGGCTGTCAAGAGAACAATGAAATTAAAATATAAGACCGATGCAATTCCATATGGTAATTTTGTGGATCGCGCATTTCCGGGAAAAGGATGGAGAAACCATGCATATGAGGCAAGATTCGGTACAAATTATGCAGGATTGAGAAATCGTTTCACGATCCTTGATGAGAATTATGCACATGCCGATTACAAAACAAGAATAATGTCAGCATATTATTTTATTCGGTCTATTCTGGAATTTACTTCAGGGAATATAAGAAAGATGAACTCACTTGTTAAAAAAGCTGATCTGGAAACAATGCATACCTATTCAAACGGTGATCACATATTAACTTATTCGGCAGATAAACTTCTCGAATTCACAATTAAGAGCTATGAGTTCGAAAAAGTAAAGATCAAGCCTGAGGATAGAGACAAATATCCACCATGGATCAAAGATTTTATTATTAAAAAAACCGATAAGCTTAAAGATTATAAGGTCTCCTATTTTGCCAAAGCAAAAGCCGAGAGTTCCGTTAAAGCACCAAAAGGATATTTTATCCTTCCAAATCATAAAGAGGTTATCAATAATCTAAAGAAACACGGGATATCCGTAGAAAGAACCGGCGAAGATATTTCCGGTGAATTTGAAAATTTCATATTTAAGAAAATGGAGTATGGCAAAACATTATTTCAGGGACACATACTTATTACTGTAAGCGGTAACTATAATCAGAAAAAGATGAAACTTCCCAAAGGGTCCTATTACATTTCCATGAAACAACCACTTGCCCGCCTGATATCTGAACTCCTTGAACCTGAGTCAAAAGACAGTCTTCTGAAATGGGGATTCTTTAACAGAGAACTGGTTGAACAATGGACAGAAAGGCCGGGAAAATATCCGGTTTTCAGATACAACGGGCAAAATGATGATTTTCTTTTATTCAAAGAATAAAAAATATTGTGTCTCCGGTCTTTAGTTTAAGTTCTTTTGCAATTTGCCCCTTCAGCTCCAGAACATATTTCGCCTTGTATTCTGAAATATAACTCTTACATGGATCTTTTAAACAGGGAGGAACATCAGCAATTATTTCGACTACTTCTTTTTTAGAATTAAGAAATATGAGATCAAGGTTGATCAGAGTATTCTTCATCCACATTCCCCTGATATCTTCATCTGAATATACGAACAACATACCGTAATTATCGGGGATCCCTTTTCTGTACATTAAACCCACTGATTTTTCCTTGCCGGTTCTTGCAATTTCCACATTGAACTTTTCAGAACCGATGAACATCGTAATGAACCCCGATCCTGAAATTATATTGAATAAAACAAAATAAAGTATCAAACCAAGAATGTGTTTATGTTTCATTTCTGTTAATGCAAATTTTATCATTTTTTTATTCTTTGAACAATCTGAATACTCTAATCCTTTCTTTTCTTCAGTGATAACAGGAACTGCATCTGATCTTTTGTCCGGATCCCGGGAAAATATGCAAAGAGGATGAAATCAATATTTATACTCTTGCTGAGAATATTTCATATCACTCTTTTCCGTCAGAAGATCTAAAGCTTCCACAACAATACTGTATTCACCTGATTCCATATTATTCAAACCCAGAGTGATCTTAAAACTTTTTTTATCAGCAACTATTATTTTCTCTTCATCAAAGTAGATCTTACCGGAATTTTTGACGATCCTAATATGGATCTTCATCTTTCCAAGATGCCTGCCATTCTCCATTCTATAAAAGTAATCAATTATTTTTACAGTGAGTTTTCTATTTTTCAGATCGACAGTTTCTATCTTTATTGCAGGAATGCCTTCTTCTTTTTTACGGAAATATCTCTTAATGTAATGGTCTCTGATGTTATTATCATAAACGACCTTATAGTCCGGATCTTTTGTTTTTATCCTGATCTTCCCCACCTTTTTTCCTTCTTCAGGTGTATATGTCAGCATATAAAGGATATCCTCCTTTTCAGTTATTTTTTCCAACGATCTTTTTATATTACCTGAAGATATGAGCGTTCCACCCGTACTTTCAGTAATCTTCCTGAAACTGTTCTCCAAATTTGTTGATACCCGCTTATATTCAAGGTCCTCTGAAAGAGCTGTTTTTGTGGTCCTTATGAATATCGAATGAAAGACAGTATTAACTTTATAAAAGAGTTTCGAAATCTCCTCTGCCGGAAAATCTGTAGTTGCATTCAGTGCTATATTTATTTTCATCAGAAGATTGGAGAGTGTACGGGAATGAAAAAGATCCTCTCCCCTGTTACTGCTTTGAAGCTGACCTATCAGATCCTTAATGTTTTGCATCACCTCTCCGGAATTTTTCAATTTGGGGAACATTTCGATCTGATAAAAGTTGATCACCCACTTTTCCCTATCTATTTTCTGGAGATATTTTGCGAAATTATAATAATCATCAACTGACGGAGTAAGATACTTTTTCCTATAATTATCCAATATAAAAATATATCTCTCTAAAAAAGCGATTATTTCAACTGCAGGCTGTGCCATTGATCCGGCAAGGCTCTGATTAAACTTCATATTTGACAATTCGGTGTTGATCTTGTCGAAAATAGAAGAGAGTCTGAATTTTGCCTTTTTACTCTCATCACGAAGCATTTTAAAAATAGTTTTCCGGATAAGATCAGGATTATTTAAATTATTAATAAAGAATGTTTTTTCATTCACAAATATAAGTAACTGATCATTTTTTCTGAAAAGCTTCTCAAAAAAGTAATCCAGACCTTTCTTCAACTGTTTATTAAATTCAGTGATCCTGAAAACAAGGATGAAATATCTCCCTTTATTATCAGATCGTTTTTCTTCCTGAGAAATATCTTCATTGATCTTAATTTTTTTTTTGGTTATGTAAAACCCGTTAATATTTTGTAATTTCCCGTCTTCATACAAAAGGAAATCTTTTTTGGTCAAATTATCAACTAATTTTTTTTTTAAAAATACCCTGACCGGTACTTCGAAATCCATGACATTAACTGTCTCTGTTATGTTTTTCTTCTCTTCAGGAAACAAATCAGCAGGAATGATAATAAAAAGAAAAACAATCTGAATGCTTAATGATATTATTTTATTGAAGATCTGATTTTTCATAATGATAATTTTATATCAGTATTCAAGTGAATTCAAATTAATTATTTCTCCGGAATTCCGGATGTTCTAAAGCGTAAATCCGTAAAGCAAATGGATAAAGAATTATGAAACATAAAATTACTTGATATTAAAAATAGAATACTTTAATATTTCCTCAATATAAAAAATGGAAAAAAATGAAGGTAATGGCAAGAGTATTCTTAGCGAAAAAGATATTCAGAACCTCAATATCAGGGGATTGAGCAATGAAAATATCAATATACAGATCGACAGGTTTATCAGAGGAAATATACCTATCTCTCTTGTCAGACCGGCTGAAATTGATGACGGAATAATTAGATTCGGAAAAGAACGCAGGCTGGAACTTATCGAGAAATTTGATCTTATTCGTAATAACATTACCATTTCAAAGTTCATACCCGCATCAGGAGCAGCAACTAGAATGTTCGGAAATCTCATTTCTTCTCTCGAAAAGATCAGGCATAATATATTGACACAAGAGGAATTGATAAGTAGTGAAAATGATCAAAAATATTTCTCTGACTTTATTCATGCTCTCAAGGAACATGAATTCCCGTTCCATGATGATCTTTCTGAAAAAGTTAATGATGGAGGAGAGAACCTTGATGATCTCATCTCTGTAAACGATATTAAAAAAATACTTGAATATATTCTTGAGGAAAAGGGATTGAACTACGGTTCTCTACCGAAAGGACTTCTTAAATTTCACAAATATTCAGACAGATCAGTTACAGCGATTGCTGAACACTTTGCTGAAGCTGTTCTTTATTCAAAGGATATTAAAGATACTGTAGATATTCATTTTACAATATCTGAAAAATATCTGGAAATATTTGAAAATGAAATGGAGGAAGAAAAAAAGATCTTTGATCTTATGGGTATTTCTCTAAGAACCGAATTTTCTTTTCAGGATATCAGCACTAATACATTATCCTTTAATAGATCGGGAGAGCCTGTACGGGATGAAAAAGACGAAATTTTATTGAGGGCCGGAGGACATGGATCTCTTATAAAAAATTTAGAAAAAGTATCTTCGGATCTGATCTTTATAAAAAATATCGATAATATTACCACAATTGACAAACTCCGGGATACAATTGAAAGTAAAAAACTCCTGGGCTCATTCCTGATCGAGATCCGGAACAAGATCTTCAATTCAATAAAAACTCTGCCCCGAATAATCAAGGACGGAGAATCTATCAATGAGATATACTGCTTTGCAAAAGATGTTCTTAATATCCCCTTTCCAGTGAATTTTATTGAATTTGATCTTGACAAGAAAAAAATAATTCTGTTTGAGAAGTTAAACAGACCTGTTCGTGTTTGCGGTATGGTAAAAAATATGAGTGAACCTGGTGGAGGACCTTTTTGGATCGAGAACAATAAGGGTGAAATAACCTTGCAGATCGTTGAAGCCTCTCAAATAAACGGCAACTCTCCTGAACAAATGGAAATTTTTTCCGGATCCTCATACTTTAATCCTGTGGACATTGTATGTTCTATTAAGAACTCCATGGGAAATCGTTTTGATCTGGAAAACTTTATAGAAGATTCAAGATATTTTATTTCAGAAAAAGAATATAGAAATGAAAAGATAAAAGTGATCGAACATCCCGGTCTGTGGAACGGAGGAATGGAAAAATGGATATCCTTGTATGTTGAAGTTCCTCTGAGCACTTTCAACCCTGTGAAGTTTTTAAATGATCTTCTCAAAGAAAATCATAAACCTTCAGGAAATATATCATTCTCAGAACTGTTGCTTAATCAATAATAGACAGAAAGAAGAACTCGTATCTGATTCGATAAACTACCATCATTAACAAATTAACACAGCTTAGGCTGATGATCACAAGGGAAGGGTCTCCATGAATAGATCAACTTTATATGAAATACAATTACATATAGCGACACCTTATGTAATCTTATTTCATATTGAAGGCTTGACTTTTCATTTTCACGGTTATATAACCGATTTATGAAAAACAAGACCACCAAAGAAAGGTACTCCGGGATTCAGGCAACAGTGGCAGACATTCCCGAGTGGATAACCGATTATCCTGAATTGAACATTCAGGTTAAAACGATCAGAGAATCATTGGGAATATCTCAGGAAAAACTCGCTGAAAATATCGGCCTTACCTGGAGATCTATCCCGAATATAGAAAACGGAAAAGTAAATCCGAAGATCACCACTATAAAAAAAATTGCAGAATACCTTAATTGTGAGTTTAAAATTCTTCTTATACCAAAAAAAGATCTTTCTGAAACAAACAGAAATATCAGCAAAAAAAATGAAACAGGAACAACTACGATCAGTAAAAGGCCATCTCCTGATAAAAGAGACAGTACAGACGATAACAGTCAGGAGGAAAAATATAATTTGAAAAGAAAAAAAGAGTACTTCTGGGATTGAAATATGTTTGACTATAGTAAGGATGAAAGTTAATATCTGATCATGAACATTTTCTCGTTTTCAGGCTGGTCGGGAACAGGGAAGACAACACTGATTTCAAAACTGACCCGTGAACTGTCAAACCGCGGATGGAAGGTCATGGCAGTAAAAAAAGTTCCTGACAAATATCATCTTGAACCCGAGGGTAAAGACAGCCGGAGATTTTTGGAGCATGGTGCCGAAACTGTTTATCTTGTCGCAAAAAAAGAGATCATGAGAATGGAGTTAACAGACGGGACAAAAGATCTGCTTGAGTTTGCCAGGCAGGATCTGCAGGAACATGATTTTATACTTCTGGAAGGACTCGCGACCGGCAAAGCATATAACTTTGAAGTTTTTGATCCGGATATATCGGACAAATTAAAATCAGACAAAAAAAACTTGTCGGCCATTATCTCCGAACATCGTGTTTTCAATGATATCAAATTTTTCAACAGAAATGATATATCAGGTCTCGCAGACCATCTGGAATTAATAAAAAGATCATAAAGGAGATCAAATGAAAAGCTACAGAAAAGAATTGTGGTTTGAAACTCAGAAGAGGAGGGAGTTGATCCATATAACTCCAAAGATCGAAGAATGCCTTGAGGAAAGCGGGATCAGGGAAGGATTAATTCTCTGCAATGCCATGCATATCACATCCAGCGTTTTTATAAATGATAATGAGACGGGACTCCATAAAGACTATGAGGCATGGCTTGAAGAGCTGGCGCCGGAAAAACCTTATTCCCGTTATCAGCATAATGGTTTTGAAGATAATGCCGATGCACACTTGAAAAGAACGATCATGGGAAGGGAAGTGGTTATCGCTGTTACTGAAGGGAAACTTGATTTCGGTCCATGGGAATCAATTTTTTATGGAGAATTCGACGGAAAAAGAAAGAAAAGAGTTCTTGTTAAAATCATAGGGGAATGAAAAAAACCCGGAGAATAAAAATCTCAAATACGCTCCTTTCAGTTCGGATACATAATAAAATAAAAAAAGTTGGGTTATTTATTTCATTTCAATTTACATTTATGATAGAATTTCTTCTAAAAAAATGGATAATCACACACAATCATTTATCTTTGCCGTCAAGTTGAGTTAATCGGGAAAAAGAATGATAATCCGAAAATTTAAATCCCAAGAATTTCCGTGTTTATACGACAATATAATAAATCCTGAACTACAGGGGTGAATCTATGGATAAAGAAGAAAAACAGATCAATGAAGTAGCTTTAGAGATTCGAAGAGGAAAGCAACCTTCAAAGAAAGAGAACGTTATCGAACTTGTCAGTCAATATTGTAAAGGGTGCGGGCTTTGCGTAGATAGTTGTCCTACCGGAACTCTCCTCCTTGAAGATAACATTGAAGGCAAATTCGGAATTTCTGTTCGGGTCGATGCTCCCGAATATTGTATCGGCTGCAAAATGTGTGAAAGGAGATGTCCTGATTTTGCAATATTTATAAACCATGAGAAGTACAAGGAAGGAAAATGAGCAAAAGAAAAGTATTCCAAGGAAATATTATAGTTGCCAAAGCTGCAGTATCAGCAGGATGTGATTTTTTTGCAGGATATCCGATAACTCCCTCCTCTGAGATTGCCCAATACCTTTCGAAAGAATTCCCGAAGATGGGAAGAGATTTCATTCAGATGGAGGATGAAATTTCCGCATTGGGAGCATGTATCGGTGCATCACTTTCAGGGAAAAAAGTGTTGACAGCTACAAGCGGACCCGGTTTTTCATTAATGCAGGAACATCTCGGGCTTGCTGTAATGGCTGAAATACCCCTTGTTATTGTAAACGTAATGAGAGGCGGACCTTCGACAGGTATCCCCACAAAACCATCCCAGGCGGACATAATGCAAACCAGATGGGGAACTCACGGTGATCATCCGATCATCGTTCTTTATCCTGCTTTTGCTGATGAAATCTTTTCAGAGACCGTAAGGGCTTTCAATCTTTCTGAAAAGTTCTGGAATCCGGTTATTCTTCTACTTGACGAAGTAATTGCTAAAGCTCATGAAGATATCGAGATCCCGGCAAAGAAAGACGTTAATATTTATAGTGAAAAAGTAAATGTCATAAAAGACCTGAACATCTATGATAGAAACATTGGCGAAAATCCTCCGAGAGTTGACTTTTTCAAGGGATATCCTATCCATATTGATGGATTAGAGCATGATTCACACGGCTGGCCTACTTCAGACCCCGCCACTGCTGATAAAATGCAAAACCTGAGAATGCAGAAAATATATCATTATCAGGATGAGATAATCAAATTCAATGAGTACAACATGGAAGATGCTGAGATCATGGTGTTTGCTTTCGGCGTTTCAGCCAGAGCCGCATTATCTGCGGTAAGAAAGGCAAGAGAGGATGGTATAAAAGTCGGATTATTCCAACCACTGACCATTTGGCCTTTCCCGAAAAAAGCACTTCAGAAAAGATTTAAGAAAATTAAAAAGGTCCTGACAGTTGAAATGAATATGGGGCAGATCAAATACGAGATCGAAAGAGTTTCTACAGATGATGTTTTGAAAAAAACTCTTCTTCGTGCTAACGGAATCCCTTTTACTCCCCAGGAGATCATCAATTCCATTAAGGAGCTCTCAAAATGAATAAATACGAAAAATACATAAGGTACCAAACATTTCCCACGCCCTGGTGTCCCGGATGTGGTGATGGCATTGTGCTAAAAGCAATTGCAATGGCGTTTTCTGATCTTAATATCGATCCCAACGATATAATAGTTATAGCAGGGATAGGATGTTCAGGCAGAATGCCCACATTTTTCAACACAAACACCCTACACACAACTCACGGAAGAGCACTTACATTTGCAACAGGTGTAAAACTTGCGAGACCCGATAAACTTGTTGTTGTTATCTCCGGTGACGGTGATGCAATGGCAATCGGGGGAAATCACCTGATTCATGCTGCAAGAAGAAATATCGGCATCAAGATGATCCTTATAAATAACGGTGTTTACGGGATGACAGGCGGCCAGGTATCGCCTCTCACTCCTCAAAAGTTCATAACTGAGACTACACCATACGGGAACATTGAACCGAAATTCCATGCATCTGAACTTCTGATAGCGGCAAGAGCCACTTTTGTTGCCAGAGAAACCGTAAACAGAACAATTCAATTAAAGGAAGTTATTAAGAAATCCTTCCTGCACAGCGGCTTCTCTGTTGTTGAAGCAATAAGTAATTGTCATATAAATCTCGGTAGAAAGAATAAAATGAAAAACCCCGTCAAAATGACAAAATGGATCGCCAGCAGGACAGTTACAAAAGATCAATATGAAAAATTAACTCCGGAGGAACGGGAACACAAGTACCCGGTCGGTATTCTTATGGAAAACAAGACCAGATATGAATATTCCGAACTTTATCATAAACATATTGTCCCGGCGGCTAAAGAAGCTGCACAAAAAAAAATAGGACGAGGATAAAATGGACAGATACGAAATAAGATTAGGTGCGGTAGGAGGACAGGGGATCATAACTGCCGGAGCCCTGTTGGTAGATATTGCAGTTGAAAAAGAGGGAAAGTATGCTCTTGAAAGTCCTACATATACAGCCACTGTCAGAGGTGGTCCGACAAAAGTTGACGTGATAATTTCTGATGAGAGAGTTGTTTTTCCTCAGGCAAGCGAGATCGATTTCTTCCTGAGTACATTCCAGAAACCTTATGACATCTACAAAGAGAGAGTGAAAAATGATGCAATAGTTGTTGTAGATTCAAATCTGGTCAAGGACATTGGGAAAACAAACAACTGGAATTTATACAAGATACCGATCATAAATGAAACTAAAAAGCAGCTGGGGAATATCGTATTCACTTCAGTAGTCACACTTTCAATAACACAGAAACTCACAAATATAATTGATTATGACAATATGGTCGAGTATATAAAGAAATGGGCACCTAAAGGTACTACCGAGATGAATCTTAAAGCGATCGAACTCGGGAGGAGCCTGGTCTAAAAAATATTCATGGGGAATTCCACCACTAATTTTGTAAAAGAACTGAGATGGAGAGGGATGATCCATGATATTATGCCGGGAACAGAAGATTATCTCCGAAAAGGATCAGCAACAGCATACATAGGCTTTGATCCTACAGCAGATTCTCTGCATATAGGTCATCTTGTTTCTGTTATGCTTCTCAAACATTTTCAGACAGCCGGTCATAAACCGATCGTTCTACTTGGTGGTGCTACAGGAATGATAGGAGATCCTTCCGGTAAATCTGAAGAAAGGAATCTGTTAAGTGAACAAACTCTGAGAAGCAATCAGGCTGCAATCAAAACACAATTTTCAAAATTTCTTGATTTTGATAGTGGAAATGCAAATGCGGCTGAGATGGTCAACAATTACGATTGGATGAAAAAGTACTCTTTCCTTGATTTCATTCGGGACATTGGAAAACATCTGACGGTCAATTACATGATGTCTAAAGATTCAGTGAAAAAGAGGATCGGGAAAGAATCTATGACAGGAATGTCATTTACAGAATTCTCTTATCAACTTGTCCAGGCAACTGACTTTCTTGAACTGTACAGGACGAAAAGTTGCAGTCTTCAGATGGGCGGTTCAGATCAGTGGGGTAATATAACAACAGGTACGGAATTGATAAGGAGAAAGGAAGGTGGCGAAGCATTTGCCCTTACTTGTCCTCTCATTACCAAAAGTGATGGTTCCAAATTTGGGAAAACCGAAGGCGGAAATATCTGGCTCGACCCGGAAAGAACCTCCCCATATAAATTTTATCAGTTCTGGCTGAACACATCCGATGAGGATGCCGAGAAATATATAAAGATATTTACAATGATCTCTGAAAAAGAGATAAAAGAGCTGGCAGGAGAACACAGAGAGACCCCGCATCTCAGAATACTTCAGAAGAGGCTCGCAAAAGAGATAACAACAATGGTCCAC
>CAYNUG010000034.1:0-18840 GCA_964400545.1 uncultured Clostridia bacterium | reverse complement strand
TGATCTTGCAACGTAGAGGTCTCCCGAGTAGATAAAAATCACCGAAAATATCAAGGATCTTGTGCCTTGCAAGCTCATTGTCGAATCTCAATTCAGTATTAAGTACTTTGCCGTTATCTATAAGAATAAAATTATTAAGACGTCCCCCTTCTGCAAGCCCAAGTTCTGAAAGTTTATTGAATTCCTTCACAAATCCATATGTCCTTGCGGGAGCGATCTCATTCTCAAAATCATCGGAAGAATGGAGTATTATTTCATGACTCCTTTTCCCGAGGGGTTCAGGATAGACAGTAGTATATTTAACAGTAAAGATATCTGCCGGCTCTACCTTGATGTATTGCCCATCTTCACTTTCATCCCCGATAATAATGGGTTCTTTGATCACAATCTCAGGTATAAAATCATCCTGCTCGACAATCACCGAATCTTTAAGGAACTTACAGAATTTTGTTGCAGATCCGTCATCTATCGGAACTTCTTTAGTTATTTTTATTGAAAGATTGGTTATACCGAAAGCATGAAGAACAGCCATGAAATGCTCGATCGTTTTAGCTTCGAGGCCGTCTTTCATGATAGATGTGGCATAATTTGTTCTATCAAGAAATTCAATTCTTGCAGGTATATATCCGGGGGAAGATATATTCTCGAATCTGATCCCTTTACCAACCGGAAGAGGACTTATGGACATCCCTGTTTTTTCACCGGAATGGAGTCCGATTCCGTAGAATATATTACTTCGTTCAACTGTTTTCTGCTTTCTGAGATGTCCGGTGTCATTAATCTCAAATTTTATCTGTCCTGTATTCTCCTTTTTCAGGTTTTTCGTCTCCTCAAGATCATCAGAATTCTGATTGATCATTGTTCTAAGTCTTGTATTCTCATCAAGAAGTTTTTTGTGATCTAATCCTTTCTTAACGGATAATAATACTTTGTCAAGGCTTAATGGTTTTTCCAGGAAATCATAAGCTCCGTCTTTGACAGCTTGAACTGCGGTTGTAATATTTCCATGACCGGATATCATGACTATTATCTGAAATTGATCGATTTTCAGAATTTTTTTCATTGTCTCGAGTCCGTCCAATCCCGGCAGCCAGATATCCAGAAAAATAATGTTCGGTCTCAGATTTAGAAATTTTTCATACCCCTCTTCTCCTGTAGATGCAAAATAAACTTTGAATCCTTCATCTTCAAGTATTGATGCGAGCGATACCTGAATATTTTTTTCATCGTCAATTATCAGAATCTTATCCATTTTCCTCCTTCTCTTTTTCCATATCCACGCTGCTTATATTCTCAGATAGGTGTGTTCCTGTTTCATTATCCGGAACGGTTAATATCTCAGCAGTTATTTTACCATTTTCCAGACTACAATTCACCAAATTTACTTCATCCCACTCAGGTTTAAGTGAAAGATGGGCGATCTTCTCAAGCAGCAGATTCTTAATGGTTCTGGAAATATTTCGTGCGCCATATTCCCTGGAATATCCTGTTGAGACCAGATGATCAATGAGTTCTTCAGAGATCTTCAGTTTTTTCCCCTGTTTCCTGAGCTTCTTAACGGTTCCTTCGAGCTGTATTCCGATTATTTTTTTTATATCCGATCTGTTGAGGTTCCCGAATACTACAATTTCGTCTATTCTGTTTAGAAATTCCGGGGAAAAATATTTTTTCAATGCCTTTTTAAGAGAGGTCTGAGTAACTTCTTCATTGTCACCGGGCTGATATCCGGGCTTTATTTTGGAGAAAAGTCCGGTACCTATGTTAGATGTCATAATAATTGTCGAGTGAGAAAAATCGATAACATTACCTCTGGCATCGGTCAGTCTTCCTGCGTCAAATACCTGAAGGAAAATATTCAGTAACTGATAATCAGCTTTTTCGATCTCATCAAGGAGGATGACGGAGTAAGGATTCCGTCTTATCTTGTCTGTGAGCTGAGTAGCATCATTATAACCTACATATCCCGGAGCTGCGCCGACAAACCTGGAATAAGTGAAGCGCTCCATATATTCAGACATGTCGATTCTGACAAGTGTATCATCCGAACCGTAAAGATATTTTGAAAGGACGATTGCTGTCTCTGATTTTCCTACACCCGTAGGTCCGACAAAAAGAAATACTCCATCAGGGCGTTCACTGTTAATATCATATCCCAGCTTTGATACAATGATGCCGGAAGTAATTTTTTTTATTGCTTCATCCTGTCCTATGATCTTCTCACCTATTCTGTTTTCCAGTGTCAACAACCGCTCTTTGAGAGTAAAAGAGAGATCTGTATCCGGAAGATTCAGAATATCTGATAGTACTTCCGAAATATCATCGATACTGACGACGTATTCTTCTTTGCTGTTCCTGCCCGATCTCATCTTCGATTTCGAGATCACTCTGTCAAGGATCAAAAGAGCGGCATCAGGAAGTTTTTTCCCCATGATGTTCCCTCTGCTGTTCTCTATGATCTGTTCTATCAGATCGTCACTGATCGTTATATTGTCTGATTCTGATATTTTATTTCGCTCATATTTTAGAATATCGGTCGTATCTTCAGATGAAAGCGGAGATATGAACATTCTTTGGAAAAATGCCATAAGAGAGTTGTCCCTCTCAACAATGCTTTTGAATTCTTCATAACTAGTTGTGGCAATGACTTGAATATCTTTGTCACGCATGAATTGTTTAAGGATATTGACGAGGTCAATTGAAGTTCCCCTCGCTGCACCCTGGGACATCATGAGGTGGATATCTTCAAGGATCAGGATGTTTTTCTGAACTTTGAATTCATTTAATAATTTCACTACCTTTTCTTCAAATTGTCCTCTGTATTTTGTTCCTGTGATAAGTGAAACAAAGTTTATTTCCATCAGGTTCTTACCTGACAGTTTTTCGGGAACATCGTTATCGATTATTTTCTTTGCAAGGAGCCTTATTAAAGCTGTTTTACCAACTCCCGAATCTCCAACAAGAATAAGATTGTTCCTGGAATCCGAATTGAGTATCTCCAATATCTCCCGGATCTCTTTTTCACGGGAAATGATCTGCTCCTGTAACATAAAAATTTTTTGAGAAATATTAATAAATGGATTTGAGACTGTGGACCGTTCTCGTAAGCCTGTATCCTTTTCGGAGACTGATTTAAGTTTCTTGATACGGTTCATTATCTCCTTGTTCTGTTTCAGTTTTATCGATCTTTCGTAGTTTTCTTTTGCGGATTCATAATCTCCCTCTTTTTCCAGAAGAAGTCCGAGGAGCTCAAACCCCTGATAATAGTTAGGGTTTATTTTCACGAACTCTTCAAGTGAACTTTTCATTTCTTCCCTTTCATTTTTCCCGGACAGGTTTTTTATCTGTATCATCCTGTAAAGGGGGTAGTTGTCAAGAGAATCGATTATCGGATCAAGTTGTTGATAACTTTCTTCATAGAGACCGTTCCTGTTCAATTCGTAAGCGGAACGGATACTTTTCAGGTCCTGCCCCAATTTACTGTCCATTTGTGAATAGGTAATACCTGTTTTGTCTCTCCATAGAATCAAATTAGCGAACTTGAACATAAAAAGTTCATCACCAAGTTCATCATCTTTAATAATAATATCGTTCTTATCTCCCAATTTTTTATATATAAGTTTGTCTCTGTCCGCATCTTTCAGGAACCGGATCTGATCATCAACTATAATTGCAAATGGGGATAGGGAGAAAGATGACGAATTTGGAGAAAACAAGAGATCTTTTGTTCTTATATGTGCATCCTTCTCTTTATCATCACTATCTATAATCCGATTCCCTTTCCCCTTCAGTATAACTCCGGATAACTTCTGATCAATAATTTTAAAATAGTTCTCGACCCAGAATTTGTAATCGAGAAAATTATTCTTTTTTATTTTTTTCTTTTCAGAGATATTTGTGTTCAGTAAAAACTCCTGAATATTCTCAATGATGAACAGGAAGGTTTGCCTCTCGGTTCTGGTAAATCTAAAAATTCTTGTTTCAAATCTTTGCAGATAGAAGCTGATATTTTTGAGAATACCTACGATGTCGCTGGTAAAAAAATCATATTCCCGCGGAAGGTCCAGGTTTTGGCCTTTATGAAGGTTTTCACTTTTGATCAGAACATCTATTATAACTGTAAGAGAATTTACAAGTTCTTTAGAATTCTCATACTTGAGTTCTCCTTTTTTTATAGAGAAGTCGGGGAAAAAAATTGTCATCAAATTAATGACTTTTTTCAAATCTGTTATCTGAATGTCCATCCGGCTCCCTTACTTAAAAAAGGTTCTTATCCTTTATAGAATTATAATTTGATAAAGGAAAATTGTCAATTTGGGTCAATTTGATGAAATTGATTTTTTGAGGTAGGTCTGATATAATTTTTTGGTCCATGGATAAGATATTAGATCTGATTAAGGAATATTCAATAATTAAATTCGGACTTATTGCCATCGGTATTTTTCTGTTGTTTAAAATTATATACGAAGGATTAAAGGTCTCTCAGGTTATTAATATCAAAGATAAGTCGCTTATTGATACTTTCTATTCGATATTTTTTAGAAAAGCCTACATAACTTCTCTGGCAAAAAAAGCGATCAGACAGGGTAATTTTCTTAAGGCCGGGAAAATATATGAAGATATCGGAGATTTTAAAAAAGCGATAAAAACATATGAAGAAGGAAATCAATTTAATGAGATCGGTGAACTCTACGAAAAATTAAACAAAGAAAGTCTGGCTATCGAGGTCTATAAGAAGACCGGGAATTTTGACGGTCTTATCAAACTCTATATAAAGAGAAAAAATATTGATGCAGCAGGGATGCTTCTTGAGAATAACAGCAGGCATCAGGATGCTGCCGAATTGTATTATAATTACGGAAAATTTGAGAAGGCCGCCCAAATATATGAAAAGAGGGGATTTTATAAAAGAGCGGGAATCATTTATGAAAAATCCGGAAACAAGAAGAAAGCTGCACTTTGTCTGGAGAAATGGTTTGAATCTACTGCAGGTTCCACAATCGGTGTAAAGGGATCAAATGAACTTAATGAAGATTTAATTAAAGCTGCCAATATGTGGGATGAGATCGGTGAGACAGATAGGGCATACGAATTACTCCTGAAAAACAGCAAATTTGAAAAAGCTGCAGAACTTGCAATTAAACTTGAGAGGTTCGAAGATGCGGCTGATCTGTTTGAAAAGGCACAGCTTCCTTTGAGGGCAGCACCTCTCTATGAAAAGATCGGGAATCCGAAAACAGCATTTCAATTAAGGGGTGAAGATGCTTTTGCCAGAGGAAACACTGCTGATGCCGCAGAATGGTTTTTGAAAGGTGATGATTTTATCAGAGCAGCTGAACTTTTTGAATGGAATAAAATGTTTGATAAGGCTGCGCATTGTTATTTTATGAACCAGAATTACCTTGCAGCGGCTGACAATTATCTGAAGATCGAGAATGAAGAAGAAGCTGCAAAGATGTTTGAACTTGGAAAAGACTGGAAAACGGCTGCTGATCTTTCCTTTAAGTATAAAAAATACCAGAAAGCAGGTGAATTGTTCGAGAAATCAGGCGATTTTTATAATGCAGGGATCTCTTTTCAGAAAGTAGATGACGAGGAGAAGAGAGCGCTTGCCAATTTTCAAAAAGTTCAGATGGATGCGGAAGGATTTGAAAGAGCAGTCACTCAGATGGCCGGAATCTTTCTGAATAACAATAAGCCACAGCTTGTCGTTGAAAAAATAGGCAAATTGCTTATGAATCAGTCCATAAACAAAAGTAATCTTGAATGGTATTTTCTTCTGGGTCAGGCGGAAGAGAATCTGGGCAATTTTAAAAAAGCATACGAAATATATCAGGGAATTCTTACTGAGGATTATTCATTTAAGGATATACATCAAAAAATTAAAGAAGTGGAAAAATTGATCAAGAAATACAAGGAGATCGATCTTGTATCAGACAATTCTCAGGGAAGATATAAAATAGTAAGAAAAGTAGGTGAGGGAGGAATGGGTGTAGTTTTTAAGGCTGAGGATACTGTTCTGCAGAGAATAGTTGCGCTCAAGATCCTGAATAAAAGTCTGATCAAGGATAAGGTAAATCTTGAAAGGTTTTTTACTGAAGCAAGATCTACGGCATCATTATCCCATTCGAATATTGTAACTGTTTATGATGTGGGACAGATAAATGATGATTATTTTATTTCTATGGAATTTATTGAAGGCGAGAATTTCATGACAATTCTCCGCAGGAAAAATAAATTTACGATCCCGCAGATACTTTTTATAGCTATTAAACTTTTAAAAGCTCTCGATTATTCACATAGAAAGGGGATAATCCACAGGGATATAAAACCTCACAATATTATGATAACCAAACAGAAAGAAATAAAAATAATGGATTTCGGACTGGCTATTATAAGAGGTGAGCAAAAGAAAGGGGAAACAGGTGTTGTTACAGGAACACCTTACTATATGTCACCGGAGCAGATTCAGGGTATTAATGCAGATCACAGAACTGATATTTATTCGACTGGAGTTACTTTATTTCACCTTATTTCAGGAAGGGTCCCATTTAAGGGAGAAAATGTGTTCTATCAACATCTTTTTGAACCTCCCCCGTCATTAAAGAGTATAGTCCCGGATATTCCGGATAAGATGGTTCTTATTATTGAAAAGTGTATGAAGAAAAAGAGAGAAGAGAGATATCAGAGTGCTCAGGAAATACTTAATGATATAAAATCAATCAAGATATAGGAGATTTACTATGGATTTTGGATTAGACGAAGACCTTTTAGAATTGAAAGAACTTACACATCATTTTGCGAAAAATGAGATCAGGCCGGTTGCGGGAGAATATGATGAGAAAAATGAGTTTCCTCATGATGTTATGAAAAAAGCTTTTGAGATTGGATTCCTAACGTCAAACATTCCTTCCGCCTATGGAGGACTTGAGTTCACGAATGTTCAGAATGCTGTTGTCTGTGAAGAGCTTGCATGGGGATGTGGAGGAATGTACACATCGATCATGGCAAATACACTTGCGACGATGCCAATTGTTCTTTACGGTAGTGATGAGCAGAAGAAGGAATTTCTTGAACCTATGACAAAAGAAGTTACTTACGCTTGTTTCGGACTAACTGAGAGAGAGGCGGGATCTGATAATTCCGCCATTAAAACGACTGCAAAAAAAGATGGCGATTTTTATATTCTTAATGGATCAAAGACTTTTATTACGAACGGGGGAATTTCAAAACTTGGAGTTATCTTTGCTTCCACAGATCGTGATCGCGGAGCAAGGGGACTCTCGGCTTTCATAGTTCCTATGGATCTTCCGGGCGTGTCTGTTGGAAAACATGAGAACAAAATGGGACACAGGGCATCCAATACTACCGAATTATATTTTGATGATGTCAAAGTTCCTGCAAAGAACCTGCTTAAGAGGGAAGGGTACGGATTCATAATTGCACTTAAGACTCTTGATTATGCGAGACCTTCTGTAGGTGCTGGTGGTCTCGGTATTGCAAGAGCTGCTTATGAAGAAGCCTTGCGGTATGCTCAGAGCAGGATCCAGTTTGGAAGGCCTATAGCTTCATTTCAGTATAATGCATTTAAACTTGCTGATATGGCAACAAGTATTGATGGGGCAAGATTACTTGTTCACAGGTCTGCGTGGATGCTTGACAAAAATATGAAAGCTTCGAAGGAATCTGCGATGGCAAAAGTGGTTGCAACTGATGTCGCAATGAAAACTACCACAGAAGCAGTTCAGATACTTGGGGGATACGGATATATGAAGGAGTATCCTGTTGAGAAAATGATGAGAGATGCAAAACTTCTTCAGATATATGAAGGTACTAATGAGATTCAGAGACATGTGATTTCACTTGAAATTTTGGGTTCTATAAAAAACGTAGGCTGAATTGGAAAAACATTTTGATGCTGTAATTGTTGGTGGTGGGATTATAGGTGTTTCTGTTGGATATCATTTAACAAAAAAAGGACTGAAAGTTGTTGTAATAGAGAAGAAGTATTCGGGTTCGGGATCCACCGGACGTTGCATAGGCGGAATCAGAATGCAGTTCTCAACAGAGTCCTCGATAAAGCTTATGAAGGAAAGTATGTCCCATTTCATCAATATGGAGCAGGAATTTGGATTCCCGGTAGAATTTCTTGCCGGAGGGTATCTTTTTCTGGCACATTCTAAAGAGAAACTTAATGCTTTTAGAAGTGTTTTAAAGCTTCAGAATAAATTGGGTCTTAATGTTAAAGAACTTACTTCCGAAGAGTGTCTGGAGCTTGTCCCCGGGCTTAATACGGATGGTCTCAAAGGGGGAGTCTATTCCCCTGATGACGGACAGGCTTATCCTTTTAAGGTTTTAAGAGGATATATTAACGGGATAAGAACCGGGGGATCTGAAGTAAGAACGTTCACAGAGGTTAAGGGAATAAAAGTTGTTAATGGTGTTGTTTCGGGAGTGGAACTTGGGAATGGTGAATTTATAGATTCACCGGTTGTTATTAATGCTGCCGGTCCCTGGGCGACTGAGGTTGGACTCATGGCGGGTGTTGAACTTCCCATATTTCCGGAGGAACATGAAGCACTGATCTCCTGTAGATATGATCATATGTTTGATCCTATGGTTGTCGATTACAGATCGGATGGCTGCTATTTTCAGCAAATGGTAACAGGACAGATAATAGGGTGTTACACTCCTGTTCCGAACAAACCCGGGAAGCAGACATCTTCAAGTTCTGAGTTTCTTCTCGAAATGTCAAAAAGGACTTCAAGGCTTATTCCCAAACTTGGTGATCTTGATGTTCTCAGGCATTGGGGCGGGAGTTATTCAATGACCCCTGATGGCAGTCCTATTATTGATAAAACCGGTGTTGAAGGATTTTATGTGGCTGCGGGAATGTCTGGACACGGGTTCATGTTCGGACCTGCGATCGGAAAATATCTTTCACAACTCATTACTGAAGGGACATATCCGTTTGACTGGGATGAGTTTAGGTTAGATAGAGATTTCTCTAGAAAAGAGATAATGAAATAGCTATGACAATCTGGTTGATTCTGATCATATTTGGTTCTATCATGATAGTGGAGGCTCTTCCCATCTTTATTTCACCTGAAAAGATGAAGGAGTATTACAAAAGGATGTCGATATTGGATCCGAACACTCTCAGGTTCGTGGCTTTTATAATGCTTGTTGTAGGACTAATAATAGTTTTTTTAGTGAGGGCAAAAATATGTCTATAAAGATAGATGGAAATAAACTTAAAATTGAAGAATTTTTAAAAATTTCAAAAGATCGTACGGAAGTAGGGTTAACAGATGAAGCAAAAGCGGGGATACAGCTTGCCAGAGATACGCTTGAAGATTTTATCAAAACCGGAAAAGCATACTACGGGATAAATACCGGCTTCGGAGCTCTTGCTTCGAAGAGGATCAACAGTTCTGATCTGAAACAGCTTCAGAGAAATTTGATCATGAGTCATACTGCGGGAGTTGGTGATCCTCTTCCCGATCATATTGTCAGGGGAACAATTCTACTGAGGGCAAATGTACTTGCCAAGGGGAATAGTGGTGTAAGATTAAAAGTTGTGGAACTGCTTCTAAAACTTCTGAATAGAAATATTCTACCTATTCTTCCGTCAAAAGGGTCCGTCGGAGCATCCGGAGATCTTGCTCCCCTTTCACACCTTGCTCTTGTTCTTCTCGGTGAGGGGAAGGCCAAGTTTAATGGTGAGATCAGGGAAACATCTGAAATATTCAAAGAAGAGGGGATAACCCCGTTGGAATTGGTGGAAAAAGAGGGCCTGGCGCTGATCAATGGTACTCAGGTGCTTACCGCAATAGGTATATTTAATCTTCTTGATAGTGAAGATCTGGTTAAAATAGCAGATATTGCGGGCGCAATGACCTTCGAAGCACAACTTGGTAATCCTTCGCCGTTTTTTAAAGAAATTCAGCTGGTCAGACCATATTCTGGTCAGATCACCACTGCAGAAAATATTATGAGACTCTTGGAAAATTCTCCCTTATGGGCTTCTCATGGAGGGAAGAATAAGGTTCAGGATGCTTACTCGGTTCGTTGTATTCCCCAGGTCCACGGTGCTGTCCGAGATACTATCGATTATGTGAGGAGAGTTCTGGAAATTGAAATAAATTCTGCTACGGAAAATCCTCTGATATTTCCGGACAAAAAAGAGATATTGTCAGGTGGGAATTTTCACGGTGCACCGGTTGCTTTTGCGATGGATTTCCTGGCTATAGCAATGACGGAACTTGGAAATATTTCCGAACGGAGGATAGACAGGATCATTAATCCTGCCACAAATATGGATTTGCCTCCATTTCTTATTGAGGATAATGGACTTAATTCTGGATTTATGATCGCCCATGTAACTGCCACTTCATTGACATCGGAGAACAGAACTCTGGCGCATCCCGCCTCAGTTGATAATATTCCGACTTCTGCAAATCAGGAGGATCATGTCAGTATGGGGAACTTTGCTGCAAGAAAGACTGGAGAGATTATTAGTAATGTGAAATATATTCTGGCGATAGAGCTTATGGCATCTTCTCAGGCTCTTGATTTCTATGATGAAAAAACATCTCCGAAACTTGAAAAGGTCAAGGGGCTTATAAGAAGTGAAGTCCCTTTTCTGGGAAAAGATTCCCGAATGGATGTCCTGTTCGATAGTATTGTAAATATGATAAATAGCGGTGAAATAATTAAAGCTGCGGGATAAAAAGATGGTTATTCTTATCAAAAGGATCATTTCGTTTCTTGTTTTATTTCTGATCGGGGTTGTTTTTTATAAAAAATTTATAAAAAATGAAGGATTTTTTCAAAATCGTAAAGCAAACCGGAGCAATGGCGAAAATGTAGAAATTGAAAAAATGGAAAAAGATCCTGTGTGCGGTACTTACATTCCGGTAAAAACTTCTCTGAAATTAAAATCGGAAGGAAAAACATATTACTTCTGCTCAGAAAAATGCAGAGAGGAATACATCTCTCTCCTAAAAAAATAAATGAAACTTTTTTTGGGGACGGTTCTCAACTTCGTGTACACTTTTTGAAACATTTCATAGGGACGGTTCTTTCTTTCGTTGACAATAAATTCCTAATTATTATTAAAAGTAAAATTTGATAGAATTGAATAGATTGGTCCAGATATGGTCAGATCGCTCTTAAATAACTGAAAAGAGGAAATCTTCTGTTCTGCGCTTAATTTGGTTGAGAGTGCATCTATTTTTTTTATGCAATCTTCTGGTACCCTTCCCTGTCGGTTCCTTGCCAATGTAATGTGGGGAGAAAAATTTCTTTTTTCCGGGGGGAATCCAAGGGGTTCAAGAGATGATTCTATTCTATTAAATAAATTCTTAAGTTCATTTGATCGTTCAATTCCCGCCCATAATACTCTTAAATCTGTTCTCCTCCCAAATGTGCCGAGTCCGGAAAGTTTCAGCATAAAAGGTGATATATTTTGTATCTTTTGCAGAGTAGAGATTATCTGATCTTTTTTATCTGTTTTGCCCAGAAACTTCAGGGTAAGATGCACATTGTTCTCCTTAACCCATTTCATCTGGTTTGAAGATCCTTTGAGGTTTCTGGAAATTTGTGATAATGCATTTTTTACTTCTTCAGACAACTTTATTCCAATAAAAAGTCTCATCACATGAAATTTTTACTATTTAAAAAATAAAATTTCAACAAAATATATTCATATTTGTCCGAATTCAACAAAAAGATATCTATTTTTTTGTGATAAAGTTATGAAAAATTGTAGATATTTCCAAAAGTGTACACGAAGTTGAGAACCGTCCCCAAAAAAAGTTTCATTTAGTTTCAATATAAGTTTCAATTTCGGGGAATTTTCTGTATAATGATTTTTTAATTTTCATCTTAACAACATAGGAGGACGAAATGTCTATAGTATTATCAGGTTCAGGATTTACCGTAGAAAAACTGGTAAAAATTGCAAGGTACAATGAAAAAGTGGAATTGGATAAAGGTGCGATCGAAAGAATCAAGGTCTGCAGAGCAATGCTCGAGAAGAAGATTGTTGCCGGCGAAATTATGTATGGCGTTAATACCGGTATTGGAGAGTTCTCCGAAGTTGTATTAGATGATGATCAGGTAAAGGATTTTCAAAAGTATTTGATCTATAATCATGCAGCCGGTATCGGAGATCCTGCTCCTATAGAGTATGTTCGTGGTGCTATGGCGGGACGGATAAATGTTCATGCTCATGGTAATTCAGGATGCAGACCGATCATTACACAAACGTTAGTTGAAATGCTTAACAAGAATGTAACTCCATTTGTCTGTCAGAAAGGTTCTGTCGGAGCTTCGGGGGATCTTGCCCCGATGTCCCAGATCGCTCTTCTGCTTATGGGTGAAGGGAAGGCATATTACAAAGGAGAGTTGCTGGATGGAAAAGAAGCGATGGACAGAGCCGGGATCGAGATCCCGGGACTGGAGGCAAGAGACGGGCTGGCGACAATAAACGGATCCAATGTGCTTACGGCAATGTCGGCTATTTTAATCTATGATGTGAATAATTGGCTAAAGCAGGCTGAGATTGCTGCAGCGATGTCTTTAGAAGCTCTTAAAGCAAATATGAAACCATATTCCCCGCTTCTGCATGAAGTTAGAGGGTTCAAAGGGGCTGTACGTAGTGCCAGATCGATAAGGAAACTTGTTGAAGGCGGTGACCTGGTGGAAGGAAAGATACAATGTAAGGTTCAGGATGCATATTCCATGCGATCAACACCTCAGGTAATAGGAACTGCTCATGACGCTCTTGCGTATGCAAAATCCCAGGTTGAAATTGAGTTAAATGGTGTTGGAGATAATCCGATCTTTTTCCCGGATAAAAACATTCAGTTGTCTGGTGCCAATTTCCAGGGCTCACCTGTTGCTCTGCCAATGGATATGATCGGCGCTGCAATAACAATGATCAGTGTTATGTCAGAAAGAAGAATGAACAGATTGAACAATCCTGCATTAAGTGTAGGACTTCCGGCTTTCCTGACCAAGGGTGCCGGCATGTTCTCAGGACTCATGCTTTCACAATATACAGCAGATATGCAGATAGTGGAACAGAGAATACTATCGACTCCGGCATCAATCCAGTCAATCCCCGCTGCAGCTGATCAGGAAGATTTTGTTTCGATGGGTATGAACACTGCGATCAAAAATTTCCAGATCCTCGATAATGCATATGGAATACTGGGAATAGAATTGATGGCCGCTGCACAGGCTCTTGATTTCAGAGAATTCAAATTTGGTACAGGAGTTTCAAAGGCAAAGGAAATTATCAGAAAATATGTAGATTTTCTTGAAATAGACAGACCGCTTTATCCTGATCACACTGCAATGAAAGAACTTGTGAAATCGTGTGAAATTCTGGAAGAGGTAGAAAAAGAAATCGGCAGTCTGGAGTAGGTCAGGTTTAGAATCTGTAAATTATACCAGTCTTAAGGGTCAGATATGTAAAGTTCTTTTCATTAAAGGGATAGTTGTATATCAAAAATGTTTGAAATCCGAAGTTTTTTAATTGAAAGAATTTTGCTCCGATCCCTGCTTTTGCTCCCCAGAAGTTTGTTCTTTTAAGTCCCGATTCTCCATCAACATGGAAATCGTTGTAACCTGTTCCAAGCAGAAATGTTACCTGCCATCCGTTCTTTAAAATGAACAGATCGTAATTTGCGTTGAGCGAACCGGTGTATATAAGAAAAGAGTAGTTTTCCTTAATATCTGAATCTGACTGTCCTTCCTGTCTGAGAAATTCATAGCTTTGATGTCCAAAGTTAATTGTCAAAGCAGGAATCACAGACAATCTCGAAGTAACAGGTATAATAATTCCGGTCGTAAAACCTATGCCAAGATTATTCTTCTTGTTTTCAAGAAAGTTATATCCTTCTGATTGATAAAGTGTTTTTGTCCTGCTAAAAAAATCTGAATTACCAATATTATAATTAACATTAAATTCCATTCCCCAACCCGACGAAAAGACCGGAAGTGAAACAAGTGATAAGATCAGAATAATAGTTATCCTTTTTCCCATAGAATACTCCTTATTTTTCAAAGATAGAATATATACGGATATAAGGATAGATTAGTTCAAAAATTTAGTGATTTGAGAAACCTTTTTCACCCTGAAACGTATATTTAGATATTATCAACGTATTTCTCAACAAGGAGGAATTTATGAGAAGATTAATTATAGCAATCGCTGTGATCGCGATTCTGTTTGCGGTTTCCGCTTGTAAAACATCTGATTCGGATTCAAATGATTATCAGATCCTTAATGTCACAGGATATTCATTCGCCGATATGGGAGAGGGAAGACTTACCAGCATTAACCTCTTCTTTTCTGTGGCCAACAAAGGGGATATCCTTGCTACAGTTACAGGTTGGAAGTTCAGGATCATGCATAATATCGTAACCTTGGTTGAGATAGATAATAATAATTTCACGAATTATAATCTTGAACTTTCAGGAAATCTGACGATATTGGAGAATGATGTAACTGAAATATATGTTAATACACCGCTCCCATTCAGCATGAATGCTGTTCCGAATGATATGCTGTCATTTGATCCCTATACTCCGACAGAGATTATTATTGATATTCAGATAACGGATAATAACGGGAAAGTTTTCACTGTAACCAAGAAAGGTTCATACGTATATGAGAAAGGTTTATTTGACGCTGACAAATATAATATTCTCGGTGATTGGGAACTTAAGAGGATCATTAACGGAGAGCAGAAAACCTTGCAGAAGATCACATTTGTAGGGACGAAAATGACAGGCAGTTTTGTGATTTATAATCTTGCTTCCGGGAAATCCGAAGGCGCTGGAAGTTTTAAGGTCAGCAACTATAAAGATATTACCCTTTACGGTACTGAAGGTACTTCCTATTGGGGAGAGTTTAACGGTGTCAACAGTATGTCGGGAACACTTTTGAAAGGAACCGATACGGGGACCTGGAAAGGTGAAAGATTATAATCAATAATTGTTGAAGCTGCTCGGTTTATTGATGACAGTCAGTGCCGGTACAACCTGCGCATGATGAAAATCCGTTGTCTATTGTGGGGATGTCCATTTTTTTCTTATCTCTAAAATATTTGGTCCTGACCTTTTTATAGTTGCCAAAGAACATTCCCGTTAGCATGATCGCAAATCCTCCAAATACAAAAAGAAATATTATTATTGTTTTGATCTTAAGCTCCTATTTGTTTTATGTTTGTTCATAATCTATTTATCTTTCCGAATGTCTATAGGGAATTGCTCGAAAGCTGGTGACATTCTGTTCCTGTATCCTTTCCCTTCTTTGATGATCATATAGACGGGGATAGAATTCTTCAAGGCAAAATTATATCCTTTTGATGGTCCCATCACGTCGATAGCTGTGGCAAGTGCATCGGCTTCCATACATGAACTTCGTACCACAGTGACCGAAACAAGTTTATGAGTTATGGGATAACCGGTTTCCGGATCAATAGTATGAGAATACCTCACTCCTCCCTCTTCAAAGTAGTTATGGTAATCCCCTGAAGTTGCCATTGCCAGATCGCCGATCGATATGATTTTTTCTATACTGTTTGATCCATCCGGTGCAAGAACACCCAGCCGCCAGTTTTCCCCGGCAGCATTCCTGCCTCTGACACTTATCTCCCCGCCGATCTCTACAAGATAGTTGTAAAATCCATGGGAATCCAGGAATGATGAGACCATATCGACCCCATATCCTTTGGCAACAGCAGAAAGATCACAATAGATATCAGGATCATCTTTTTTTACTGCGGGCGGTTCTTTTCTTACGGATAGCTTATAATAACCCGTTCTCTCTTTCATCATGTCTATTTCGGATCTTTCGGGGACCTTTGCCGATTTCCTGTAAGGTCCGAACCCCCATAAATTTACAAGAGGTCCTATGGTAATGTCAAAAGCACCTTCTGATATCTTACTGACGTGAATTGAAGTTAACAGTACATCTGCAAGATCCGGTGAGATATCGATCCATGAAGTTGTTTTGCTTCTATTGAACGTGGATATCTCTGATTCGGGAATATATGTGGACATTTTCATATTGATATTTTCAAGGACCTTTTCAATCCCTTCGGAAATATTTTTTACTTTTTTAATATGATCGCCGAGAAGGAGAAAATTATTTTTAACAATTTTTATTGTGTATGATGTTCCCATTGTGTTCCCGGAGATGATAAGCAGATTATCCGCTTCCTTTTGCGTAGTGCAAAAAGTGGAGAACAAAAATAGAATGAAAATAAAAAAGAAACGCACCTTGATTAAATTTGATCCGTTTTTCATTTCAGTTGTATACCCGGCTTCAACCTCCGAAATCATCGAGCAATATATTTTCGGGTTCGACTCCGAGGTCATTAAGCATATTGATGACAGCAGTGTTCATCATTGGAGGTCCGCACATATAGAATTCACAATCTTCAGGAGCAGGATGATCTTTAAGATAGTTATCATAAATGATCTGATGGATAAATCCTGTATAGCCTGTCCACTTGTCTTCCGGAAGAGGTTCTGATAATCCTATATGCCATTGGAAGTTATCATATTCTTCCTGTAACCTGTTAAATTCATCAACATAAAACATTTCCCTCAGGCTTCTTGCTCCATACCAGAAAGATATTTTTCTTTTACTATTAAGTCTTTTCAACTGGTCGAAAATATGAGACCTCATAGGTGCCATACCTGCTCCCCCTCCGACAAAAACCATTTCAGCATCAGTGTCTTTGGCAAAGAATTCCCCGTATGGTCCGGAAGCAACAACTTTATCTCCCGGCTTGAGGTTGAATATAAATGAAGACATCTGACCTGGAGGAACATTTGGCAGAGACGGGGGTGGGGAAGCTATTCTGACATTCAGAATTATGATATCCTTCTCCATAGGGAAACTAGCCATTGAATAGGCTCTGGTGACATCTTCGTTAACATGCGATTCGTATTTCCATTGATCGTATTTATCCCAATCTTCCCGATACTCTTCCTCGATCAGAAAATCTTTATAGCTGATCTTGTGAGGAGGGGCTTCTATCTGTACATATCCGCCGGCACGAAAATCTATTTCTTCTCCCTCAGGGAGTTCAAGAACGAGTTCTTTAATAAATGTTGCGACATTCTTATTTGAACGAACTTTACACTCCCACTTCTGAACATTGAAAACTTCAGGTGGGATCTCGATCTTCATATTCTGTTTCACAGGGACCTGACATGACAGCCTTACACCTTCTCTTGCTTCACGTCTTGATATCTGAGCCAGTTCTGTGGGGAGAATATCACCCCCACCTTCCAAAACCTTTACGGTACATTGGCCACAGGTTCCACCTCCTCCGCATGCGGAAGAGACGAATATCTTATTGTCTGCCAGAGTGTTCAGAAGTTTGCCGCCTATGGGCACACTGATCTTTTTTTCCGGGTCATTATTGATTAATATATCCACATTCCCGGAAGGTACGAGTTTTGATTTCGCAAAAAGAATCAATGCGACGAGTGCCAGCACAACGAAAGTAAACATTCCGACACTAAGTAAAATTAAATTTAATCCGCTCATTTCAATCCTTCCTATAATTGAATTCCGGAGAAAAGCATGAAGGCCATTGCCATTAATCCGACTGTTATAAATGTTATCCCCAGACCTCTGAGCCCGGGGGGAATATTACTGTATCTCAGTTTTTCCCTGACCCCGGCAAGAACAACGATAGCAAGTGCCCATCCTGTACCGGAACCGAAACCGTAGACAACACTTTCGGTAAAAGTATATTCTCTCTGAACCATCAGTAATGATCCACCGAGGATCGCACAGTTAACCGTGATCAGAGGGAGAAAAATCCCGAGTGCATTGTATAGTTTGGGGAAATATTTATCCAACACCATTTCCAAGATCTGGACCATGGCTGCAATTACGCCAATGTAAACTATCAAGCCTATGAATGTGAGGTCGACATCCGGAATCCCTGCCCATCCCAATGCACCTTCTTTCAGTATATTGTTATAGATCAGGTTGTTCACCGGTACTGTGATCGTTTGAACGACAATTACAGCAACGCCGAGTCCGAATGCAGTGTTAACTTTCTTAGATACGGCAAGATATGTGCACATTCCGAGGAAAAATGCCAACGCCATATTCTCAATAAAAATCGATCTAATAAAAAGACTTAAATAATGTTCTAACATTTTTTATCCTTTTTCAATTTGGTCTTTTTTAATTGTTCTGACAATCCATATTAATAACCCGATAAGGAAAAATGCACTTGCCGGGAGAAGGAGAAGTCCGTTTGAAACATACCATCCTCCTTCGGTCGATAGAGGAAGAACCGAAAATCCGAGCAGTTTTCCCGAACCGAAAAGTTCACGAACGAAACCGACAAGAACAAGGACAAACGCATATCCGAGTCCGTTTCCGATCCCGTCAAGGAAACTCATTGTCGGGGGATTTTTTAATGCGTACGCTTCCGCTCTTCCCATTATTATACAGTTTGTTATTATCAATCCGACATAAACCGATAACTGTTTACTTATATCGTAGAAAAAAGCTTTTATAAATTGATCTGCAATAATTACCAGTGATGCTATTATTGTCATTTCGACAATTATTCTGATACTTCCGGGAATATGATTCCTGATCAGACTTACAGCGAGGTTGGAAAATGCGAGAACAAAAATAACCGCAATAGACATAACCAGAGATGTTTCGAGTTTGGAAGTGACTGCAAGAGCAGAACAAATTCCGAGAACTCCGAGCATTATGGGGTTATCATTGATAATAGGATCAAAAAGTGTTTTCTTTATATTACCCATTTCCGTTCTCCTTAA
>CAYNUG010000033.1:2670-20088 GCA_964400545.1 uncultured Clostridia bacterium | reverse complement strand
GGATCTGATCAGAAGATTCGATCTTCGGTAATAGAAGAAGATCAACCTTCTCGGGAATGATCTCTTCAAGGTCTTCTAATCCCATAGGTAACTGGTTTATCCTGACCATTCTTTCGGATTCAAAGAAATCAACGGCACGCAGAGCATTCCTTACTAAAAGTCTTGCAGAATCTTTTGACTTGGGAGCAACTGAATCTTCAAGATCTAATATTATTCCGTCAGGTTTGTGAATTCCGGCATTTATGAAAAGTTTAGGCTGATCTCCTGGAAGATAAAGTCGTGACCTCCTCTGGCGATCCCGAACAGGATCTTTGATTTCCCCATAAGGATCCGGCAAATATTTCTTTCCGAAATCCTGCCCTATCCCCCTGATTGCAGATTCAATTCTTGCCATTATCACAAAAGGAAAAGCACTCTGATCAATGATCTCCAGTTCACAGTCGGAAATATCATAAAAATCCAGGATTTTATTTATCAGTTTTTCAATTGATCGTCCGTAAAGTTCTGACACTTTACTTTTCAGTTCGATCTGTCTTCCACCTTCGGATTTCCTTTTTATCCTTACCCAACAATCCGAGCGAACATTATCACCTTGTTTTCCAACGGAAAATTCATCAGGGAACATTAGTCCTCCTTTTTGATTATTTTATCCGGACTTCTTTAGCCATTCCTTCAATAATCTGCCGTATATAAAAAGATTTAATGAAGAAAAGATGGGATCTGGTGGATTTTACATAAATTTCTACAAGAGTTTTCCCCCAAACCGAAGAAACTCTCTTGAAACTCTCTTTAGATTTGGTCCTGTAACCAAATGCAGAGTTAATAATAATGATATCACTTACTTTACCCGGAGAAACACCTTTTTTCATCGTGATCCTGAAACCTTCACCCATTGCTTTCCCAATATAAAGCCTTCTGAAAACACCTAAAATATAGATATTTTTCATCAGTTTCTTTCCAGTATTTCTTACCTGAAATGATATCTGAGGAACCATTATTATCCCTTTAAAATCAGAATCTTCCACTTTTCCCTTCTCTATCCATTGACTGGAAATATTAAAAAACTCTACTGAAGACTTAAGTTCCTCCGCAGACAAATCACCGTCAACAAGAACAAGCTTAAAATAGATAAAATACGAAACCAGGAGAACTGAAAGAATAGCTGTGATCCAAAACCGTACTCTTTTCCAGGAAGGTCTTGTTATTTCTTCAAAAATTTCATGCATTTATTCCTCATTTGTTTAGTGAAACTTGTTGGATTATAGCATAAATACTTATATACATAAACAGTGATTTTCACATATTAAATATAGTTTGAATCAAATAAATGTTTAAATGATTTGACTTTTGTTCAATTCGGAAATATAATCCCAAAACAGATCGAATTCATAATATGGAAGAGATAACAATCCCAACCAGCAAATCCGGAAACCTCCTCACGCTACTTAACAAAAACCAATCAAAGATCGAAAAAATATTTAATGTTCCAATTTCACTCAGAGGCGATAAGATAATGTTCGAGGGTGATATTAAGACAAGGAAGCTACTGAAAAAATTTATCAATTCACTAATTAAGATAGAAGAAATATCGCCGTCTTTTAATGGAAATGATCTTAAGATAGGCCTGAATATGGTGAAAGACGGAAATATTGATCTACTCGAAACAGAGTTGCTTCAATCCCAAAAAATCTTAATAAACGGAAAAAGTGTTTTCCCTAAAACCCTAAACCAAAAAAAATATATCAGAGCTGCATTTGAGAATGATCTGACTTTTGCCATCGGTCCTGCGGGGACAGGAAAAACTTTTATAGCAGTTGCAATTGCACTTCATCATCTTCTATATAAAAAACTGGAACGGATCGTACTAACGAGACCTGTTGTTGAGGCAGGCGAAAAGCTCGGTTTTCTCCCTGGTGATATTCAGCAGAAGGTAAATCCGTATTTCAGACCTTTATACGATTCCCTTTATTCTCTTATAGGTTTCGAGAAAACTTCGGAATTAATTGAAAAAGAGATTATTGAAGTCGCCCCTCTTGCTTATATGAGAGGAAGAACAATAAATGATGCTTTTATAATTCTCGACGAAGGTCAGAATACAACAAATTCTCAAATGCAAATGTTCTTAACCAGATTTGGATCAAACTCAAGAGTAATTGTTACTGCAGATATTACTCAAATAGATCTTGATGATAAAAAAAAATCGGGTATTTTCCGCGCAAAAAAGATCCTTGAGAAGATTGAAGGGATAAAGATCGCATACTTAAAAGAAAAAGATGTGATCAGGCATCATTTGGTTAGAAAGATCATTAAAGCATACGAGAAGGAAAAAGAATGAAATTTGAATTAAGCTTCTTAAAAGATCATCTTACGGGAACAGGTGATCACTTAAAAAAGGGATATATTTTCCCGATAATTTCCGGATTATTAATGCTGATTCTACTTTCATATATAATGTATGTTCCACCTATTAAATCAATCGATGATCCGAAACTAACTGTTGGGGATATTATCCAAAATGATATAATTATCAGAGAAGATCTGACAGTTGTTGATGAAGAACAAACAAAAGCAAACCGGAAGATCGCATTTGAAGAAGTATTACCGGTATATCAATTCCTACCCGATCACAAGAAGAACTGTATAGAACTAATCACCAACTGGATCGAATTTCTTAGAATTGCAAGAAAACAATTTTTCAGGAATAAAAATTCACTTGAGAAAATAAAGATTTCTATAGAGGAAAAATCAGCAATTACTTTATCTATATCAAATATCAAAAAAATTCTAAGATCGAACATGCACTCCCGGATCAATCTGGATAAAATTATTCTTTTTCTCGACAGAACTGAGCGTTTAGGTGTAATTTCTTCAAAAGCGGGATCAAAAAAAAGCAAAGATGGCACGATCAGAGTAAAATACAGAGCAGGCATCTCCCGTATTCAGAAAGTTGCAGATTTATTAGACCTGAATGATCTTGAAGAAAAACTCAGGGACCATTTTCGAAATGAGCAAAATTTCTCCGCCAGTGAATCAAAGTTACTTTCATCAATCTTTCTTGAGTTTATAAATGTAAATTTAGTATTCTCATCAAACCTCACAAAAGAGGAAGAGTCTCTTGCCGTATCAAAAATTAATCCTGTAATAATCAAATTAAAAAAAGGGAGAGTGATCCTCCGTAAGGGCGATGTAATAAAAAGCGAAGATCTGAAAATAATAAATCTTATCTATAAAGAAGAAAAAGAACGCGGGAGAAAACTTCCTTTATTCTTTTTGATCCTTTTCTCTATGGGACCGATCTTATTTTTTGTTATCAAATTATTTATTTCCTGGGAATCTGAAGGAGTTAACGGTCAGAAGCTCACTTCCATCTCAATGATAACTTTATTGTTGAGTGTGCTGATCTACCGGCTTTTTTTGTTTATACTCCCTGTGATCTTAAATGATATCTCTACTTCAATAACTATTGAGAATAGCATTATATATTACTCAATTCCATTCACCTTCGGTCCTCTTATAATTGCATTTATCTTTAATATTCAAAGTGCCGTGATCTTTTCTTTCATAAATTCAATTTCAGGTGCGATCCTTGCCGGATGGGATCTTACTCTTTTTCTCTATATTCTGATAGGAAGTTTAACCGTCAGTTTTGGAATTGAACACTACCAGAGACTTAAAAGATCGCCTATTTTGAAGGCCAGTATTTTCTGGCTTTTCCCTGTCAATCTCCTGTTTCTTATACTATTCAATTTCACATTAAGCTCTTCTAACCCGGAACAAATACTCATTTTTGCAGGAATTGCAGCTTTCTCAGCCATTGCAGCACCGGTTATTGCAGGATTTATAATACCTTTGTGGGAAATGATATTCAATTTACTTACTGAACTTAAACTTGTAGAACTAACTAATCTTAATCTGCCGATCTTCAGAGAAATGCTTGAAAAAGCTCCTGGAACCTATCATCATTCTCAGATGGTTTCTTCATTATCTGAAGCAGCTGCATTGGATCTCGGGTTATCACCACTCCTTCTTAATGCAATGGCACTCTATCATGATATAGGAAAGATCGATAATCCGCAGGTTTTTACCGAGAATCATGCCATTTATGAAAATCCTCATGTGAATCTCACTCCCAGGGAAAGTGCAAAAAATATTATTTCACATATACACAACGGAATCGAAAGAGCTAAAGAACTTAAATTGTCAGAAAATATATCTTCAGCTATAAATCAGCACCACGGAACCAAACTTGTCAGATTTTTTTATGAAAAAGCTGTTTCCAATTCTTCAGGAAATCAGGATGAGGTTGATAAAAATCTGTTCAGATATCCCGGAGAAAAACCCAAGAATATTGAGAATGCCATTGTTATGCTTGCTGATCAGGTTGAAGCTGCATCAAAAAGCCTGTCTTCTCCTAATGAAGAAGAAATAAGAAATGTAATTCAGAAGATCATCGATTCAAATGTTGAGGAAAAACAATTTGATGATTGTGAAGGCTTAACCTTTAAATCTCTCAATACGATCGGGAATGCTTTTCTTAAAAAACTGTCTTCAATTTATCACATGAGGATATCATATCCGGGTTTTGATTTTAAGGAGAATTCTGAAAATGGTCAGAATAGTTAAAGGCATTTATAGAATTAACACTGATTCGCTCCTCGAAAAGATCAACAAGGTTATTGTTCATTTAAAAATGAAAGGAGATATAACAATAAAACTGAGTGATCGTGAGGAATCAAAGGCACTCAATTTCCAATACAGAAAAAAGGATTATCCTACAGATGTCCTAAGTTTCCCTATCAATGAAGAATTCCCCGATTCATATTATATCGGGGACATACTTATTTGCTTTCCTATTGTAAAAGAACAGGCTATATTAAATAAAATATCAATTGACAAAGAGTTTTTTACTCTTAGCTGCCATGGAATTCTACATCTGGCGGGGTATGATCATGAGACAGATTCAGGTGAAATGCTTGATATTCAGGATAATATGATCAAAAAATATTATAAGGAATGATATCCCTTTTTGAAACTCCGAATGGAGTTTTAAAGACCGGGAAAGAACCTGGTGCTTCTAAAAAAAACTTGAAAGAAAATCAAAAATCGGGGTGAGAGGATTCGAACCTCCGACCTCACGGTCCCGAACCGTGCACGCTACCAGGCTGCGCTACACCCCGGATTTACAATTTTATCACAATTATCAGAAAGGTAAAGAGAGTTGAATAATTATTTCTTAAAATTAATAGAAATCCACAACCATCTTCCTGGAATCTTCACTCCCGGTATTTCTTCAATTACTGAATTCAAAAGATTATCCGCATGCAAGGAAATATCGAAATATTTCAATTTCATATTGATAATAATATCAGCGAGATATACTTTTTCTTTTGTTTCAAATACCCTTTTATAGGAAAAATTCATGATCAAACCCAGATTTTTTTTAATCTTCTGATTCAAATTGAATTTAATCGTTGAATCCGGAAATCTGAATCCATACTTTGATATGAAATTCTTATCAGATCCGTAAGAGAACAACCTTTCTAAAGATGCAAATACCGATGTGTGAATGAAATTACACCCTCCTCTCAATTCAAATCCATCAATATTGTTACGATCGATGTTAACAACTTTCCAGGTTTTTTCATGAGGTTCTTTTATCCAATCTATCATATTGTTCTGTTTCCTCATAAAAGCAGAGAATTCTATAAAAACAGACTTTACAGGAAGTAAAAATGAGATCTCAGTATTACTGCTTTTTTCTACAAACAGATCGGGATCCCCTGTATTTGCCGGAGAATTATAGAACAATTCAGTGAAATTAGGATACCTTAAGGAATTACCGTGGTTTATTCTAAGAATAGAGTAATTTGAAAATTTCCTATATAGTCCTGCATAATAAGTTAAAAATGTATTTCTTTTTACTCCTGAATCTAATCTAATTCCAAGATCTGCCCCCCACTTGGATTTGCGTAATCCGGTTGACAGAAAAAAACCCCCTCTCGTTTGTGAATGAATTCCCATAGCATTACTGTCAACACTTTTCTTTTCAACATCCGTGCCACCCGAAAAGACTATATCATTAAAGGTATATTCACTTTTTAAACTAATATAATTTTGCAATGTATCCGATTTCGAATTAAAAAATGGGATATTATATCTATCAAGAATAAAATTATCCCTGTGAAAAATATGGGAATATATCAATTGAAAAGAAATTTTTCCGTTCTTTCTAACATTAAGCTGAAAAGATCCGGAACTATTATTCTCAATAGAAGGATATGGAGCATAAAAATCTTTCGCTCCAAATTTCTTTTTTATATAACCCGTTTCCATCCCCAGAATGATATTGTTAATTGAAAAAGAGATATTTGTTCTGAGATTAAAATTATCAAATTCCTGTCCGGGATAATATCCTTCTGAATTGATCCTGGCGGCTGAAATTCCGAGATCAACCTTTTTCAGTTTCTTTCCGATTCCAAATCCGATCCGTGACAAAGATCTCTCTCCTGATAATATATTGAAACTTACTCCGGATCTTTTCTTTAATACAATATTTATTGTACCTGCAAAACCACCGATTCCGTGAGAAACCGGATTGCCGCCTCTGGTAACTTCCACTCTTTTCACATCTTCTAGTGAAAAAGGGAGATCAGTATTGAAATGTCCAGTTTGTCCATTATTTACCGGCACTCCGTTAACAAGAAGAAGGATCTGTTCAAAATTACTTCCCCTCATTGTCAGATCATATGAAACAGAACTGTGCCCTCTTCTGTTTACACTTACACCGGGAATAAATCTGAAGATATCGGCGATCTCCGTCATTCCGAATTTTGCTATCTTCTCTTCATCAATAATTATCATACTTTTTGATATCAAATTTTCTGAAAGCTGTTCACCTTCAACTTTTACTTTTTCGATTATTTCGGAGTGACTAATAATAAATATATTTTGCATAAATAATAAATAAAAAATTAATATTTTGAATTTCATTTAAGGCTGATCATTTTATCAATTGTTAATAAACACTGCAAATTTTTTTGGAACAATTTTAAAACTATTTCGTAAAAATAATAGAGGAATAAATGAAAAAATTATATAAAAGCAGAGAGAATAAGGTAGTTGATGGTGTGTGTGGCGGAATTGCAGAGTATTTTGATGCCGATCCGGTTCTGATAAGAATAATTTTCGTTCTTTTCTTTTTTTTTGGTGGATCTGCAATACTGGCTTATATAATCGGAGTTGTAATTATTCCTGTTAAACCCTCAAGAGAAATAAAAGACACGGACGATTTAAAAAACAATAAAACAATTCCTGTTTCAAATAAGAACACTTTGTTCCTGGGGATAATTTTCATCATAATAGGGATCTTTTTTATTTTAGGAAATTTCCCGATCTTTAATGCTTATTACTACTGGATAAAAAGACATCTCTGGGATATTCTTCTTCCCTCTATTCTTATCCTGATAGGAATTTCAATAATAATTAAAAGTACTTCAGACTAATACTGCAGAACTTATATCTTTGAAAATACTGTCGATATAACTTTGTATTTATAAGCTTCGTTGTTATAAAGGTATCCATTATTATAAAGGTGCAATGCTTTCATAATATCTCCCTTTGCAACCTTCATATACCTCTTTAATATTCTAATTCCCATATCAATATTGTATTCAATTTCAAAGATCTTCTCAGGATCGATCTCCAGCTCATTCTTCCAGACCTTATAATTTATTTGCATTAAACCATAAGCACCTTTTCCTGAAACAGCAAATCTTTTGAAATTACTTTCAATTTCTATTAACCCCATAATAAGATTCGGATTTACACCATGTTCCAGACTTTTTCTGAAAACCACTTCAGTGATCTTTGAAAAGGAAGGATATTTTTTCTTCAGAACTTCAGCTTTGTATTTTAGTTGAGGAACCAGTTTCAGATCATTCTTTGCAGATTGCATTACAACTTCCATTTTGTCAATTTGTTTGTTCAAAGCAATGATCTCAGCCTTCTTTTCATTATTCTGTCTTGATAAAAAAATAACAGTCAGAAATAATGCCACTACATAAAAAATCCAGAATATATTTGTTAAATAAACTTTTTTTCTAAACATTTCTCCACCCCTAGAGAATTCTATTTTACCAAACCATCAACATTTTGTCAATATTTTTTCCCTTTTCTATAAATTTTCTCACATTAAATTATAAACTGACTCATAAATAATTGATTTTAGATATATTTGGCTATAAAATAGAACATTCAATTCGAAGGAGAAATAATGAGAACTTCAAGAAAACGTGCATTAATAAGTGTATATTTTAAATCAGGTATTGAAAAAATTGCTTCCGCTCTTCACAAAAACGACTGGGAAATAATATCAACAGGAGGGACTGCTTCTTATCTCGAGGACAATTCGATCCCCGTGACAAAAGTATCAGAAATAACAGGGTTCCCTGAAATTCTCGGAGGACGGGTTAAAACAATCCATCCAAAAATATTCGGACCGATACTGGCAGAAAAAAGCGATAAACACTTGAAAGAACTGGATCAGTTTTCACTTACAAAAATTGATCTTGTAATAGTCAATTTTTATCCATTTGAGGAATTCTTAAAAAAAGATGCAGATCTTCAAACAATGATCGAAAAAATTGATATAGGTGGTCCTTCCATGGTAAGAGCTGCTGCCAAAAATTTCAAGGATACTATAGTGATCGTAAGGGAAGATGATTATCCTATTGTTGAAGAAAAAATAATTCCGGGGATATTAACTTTTTCAGATAGAAAAAAACTTTCAGCTGATGCATTTTCTTATACCTCTTATTATGATTCCTTAATTGCAAACTATCTTCATGAAGGAGATGGCTTTAACAGAGAGTTTCTCACTATCCCGGGGAAGAATCTTTTAACAACGAGATATGGAGAAAATCCTCATCAGAATAGCTCCGTATTTATTACAGATAACAGATCTCCTCTCAAAAACCTTATTCAGCATCACGGCAAACAGCTTTCTTATAATAATATTCTTGATTTTTCAGTAGTATACGATCTGACAAATCAGTTCCTGAATATTGATGATAATTTTTGTGTGATACTAAAGCATCAGAATCCCTGTGGTGCAGCTCTCCATTCCGATCAGAGTAAAGCATTTGAAGATGCACTTTCCGGCGATCCTGTTTCTTCATTTGGAGGAATTGTCGGTTTTAATAAAACAGTTGAAAGTTCCAGTGCAGAAAAAATGTCAAAGATGTTTCTTGAAGTAATTATTGCACCTGCTTTCTCAGATGATTCTCTAAAAATCCTTAAAAGAAAAAAGAATATCAGATTAATTGAAATTAAACCCGGATATTTGGAGAAAGATCATATAAAATCAATTCACGGAGGATTTATCATTCAGGAAAAGGATAATTTCAATAAAGATCTTTCTGATTTTGATAATAAGACCAGTCGCAAATTAACCCCTAAAGAGAAAGAAGATGTTTCATTCGGTTGGAAGATCATAAAATATATCAAATCAAATGCAATACTGATAGTTAAAGATCGGAAAATACTGGGTGTCGGAGCAGGGCAGATGAGTAGAATTGACTCTGTTAACATAGCTATAAATAAATCCGGAGAATCTATAAAAGGATCAGTCCTTCTTTCTGATGCATTCTTTCCATTCAGTGATTCGATCGAAACCGCTTCTGAAAATGGTATTAAGGTTATCATAGAGCCTGGAGGTTCGATCAAAGATGATGAAGTGATAAATGCAGCTGAATCATTAGGACTATCACTCCTTTTTACAGGAGTGAGACATTTCCTTCACTGATATTCTCGCAGAAAAGATCTTCAATTGAGATCCCCAGTTCTTTGATCATTGAATAAAAAAGATTAAGAGGAAATCCCATAACATTGAAATAACAGCCATCTATCTTTTCCACAAAGACCGATGCTTTCCCCTGAATTGCATATGCTCCTGCTTTATCCATATAAACTTCATTATCAAGATAGTAATTAATCTCATTCTTATTTATTTCAGAGAATTTGACTTCAGTTACAGAATTCCTTGAAATTATTTCGTCTCTGTATATTAGCGAAACTCCGGTAAGTACCTTATGGAATTTCCCTGATAGAAGACTAAGCATTCTGAATGCATCCGCCCTTCCCTCAGGTTTTCCTATTATTTTTTCTCCGGAAATAACGACTGTATCCGCACTGACTATCAGATCATTAAAATAATCCATTGAATGAATATACTCGCCTTTTTCTATAGCCATACGTGATACGAACTTTTCAGGGAGCTCATCTTTTAAAACCTTCTCTTCGATCTCAGGATGTTTTACTTCAGGGCAAATATTTATCAGACTAAGAAGCTCGAGACGTCTCGGAGAAGATGATGCCAAAATTGTTCTTATATTCATATTAATCAAAAGTATTTATTGCATTACTTGATCTTCAGCTTATATTTGTCAATAAGATATCTTAATGACCTGTAACTTAGTGTTAACACTTCAGCAGTTCTCTTCAAATTGAACTCATTAATAGATAGTGCCTTTAAAAGGATCTCCTTACTGAGACTATCTATATGCTCATTAAAATCAAATTTCTCATTGATCAATATTTTATTAAAAGGATAATTTTTTTCAGATCTCGAATCTTCTATTGGTGCATCATCCACAGGCACTGAATTTATAGTAATATAATTAGTCTTTTCAAGAGTTATAGCCCTTTCTACAAAATTCCCCATTTCTCTGATATTTCCCGGCCACGAATAGTTTTCAAAGAATAGAAGTGCTGATTTTTCGATGCCTTTTATCTGCTTTGAGAACTTCTTATTATACAATTCAATAAAATGATTTAGAAGAAGGGGAATATCCTCTTTCCTATCACGAAGAGGTGGAATGTAGATCGGGATTACGTTAAGTCTGTAATAAAGATCTGAACGGAAAGATCCATTTTCAAGACTCTCTTTTAAATTTTTATTTGTAGCGGAAATTATTCTTGTGTTGACACTTATCTCATCGTTGCTTCCTATAGGTTTTATTTTCTTTTCCTGAATGGCCCTTAATAATTTCACCTGCATCTGTAATGACATATCTCCTATTTCATCCAGAAAAAGTGTCCCGTCACTCGACTCTTCAAATAAACCTTTTTTGTCAGCATGAGCATCTGTAAACGACCCTTTTTTATGACCGAACAATTCACTCTCAAGGAGCGTTTCAGGAAGAGCGCTGCAATTTATTGGAATGAACTTCTCTCTCGATCTGCTACTTTTATTATGAATTGCCTTCGCTATCAATTCTTTCCCTGTTCCACTCTCTCCTGTGATCAATATTGCAGAATCATTTTCAGATATTTGATCTATAAGGACAAATATCTCCAACATATCCTTACTCTTCCCTATTATCTTTTCATATTCTGTCCAGGACCCTACCTTTGATTTCAGTTCAATATTCTCCTCTTCGATTTTCTTTTTATATATTGCCTTCTCAATAACTACTTTAAGTTCATCTATATTGAACGGTTTTGTAATATACTGCTCAGCACCAATTTTCATTGCCTCAATTGCATCATTCGTGGAAGCATGCCCGGTTATCATAATTACAGGGATCTTTTCTTTTTTCTTTTTTATAATATTAAGTAACTCAATGCCATTCATATCCGGCATCTTTATATCCGTGATAACAAGATGTATCTGGTTCTTTTTTAAATGAAGAAGTGCATTTTTTCCATCTTCAGCCGTAATAACATTATAATTTTCATCATTAAGCACTATTGAAAGCATATCTCTGATACTTTCGTCATCATCTACGATAAGTACATTCAATCCTTTTTGAGCCATATGATCACCTCAGTTCCAATTTTTTGTTCACTCTTTATCTTTATTCTGAATCCGTGTTCATCTAATATTTTCTTAACCAATGCCATTCCTAATCCTATCCCGGAAGTAAATTTCGAAAAGAATGGAGTGTATATTTTAGATAATTCTCCTTTCTTTATTCCGATTCCGTTATCCGCTATAGACAATATCGTTTCACCATTCTCATTAAATATACTGATCTCAATAATACCATCATTTTCAACTGATTTAATACTATTACTTACTATATTCCAAACTACCTGATTGATCCTCTTTTTATCTGCGGAAATAATATTCCCTTTTCCATATCTTTTTTTAAATAGAATGTCCTTGTGATTTAAGAGAGAGATCTCAATTATTTCATCTATCATAGGTCCAAGATCGAACTCAGCAATATCTAATGGTGAAGATTTACTGAATTGCAAAAATTCTTCTATTGATTCAGATAGTCTGGCAGATTCCTTAATAACAATATTCATCAGGTTCCGGGATTCTTTTTTGTAAGAAAGATCTTTTTTCAAATACTGAATAGAACCCGAAATAGAAGCCAGGGGATTCCTGATCTCATGAGCAAGACCTGCAGACATCTCTCCAATTAAAGCAAAATGATCTTTTCTTTTCAATTCCTCTTCAATAGCCCTCTTTTTTGTCAGATCTGAAACGATAAGGACAAATACCTCCTTAAATGCATATATTTCTTCAATTATTGAAAGAGTTATCTCCAGAATACGATCCTTTCTTTTCAATTCATATAAATATCTGTTTCCTGCTTTCACAATTTTATCTCTCAATTCAGACTGAGAACCGATTCCGATTATCTTAAATATATTTGAATTACTTCTTAAATTAAAAATCACTTTCGCTTTTTCATTATATGAAATAACCTTGCCTTCTGAATCACTTACTATCAATCCATCTATCATCCTTTCAAGAACCATATTATTAATTAAGATCAGATCTTTAAGATTTTCCCTGATACTTTTCAATTCATTCCCTTTTTTACGCAGGTTTTCAAAATAATAGGATGATATGAAGGCGAAAAAGGTAAAAGCAATAAAACTGACAATCAGATTATATATAAAACTTTCATCTGTTATATCAAAATCAAAAGGTCCGGGAAATGCTTTAAGGACTTTCATATACATCAGATCTGATATTATTCCGAATGTGATATAAGAAAATGCAGCTGTATAGACAGTATCTCTTCGTGATAAAAAAATTGCCGAAACTATTATCGGAAGAAAATATAAAAAATAAAAAGGACTCGCTACACCACCTGTAAAATATACCAAACCGGTAATTATAATAATATCGGTTAATATCTGGAAATAGACCAATATCTTAATACTTTTTAATCCTGAGTTCAGGAAATGCAGAAAACTGATAATTATTGAACCTGTAATGAATATAATTACAGGGATCATCGGGAAATGTACGAAAAACATGAAAAACAAAAAAGATACAATCAAGAATACAAAAAGTACTGTAATTCGAATTGAATTTAAAAGCAAAAAACGACTCTTAATTTCTTTATCTTCTAATTGGATCAATTTTCCTGATTAAATACTGATTATTATAACATTTAGACTTTCCCGATAATATCAAACATAGGAAGATACATTGCTACAACAATACCACCGACAATTCCACCAAGTACAACGATCAATATCGGTTCCATTATTGAGATCAATGCTCCTACTGCCTGATCGACTTCTTCATCATAGAAATCCGCAATTTTCCCTAACATCGAGGAAAGTGCACCAGTTTGTTCTCCCACCGATACCATTTGAGTGACCATAAACGGAAATACTTTTTCATCTTCCCATGATTCACCTAAAGGTTTTCCTTCCTGAACAGATGCCCTGCTCCTAAGGACAGAATCCTCTATTATAGAATTACCCGATGTCTTTGCGGTAATAGTCATACTTTCTATTATTTCAACACCGGAATTGAGAAGAGTTTCAAGTGTTCTTGTCACTCTTGCAACACCGGATTTTATAAGCAACTCTCCGAGAACCGGTAATTTTAGTTTGAATTTATCAAAAACCCTTCGTCCTTTGTAAGTACCATTATAGCTCTTCATTCCAAAAACAATTCCTACAGTTGCTACCATCATTAACAGAAAATTCGCTCTTAAAAATTCTGAAGCATCTACTACAAACTGTGTTGCAGCAGGAAGTGATGCGCCCAATTGTTCGAAAAGGTCCTGAAATGTGGGTACAACTTTCATAAGAATAACACCCGTCAAAACAATTGCAATTGTTAAAACAGCTATTGGATAGGTCATTGCAGATTTTATCTTTCCGATCAATTTTGCCATATTTTCCATATATTGAGAAAGACGCATCAGAATAGTGTCAAGGTTACCGGAAGCTTCCCCGGCCTGCACCATGCTTGTATACAATTCATTGAATATATTGGGGTATTTTTTTAATGCATTTGATAAATTTGATCCCCCTTCAACATCTTTTCTAATATCATCAAGAGCATCTCGGAAACCCTTGTTCTTCTGTTGAGTAGATAATATTCCCAGTCCCTGCGTAATAGGTAAACCTGCATTGAACATTACAGATAATTGTCTGTTAAAAACAGTAAGATCCCGTAATGGAACTTTTGCCTTCCTTTTTCCGGAGATAAACGGGATATTCAATTCCCCACCCTTCCTGTCGATCTGAAGGACCTGGATCTGCTCTTTTTCGAGCATGTTAATTATTTCTTTCTTATTTTTAGCTTTACGTTCACCTTCAACAATATTCCCGATCCTGTTCTTTCCCTTGTATTTAAATAAAGGCATATCTCCCCCTAAAAGTTTTGAAACTTATCACCCTGTCCCTGATTTGACCTTGATGAATAATTAGGCCTGAACTGAGAAGTTAATCCCCCCGCACCTCTCTTTATTAATTCATTTAATTCTTCAGGATTATGCGAAATGGACAAAGCATAATCCAAAGTGATCTCTCTTTTGAAATGAAGACTTGCAAGAGATTGATTGAATGTTATCATTCCATATTTTTCCTGACCAGTCTGCATTGTAGAATATATCTGATGAATCTTATTATCCCTGATCAAATGGCGGATGGCGGGATTTGGAATTAAAACTTCAGTTGCAAGACATCTCCCTCTTCCTCCTGCTTTCGGCAATAGGGCCTGCGTTATGATCCCCTCGATGTTCATTGATAATTGCGTTCGGACCTGATCCTGTTGATGAGGAGGGAAAACATCAATGATCCTGTTTATTGTCTGAGAAGCGGAATTTGTATGAAGTGTCCCGAAAGTGAGGTGGCCGGTTTCAGCAATAGTTATTGCAGATTGAATGGTCTCTAAATCTCTCATCTCTCCTATCAGCACAACATCGGGATCCTCTCTCAGAACAGATCTTAATGCCTGTGCAAATCCTTTGGTATCAGCATGGAGTTCACGCTGATTGATCAGAGCTTTTCTATGTGAATGGAGATACTCTATCGGATCTTCGATCGTTATAATATGAAGAGCTCTCTCTCTGTTGATCTTGTCAATAATAGAAGCAAGTGTAGTAGTTTTTCCTGAACCTGTCGGACCCGTCACTAATACAAGTCCTCTCGGCTTGTCAGCTAGTGTAGCAACAACAGGAGGCAAACCAAGTTTCTCGAAACCCCATATTTCATAGGGGATCCTTCTAAATGCTCCTGCAACAGCTCCTCTCTGCATAAAAACGTTGGCCCTGAATCTGGCAACACCTTTTATTCCAAAAGAGAAATCCAATTCCCAGCTCTCTTCAAACTTATATTTCTGATTATCACTGAGTACACTGTAAATAATCTGTTTTGTCTCTGCGGGAGTAAGAATCGGGTGATCAATCTTCCTCAGGCTTCCATATACTCTTATAACCGGAGGAGAATTTGTAGTAATATGAAGGTCTGTACCTCCTTCATCTATCATAATTTTTAATAATTGCGGAAGAGGTAATGCCATATTTTTCTCCTTACATCCTAGTCGTTTCTCTTACGATCTCTTCAATGGAAGTTAATCCCTGTTTAACCTTTTCAATCCCACTCATCCTTAATGTAAGCATTCCCTTTTCTTTAGCTTTCTGTCTAAGTTCTGATGTTGATGCTCCGACCAGGATCTGCTCCTTAATCTCTTCATCAATCTCCATTGCCTCAAATAAGGCGATCCTTCCTTTATACCCTGTATTATTACACTTTTCGCACCCTTTGGGTTCATAAATCTTTACACTCTTAGCTTCCTCCGGTGCAAAACCGATATCAATTAAAGTTTGAGGAGGAGCTTTTGAGAGACTTTTACAATTCTGGCATATTCTCCGGACAAGCCTCTGTGCAACTACGAGACGAACAGCACTGGAAACAAGGAAAGGTTCAATACCCATGTTAATGAGTCTGGCGATTGTTGATGGTGCATCATTGGTATGAAGTGTTGAAAGAACCATGTGGCCTGTTAAAGCAGCCTTTATAGCAATATCAGCAGTTTCAAAATCTCTGATCTCACCAACAAGAATGATATTAGGGTCCTGTCTTAAAAATGATCTCAAAGAAGCAGGAAATGTCAGTCCTATAGAATCTTTAATATTTACCTGATTTATGCCGTATAGATTAAATTCTACCGGGTTTTCCGCGGTCATAATATTTACATCTTCACTATTAAGTTTCTGAATTGCCGAATACAAAGTATTTGTTTTTCCTGATCCTGTGGGTCCTGTAACAAGCACAATACCCCAAGGTTCACTAATATTTCTGTCAAACCTTTCAAGAGAGATCGGCTCAAATCCGAGTTTAGTCAAATCAAGCATTAAATTATCTTTGTCAAGTATTCTTATTACAATCTTTTCCCCATGAATAGTTGGTAATGAAGACACTCTCATATCTACTGATTTTGTCATTTCATTAATTCTGAGCTTTGTTTTTATCCTTCCATCCTGAGGAAGTCTTTTTTCTGCAATGTCTATCCCGGCGATCAGCTTCACCCTGGATAACACTTTATTCTTAATATTCATGGGAGGGGTCATATATTCATGAAGGATACCATCAATTCTGAACCTCACACGGAATACTTTCTCATAAGGCTCGAAATGAATATCCGATGCTCCTTTTGATATTGCATCCTGAAAGATAAGATTGACAAGCTTGATAGCGGGAGCATCATCACCGGATTCGCCCATGAAAGCTTCTTCATCCTCAATATCTTCCAAAACCTCAATTGAAGCATCATCACTTAATTCTATCTCCTCAAGAAATTTTTGTGCTTCTATTCCTGTTGTAGATCCGTAATACTTTTCAATTGTTTCCAGAATAGAAGACTCAGGAGATATCACAGCCTGGATCCTAAGGTTAGTTGAGAACCTCAATTCCTCAAGAACAAATAGATTTGAAGGATCTCCCATTGCAATCGTCAAAATCGAACCGATCCTGTGAACAGGCATTACTATATGTTTTCTCGCAATTTCTGGTTTAATAAGCTCGACAACTTTTTCATCGATCTCAAATTTTGATAAATTTATTGAAGGATATCCGAATTGTTTGCTAAGAGCCTGAGCAATATCTTCCTCAGAAACATAGCCGAGCCGGATAAGTATACTTCCGGTTTTCCCG
>CAYNUG010000033.1:0-2660 GCA_964400545.1 uncultured Clostridia bacterium | reverse complement strand
CTTTTGTTATAAGCTTGTCTGCTAATAAATAATCCCCTAATTTCATTTCCATATCTCAAATTTTAGTTAAAAGATTTTTTTTTGTCAAACACCCTACTTAACAATAAAAAACCCTGAAACTGCCATGCTGCTTACCTTGCCGTCTCCCCCTATTCCGATTCCGGCATCGATAATGATTTTATTTATATATATTCCAAAACCCATTCCGTAAAAAAGCTTCCCTTTGCTACCGAACAGATACTTTTCAGTCAGATCATTCATCATTCCAACTCTTACAAAGAATTTCCCATTAAAAAAAGATCTCTCTATCCCGAGAGAAACCGGTTGTTCTTCTTCACCATTCAGATACAAATCATTCTTTTTCAGATCGATATCAAGATAAATACCTGTTCTCCGATCAGGTCTGAATGAAACTGCCGCTATAGTTCTCTGCCCTATTTTTATCTCATCAGTATTCGTTTCAATAACCGGATTTTTGTAGTTTTTCAAAATAATACTTGCTCTGAATATTTGACTTATTGTAGCATTAATAGAAAAATCGGTTATAAACTTTCCAAACTTCTTTTCTGATGCATCCCAACCATACTTCAAATAATCCTTTTCACTTGAAGATGATGAAAAATTTTCATTAATAACCGGAAGGAAAAAATCTGAGACCTTCCCGAAAAGATAATGCAGAGTTACTCCTGCACTGATCTCTTTTGAGAAATCGAGAGAATATGAAAGTGAATACTGAGTATAGGACAGCCCCGTAAAACTCAAATTCAGAGTTTGCAGATCCTGGCCGGTGATATTTCCCGTATCTTTATCCAGGATCGTTGTCCTTTCGGGATTAATAACGGTCATATTTACATAAGAAACAGAAAACCCGTATCTTTTAAAAGCTGCTCCTGCAGAGTGAGAGTCAAATCCGTACATTCCCTGTTTCGAAGAGAACAAACGGTTAAGCTGCTCGTGTAAGACTTCCCTGTCGTTAATTTCGAGAGATTCAAAGTTAGAAAGATCGCTATGAAGAACACTTCCCAATAATTCATTAAATCCCTTGTAACTTGAATAATCGCTCTGATATTGATAACCGGAGATGAAATATCCAAAACCGGAAAGAAGTGACGGATTCAAATATACCGAATTAAAGTCATAATTGAATGAGGCTGATGAATATCCGAGAGACAAAGACCTTGCTCCATGAAACATTGGTATCACTGGATACAATTGTGAAGTAATAAAGAATAAGACCAGAATTGCAATATTTACGGACTTCATTATCAGTAAATATATTAGAAAAGAGAAAAAAAGTCAATAATATTGGACATTTATTACACATTTTTCTTTTTACCCTTTAAAAAACTGTCTATTCTTTTTCTTATATTTTCATGAAGTGACATTTTTGCTGACAATTCTTTTAACCTTTTTATTTCCAAATTTGGGATTATTTTCATCCAGATCCTTATCGGAGCTTCTCTGTCAAATGATATTGCATAACATACCCTTCTGCTAAGAAACCAATCTGTTTCAATAAGAACAGCATACATTTCCTTTCTGTCGATCTTCCTGTTTACAAATTTTATTATCAGATCTTCAGTACAATTGGGATTCTCAATAATGACCTTCAAGATCTTCTTGTCCTTCTCGTTAATAAAATGTTCAAGAAGATTCAACGGTGCCCTTTTCATCAGAGAGATCTTTTCACCAAATGCGATCTTTTTGTATCTCTGGCTGAATTCTATTTCACACCTCTTCCTCATAAAAGGATTTGCCCTTTTGTTTTTTGTTATCTTGAGAAGATCAGCTGTAAAAAAGGAGGAAATAGTACTTAAAGCATTTGAAATAGGGAAACCCGGATGCTGGATCAGAGCTAACTTTATTCGGTAATTATCCTTGTATTGCTCGTATATACCTGATAAATATTCAGAATCTAATCCTCCACTTTGTAGTTTCCGGAGTATATCAAGTTCTTTCTTTTCCAAGATTATTTATCATTGATAAATTAAAAATGCGAACACTAAGATCCATAATAAAATATTTATAATGAAAGGGGCATCCGAGAATATGATCTCCTCGGGATTTTCTCCCTTTTCTTTAACGTATGTAAGAAAAAGATACCTGAAAATTCCAAATATTACAAACGGAACCGTCAGATAAAGATCATTAGTATGGAAATAGTTTTGAATATCAGTATTAAGTACATAAATAATGTATGATATCAATGTTGCAGAAGTTGTAACAGAGATTAATTGATCCAGAAAAGGCAGGGTATAATTCTTTAGAGAAACTCTTGTTGATGTTTTCCCATCCCTTTCTACCCAGGCAAGTTCCTGTCTCCGTTTTACAAGCCCCAGGAAAAGGGCCAGCAGAAAAGTAACAATAAACAACCATGGGGAGAGGTAAATATCATTTATTTCGCCTCCGATCATTACCCGGAGAACAAATCCTACAGCAATGATCATCACGTCAAAGATCGCAATCTTTTTCAAGTATGCAGAATATAAAAAATTAATCACTACATAAACAAGTGAAATAATGAAGAAACCGAGATCAAAGAAAAATCCTGCAGATAAAGTGAAAAGAAGTACAAAAGATGAAATAGAAAGTGCAGGCATAACACCAAGAGCTCCTGAAGCGATCGGCCTGTTCTTCTTCTTCGGATGCTCAATATCACT
>CAYNUG010000032.1:0-20180 GCA_964400545.1 uncultured Clostridia bacterium | reverse complement strand
CCATAAGGGCCGCCGCTCCATCCTGTATTTACCAAAAAGACCTTCGTTCCATATTTCTTCATCTTCTCACCCAGCATTGAAGCATAAACCTCCGGATTCCTGGGCATAAAAGGCTCGCCGAAGAACCTCGAAAAAGTCGAGACTGGATCAACAATTCCGGTTTCTGTCCCGGCAAGCTTGCTTGTGTAACCCATCAAAAACCAGAGCATAGCCTGATTTTCATCCAGTTTTGCAACAGGTGGAAGAACTCCGTTAGCATCTGCCGTAAGAAAAAGGATCGATGCCGGATGTCCCGAAACAGAAGATTCCTTTATATTAGAGAGGAACCTTAAAGGATACGAACCTCTTGAGTTCTGTGTAAGCCTTGAATCATAAAAATCAAAACTGCCATCCGGATACATTAATGCGTTTTCCACTATTGAACCATGCTCCAGATAATCATCCTTATGTATTATCGCATTAAATATTTCCGGCTCTTTCTCAGGATCTAGATCTATTAATTTTGCATAGCATCCGTTTTCGAAATTTGCAATTCCAGAATCACTCCATCCATGTTCATCATCACCGAGAAGGGCTCTTTCCGGATCTGCTGACAAAGTGGTCTTACCCGTACCAGAAAGTCCCAGAAGAAGCGCAGAAGATCCGTTACTTCCCTCATTCGCCGAGGAATGAAGAGGAAGGATGCCGAAACCGGGAAGAAGGTAATTCATCACAGTAAATATCAATTTTTTTATACTTCCAAGATAAGCAGAACCGTAAACAACGCCTGTCATATTAACAAAATCCATAACTACGATCATATCAGATTCTCTTATATTTCCATCTTCGGGATATTTATTCAGATATTTCTTATAATCTAGTTTATCCGAAGGTAATGCTATTAATGTAAATCCCTTTTTATAGAAAACACTTTTCTCAATATCAGAAGGTACTTTTCTGAACATATTATTAGTAAAAAGTGCGGCAACAGCCTTATCGGTCACTGTCCTGACAGGGAGGGCATAAGAGCTGTCGGCTCCGACCACTCTGTTTGTTACATAAAGGCGATCTTTATTCTTAATTACTTCGAGAGCATCACTAACAACCTCTTCAAAAACTTCCGGAGACAAACCGATATTATTAGGCGAATCCCAGTCTATCTCATTTTCAACTTCACTCCGTTTTACAATGTAAGTGTCCTTCGGACTTCTTCCGGTAGATAACGGTTCAGTAATAACGGCAAGTGCACCATTTTTACTTATAAAGGATTCACCGTTTTTTACAGAATCTTCGATCAGATTTTTTCTCGGAATATCTTTATAGACATTCAATTTCTCAAGTAAACTATCTAATTCTTTTAAAAGTTCCATATTTCCTCCGAAATTTTAAACGTGTATTATATAGCAACAGACAATTCATTACAAACAGATATTTAACAATTAGTCTGTCTTCCCACGAATAAGTGGCCCTTGACATTAGAACCAGATATTTTAAAATCAAATATAGTAGATCGGGGTCCGGAATTTTTAAGAATTCCGATCCTCTTAATGGGGCCGTAGCTCAGATGGGAGAGCGCTGCGTTCGCAATGCAGAGGCCGGGAGTTCGAATCTCCTCGGCTCCATTATTCTTGAATATAAGAGAATCAGACACCTATCCTTTCCCCTTTGGTCCTGTCAGTCAGATCATTTTATAGGCTTGAGAATTATTGCAAAACCACCACCCTTGGCAAGATGCACCTTTTTCTTGAATGTATTATTAACTACCAGTTTTTTCTGAGAAAAATCAACGGCAATCCTATTCGCATTTATCCCATCCTCATAGAGTGTCATTTTAAATTTCTTCCCTTCCGGAAGAAAGGAAAGATCAAGATCAAAATCTCTCGATGTCCAGTCTGTCATCCCCCCGACATACCACTCCCCACCACTTCTTCGAGCTACCATCAGATAATCAGAAACACGGGCCGCAAGGACAATAGTTTCGTCCCATACGGTCGGCACTACAGACAAGAACTCCATACACTCCGGTTCTTTGTAATAGTTAGAGGGCGTATCACACAACATTTGCAGAGGGCTTTCATAACAAACAAACATAGCAAGCTGATGACACCTTGTCCCCATGCTCATCGGTGTATCAAAAATAGGTTTGAAATCTTTTTCCTGTGCATTATGCATTGCTCCGGGAGTATAATCCATAGGACCTGCCAGCATGCGCCCGAATGGGATTATCAGATCATGTTCAGGTGTCTGGCGTATGCTCCATTTGAACTGCTCCCCACCATTCACACCCTCACGGGTCAGGACGTTCGGATACATTCTCCTTAGACCGGCAGGTTTATATGAACCATGAAAATCTACCAGAAGGTGGTGGACGGCAGCTTTATTTGCAATTTTATGATAAAAATTGACCATCTCCTGATCATCCCTGTTCATAAAATCTACTTTGATCCCCCGGATCCCCCATTTTTCAAACTGTTCCAGCGATCTTTCCAACTGATCATCCAGCGTTTTCCATACACACCATAAAATAACTCCTACATTTTTTTTACGGGCGTAGGAAAGGATCTCATCCATATCTATCTCCGAAACAATTGATGACAGATCTCCGAGTTTATACCATCCTTCATCCAGAAGAATATTTTCAATTCCATATGCTGCTGCAAAATCTATATAGTATTTGTAAGTATCTGTGTTAATACCCGCTTTGAAATTCACATTGTATATATTATTGGCATTCCACCAATCCCATGCGACCTTACCTGGCTTTATCCATGAAGTGTGTTTTATTTTAACAGGTGAAGCAAGGATATATGAAAGTTGATTGTTGATCAGATCAGCATCTTGTTCAGCAATAACAAATATTCTCCATGGGAAGGTCCGTACTCCCGAAGTTTCAGCAATATACTTCTCTCTTTCAAGGATACGCAGGTCCCTATCGCCCCTCTGCTCAATAATTTTAGGATATTCTGCAGAAACACGATCCAGTTCATTTCCGCCGGAACCCCTGAGCCACATACCGGGATAATCTATAAGATCTGTTTCTGTTATTACAATTTTCGGTCCTTCGAAAGGATTTATTATCAATGGCAAACTTGTCAGATCATTCGCACTGGTTTTTCTCAATGATCTGTAATCAAAATAAACCTGATTGTGTGATTGGAACTTTGTTTCTTCTCCCCACCACACCATGTGATTTTTCGGAAATATATACTTTCCGGTTTCCGAAACAACAATTATCCTTCCTTTGATATTCGTCCCGAAACGATAGGCAAAACCACTATTATATGCTCTAAGGATCAGGTAGAAATCCTTCTTGAAATTCACAATTAATTCATTACAATTATTATTTATTTCCGACCCTTTGATCCTTATGACGGGCTTTAACACTTCAGAGATTATATTCTTTTTTACTTTTATCACATGAGGATCATGCCCAAGGGCCCCATTCTTCAGATTCATAGATATTTCTGAAGGTTCCAGAATTGTATTCCCCTTATAAGTACCTGATATCAGTGTCTTATTGTTCACCCTCAATAATAATTCTATTTTTTTATCCGGAGAAACGATCTTGTAATTCTCTCCCCGAATTCCTGTAGGAAACAGAGAAAAGATCACAATGGCTGCCGTTAATACTTTTATAATATTCATTTTCGCTCCCGTTATTTTAATTTTAATTCCATTCTTATTTTTTCCGATCCACCATCACGTGATGAGATCCAGACTTCAGGATTTAACAGCATATTCTCTTTGTCATACGCCAGAACAAATATCTCTATCTCCTTTCCTACAAAGGAATCCTCCAATGGGAAATAATAAGTATAATTAGCATCTTTTCTCTCAACTATATATTCCCATGTATTCGAAGGGTATGAAGGTGCTCTGTCCGGAGATCCTATGAGATTTCCGCCAATTCTTGCTGCGGCATACGCACCTTCAATACCATGCTTCCCGTTGACAGCCACACTTAAATAAGAATTTTCCGGGATCTCATCCAATGTGAATACTGCTTTCCAGCTTTTCACGCAATGCATTTTGTCAGAATGAGCAAATAGATTTGATCCCCTCCATTTACTTCTATCAAGCAATTTCCCCTTGTAATACCCTTCAATTTCAACTATCTGTCCGGGTTGTATACCGAGCCGTAGATACCTGATTCTTCCGTGAACCGGTATTGACATCGTCAATCCGGCTTTATATGTGATTACTTTCCAGGTCTTCAGATCTGATGAGATTTCCGCATAGTTGCCCTCTCCCGGCAGAAGCGGCTGAAGTGAAAAAATGTCAGGAACTCGGATAAGAACTTCATCCACATTTGACACCTCACCCATATCCAATCTGAAAGCTCCATTTTTTATCCTCAGATCAACACCATATTTCCGTGAAGGCCAGAATCCTGTTCCCGGATCAGAATCGAACAAATTCGTGTCACAGACACCACGGTTCACAAAAGTTTTCTGATTAAAAAAAGCATCCCTGGCTTTTTTTACAGCAGGAACAAATGTTGCTCCTGAACGGTAAAGGGACCGGACCTCCAGAGCATTATTATCTGCGGCATAAATGGTCGCCTCATACAAAGATGAGCAATCATCTGGGATATCCGATTCCGTTAACACTGCGATCTTCCTGTGGGAAATTAGCCTTAATTTTTCTCCGGGAAATCTCACTCTGATACTTTTACCCTGCTCAAGTTTAGAGTTTTGATTACCACTAATTCCTGCATATCTATATCTATCGGGATCCATAAGTCTTATTATTGCTTCTGAACCGGGTTTCCCAAGCAGGTCTATCAAAATACTTTTACCTTTCACTTTCCTGACTACATTAAAAGCCGTACCACCAATAAGGGGTTCATTGTAATTTCTTGTTGTTGCAATATACAGTGCCGACCGGAATGGGTCTACATCAACACTTACTTTTCTGTTTTGATCAAAATCTCCCAGAAATTTTTCATAAGGATGAATTTGAACGAGACGAACAGAATCGCTTCCTGACAATCCGATCTCACCATCAAGTGAAATAGCATATTTAGCGGGATACCACTTAAGATTTCTCAAGGTTATCAACCTTGTCCCCTCATCACCCCGGGACACCGCATAAGGTCCATATTTTTCTTCGGATAATATCTTCCCGTTTACCAGTATATTTCTATATTTCCGGTGAAGATTGAAAATCCTTGCTAATTTCGGAAACTCATCATCCCTCAGCAACCACGGACTACCGTATATTTGGGGAGAGAGGATCAGATTTCTATTAAAAGCCTGCAGGATCAGATCGTCATCCCAATTATCAAGGCAGGAAGAAATACAGACACCATGATCTTCAGTAAGACGCTTAAGCCCAGGGACAATTCCTCTTGAGATTGCTGCAGCTCTATGGTGAGGTGCAGTGGAATTGTTGGTCATGAAAACATCTATATATGTCTCATCACCTCCCCACAAAAAGGTTGTTGCATACGCTTTCGCTCTTTTAAGACCAAGACGGTGATTCAGCAAGATCAGGTCGGGGCTGTACTTTCTGCATTGATTCATCATATTAATGAAGGCATTCTCTTTCTCCGGGCGAAGAGGACCGCATACAGCATCAAATTTAAATAATGCAAAATTATAATCCCGGCAAAGCCCAACCATCTGATCTGTTCGTGCTTTTCTGTCTTCGGAAGTTTCTCCGAAACCATCAGGACCGCCCCATATCCCGAGCCGGATCCCCAAGCTGTCGGCTTTACTGAAAACATTTTTAAATCCTTCCGGGAATTGTTGCCTGAAGCGATCTGAATTTATACTCCCGTAAAAACGTTTCCCGTCTATCGCACCTGCATCAAAAGCATAAATATCAAGCTTCATTCCGTATTCTTCTTTCATCCATTTGAAAAAATTCAGATTGATCAGCGATTGTCTTTCCGATGCTCCTTCATTCGTATTGTTTATCCAACTGAAATATTCAGATCTTGAAGGAGTTTGCTCATCAGCACCCGGAAAGATCTTTTTTTCACCGCTTAAAGCCGATATGGTAAAAACAATTAATAACGATATTATAAAAAATAATTTATTCATTATCAGATCCCTCTGCAGAATTTACTAATACACGCAATTTGTCCGCAGCATATTCTGCAGAAAAATCCCGTTGCGGCATAGCGAACATTTCATATCCAACCATAAATTTTTTAATTGTTGATGATCGTAATAAAGGCGGGAAGAAACTCATATGCCAATGCCAGGCTTCATACAGCTTCCCATCCGTGGGAGCCTGGTGTATCCCCGCTGAATATGGGAAAGGGCAATTGAAAAGCCTATCATAACAGGAGGTGAGGACCTTGATGGTTTCTGCGAAAAAAGTTTTTTGACTTTTTGTCATACTGGCAATATTCGATGCGGACTTGAGTGGAAGTATCATAACTTCGAATGGCCATATCGCCCAGAAAGGGACTAAAACAACAAATTCATTGTTTTTATAAACTATCCTGTCCTTAACCTCTAACTCCTGCTTAATGTAATCCTCCAGGAGTCCTGTCCGCTTCCTGTCAAAATATTCCTTTTGTGTATTACTTTTCTTTTGGATTATTTCAGGGATAGAATTCTGAGCCCAGATCTGACCATGAGGATGAGGGTTACTGCACCCCATAATACTCCCCCTGTTCTCAAAGATCTGAACATAGTTTATACCTTTCATCCCGCCCAACTCCAGATATTCGGATTGCCAAACTGAAATCACATCATCTATCTCACTTATCGTCATGCTTGACAAACTTTTCGAATGATCCGGGGAAAAGCATATCACTTTACATATCCCTTTTTCACTCTTTGCATTCAGAAGACCTTCATTCACTTCGAAATCAGGCCCAGTCCTGTGTAATGCGGAAAAATCATTTTCAAATACAAATGTAGATGTGTAATGGGGATTAGCTGACCCGCCTGCCCGATGGTTTCCCGGGCACAAATAGCAATCCGGTTCGTAAGATTTCTTCCGGGGTAAAAGATTGATTTCCTCCTGCCCCAGCCATGGACGATCTGTGCGGTTGGGCGAAACCAACACCCATTCTCCTGTCAGAATATTAAATCTTCTATGTGAATGATTTTCCAGCTGTTTTTCCATGTGCATATTATATTGTTTTTATAAAAATATTCATCTCTGATAAAAAATTATGAAAAAAAGATGTAAATACCGATCACAACTATGGATATTCCCACGCTGACGATCTTCAAGTATTTCCACGGTGAAATATCCACATCATGAGTAAACTTCTGTCTGTAAGCATCTTTTCTCGGAAACAATTTCCCGACTATCAACATTACCATCACATTGAGAACAAACAATATCGCCATAACATGAAGATAGTGTGGGTAATTTTCAGAACCGAAAACATAAGGTTTTAAAACAAACTGACTGAAACTATACAGTATAACTCCCGAAAAAATGGCTATTTTTGCAGCTATTGCAGGAACAAATTTTGTAAATATACCTACAAGAATAATTGTAAGAATAGGAATACTGTAACATCCATTCACTTCCTGCAAATAACCGAATAACCCATGTGGTGCTTTAGCAATCATTGGAGCAATGATCATCGACATTGTAGCAAGGATGAAGCCGTAGATCTTTCCTGCTCTTATTGTTTGTTTCTCGTCTGCATTCTTATTTAGGTAAGTTTTGTAAATATCAAGGCTGAACAGAGTTACAGAACTGTTTACAGCAGAATTGAACGAGCTTAGAATCGCTCCAAAAAGAACTGCCGCAAAAAACCCAAGCAAAGATGCAGGCAGAACTCTGTTTACCAGCATCGGATATGCCTGATCCGGATTTGCCAGAGTTCCTCCGAACATATGAAAAGCTATAATTCCGGGGAGGACAACAATTAGAGGTCCCATGATCTTAATAAAAGCTGCAAGCAGCAAACCTTTCTGCCCTTCTTTAAGATTCTTTGCTCCGAGAGCTCTCTGGATTATCGCTTGATTGGTACCCCAATAAAATAATTGCACTAGCATCATTCCTGTAAAGATCGTGGAAAACGGGACAGAGGCATGACTTCCTCCTGCTATATTAAACTTTTCCGGATGAGATCTGAACAATATATCAATTCCCTTCATGATATTTTGAGACCCGATAGCCAGAAGACCGAAGATCGGGATGAGAGCACCTCCGATGAACAATCCTGCAGCATTAATAGTATCAGACACGGCAACAGCCTTTAATCCGCCAAATATTGCATAGATCGACCCGATTATCCCAATCCCCCAGACAGTTATCCAGAGTGCTGCTGTTTGAGAAATATGAAGAAGTCCCGGCACATCGAACATTGTACTGATCGCCAAAGCTCCGGAATAAAGAACTATCGGCAGAAGAACTATCATATATCCGCTTAAAAACAGGGCAGAGGTTATGGTCTTGGTTGTTTTATCATATCGTTCTTCCAGAAATTGAGGTATGGTCGCAATTCCCCCTTTTAAATATTTTGGCAGAAGTACAACCGCGGTCAATACCATGGCGATTGCAGCAAGTGTCTCCCATGCCATTACCAATATCCCTTCTTTGTAGGCCGCTCCATTTAATCCCACGATCTGCTCGGTTGAAAGATTTGTAAGAAGTAGTGACCCGGCTATAACAACACCCGTAAGACTCCTCCCTCCGAGAAAATAGCCATCGGCAGTTGCCTCTCCTTTTTGTCTGGTCAGCACATAGGTAACAAGAGCTACTAACGCCGTAAATGCTAAAAATGATATTATCTGCATCAATGATCTCCGTTTTCTTTCAATTTCTTTTTAACAATCAAAATGTGTACTAATAATCTTGTGACTTTCAAAATCAACATGGAAATAATTATTTAACATCCAGAAAAAAAATTCAACAGGACCGGCAATACAGTATTTGAACCACTGAACAGGCAATATCATTCTGTATTAAGCATTCGCTGAATGCCCGATGATATGACTTATGTTAACAAGAAAAATATCTATTAAAAATCCGTCTTCTGTGTTGACTATAAAGATGATATGTAATAAGATAATTTGATGATGTTCATCATCTGTTTTCTGTTTAACAATATATTGTTATTAAAGGTTTTTCTTGTTCAACATTTTTTTAAAACATCATATAATGGGGGTTAATATGAGTAAAAATATTGAATTATTAATTAATGGAAAAGATGTACCAATGAACCCTTTTGTTAAAAGATCCTTTACAAATGTTATTCAGGCACTGATCGATTCACTTGACAAGTTGCCCGATGACAAAGAAAAAATAGAGATAATAATTAGCAATAAGGAGAAGAAATAAGAATGAAGTATTTAAAAACCTATCCTGAAAAATGTATAGGGTGCAACACTTGTGTAGAGGTCTGCTCCAGCCTTTATTTTAAAGAGATCTCAGACGAGAAATCATGTATAGAAGTGTTCGATAAAGGTGAAGGAAATTTTGACCTTAGTGTTTGTAACCAGTGCCAAACATGTGTAGCGGAATGTCCGACCCTTGCTCTAACTGTAAATAAATTCGGAGTCGTAATGTTGAATAAGAACCTTTGTATCGGATGCTACGCCTGCGTTGCTGTATGCCCGACCGATAATATGAGAACGTATCTGGGAGGAATAATTCCCTTTAAATGCATCGCATGCGGCGCGTGTGCAAGAGAATGTCCTGCCGATGCCATCAAGATAGTAACGGAGGATTAAAATGAAATATGATATCGAAAAATTAAGATCAAAACATAAGATGCTAAAAGAGTTTGAATACAAATTGAAACCGCTTGACAAAGGATATTCTGACAGAACTCTTTACATAAATATTTCATCAAATGAAATTAAGATAAAACCGGTCCCCGCGGAGATGAAAGAAAAATTCGTTGGCGGAAAAGGATACGGTTTGCGACTACTATGGGATGCTGTCAACGGGAACACGAAATGGGATTCTGAAGAAAATGAGATAAACATAGCTGTCGGCCCGATCGGGGGAATTACAAGCTATGCTGGTGCAGGAAAATCCCTTGTCACTTCTATTTCCCCGACAACAGGTATCCCGATAGACAGTAATGTCGGGGGACACTTCGGACCTTATTTCAAATTTTCCGGTTTCGATGCTCTTGAGATCCAGGGGAAAGCCGAAAATGACATAATAATTTTTATAAACGGAAATGAAGGGAATATCCAGATATTCGAAGCTCCGGACGAAGAACTGAACTCTCACATTCTTGCTGAACAGATGACAGACATGTTTGCAGATAATGAAAAAGAGAGACAACATATTTCAACCGTCTCTGCAGGAAGAGGATCAGATCACGCATGGATAGGATGTCTGAACTTCTCATATTATGACAAGAGAAGGAAGGGACTCCGGCTGAAGCAGGCGGGACGTGGAGGTATCGGTACTGTCTTTCGGAACAAAAAATTAAAAGCAATTGTTGTAAAATATTCCGGGTTAAAAGGTGACTCTAACAATCCCGCCGATCAGAAAACAATCCAGGAAACCGGACTTAAGTTTCATAAAGAGATGATAACTCTTGATGACCAGCAATGTAAAATGAGAACGGTAGGAACAGCCCACTTAATGGAAATAATGAACGATTATGACCTTCTCCCGGTTAAAAACTTCAAATTCGGAAATCACGAAGAAGCATATAAAATAGACTCATCTGTCTGGACAAAATTAATGACACAGGGAGTACCTGACGGATGCTGGTTCGGGTGTACAATGTCATGTGCCCATGCTGTCGACGGTTTTATTCCAAGGACAGGACCATATAAAGGTGAGAAAGTGATCGTTGACGGTCCGGAATATGAGACTGCAGCAGGTTGCGGTGCAAATCCCGGTATATTTGATCCACTTGCGATCCTTGAGATAAACTTCTATTGCGATACTTACGGGATCGATACAATTTCATTTGGGACATTAACATCGTTCATAATGGAATGCTATGAAATAGGTGTCCTTAACAAGGATAGAACCGGAGGTCTGGAACTCGAATGGGGCAATTGGGAAGCAACATTGGAAATGCTTCACCAGATGGCCACCGGAGAAGGGTTTGGAGTAACAGCAGGAAAAGGGATCAAATATATGAAGAAATTCTTTTCTGAAGAATACGGAGCTGACAGACAATTTCTGAATGATATTGGATTCGAAGGTAAAGGCCTGGAGCAATCTCAGTATCAATCAAAAGAATCTCTCGCACAGCAGGGCGGATTTTATATGACCAATAAAGGACCTCAACATGATGAAGCATGGTTGATATTCATGGATATGGTCAACAATCAGATCCCTACATTTGAAGACAAAGCAGAGGCCCTACATTATTTCCCGATGTTCAGGACATGGTTCGGACTCCAGGGGCTTTGTAAACTTCCATGGAATGATGTCGAACCCGCAAATAATGCAGAGACCGATGAACCGGCAAAAGTACCGGAACATGTTCAAAACTATCTCGATATTTATGAAGCCGTAACCGGGAAAAGCCTTAACAAAGAAGAAATGATTAGGCAATCAGAGAGAGTATACAATTTCCAGAGGATCTTTAATCTTAAAATGGGACATGGTAAGAGAGTTGACGACTATCCACCATACAGAGCAATGGGACCCCTCACTGTAGAAGAATATGATTCAAGACAGGAACGGTATGATACACAGTTAAAAGAGTTGATAAAAGTAGATCCCGAAGGAAAAACTTCTGAAGAAAAAGTGAAGATCCACAGAGATTGGAGAGAAGGCAGATACGAAAAGCTCCTTGATGCGGTTTATAAGAGAAGAGGATGGACAAATGACGGTGTCCCGAAAATCGAACATTTGAAAAACATCGAGATGGACCTGCCTGAACTTATTGATATAGTTAAGAACCACCAGTAAAATTTTTTTAGGGACTGCGGATAGCTTATCATCCGGTCTGCCCGGTGATTCTCTCGTTCAGCATGAAAACCTGCTGAATTTACAAAGTGTAAATTATGTGATATTTTACCTCTGACTGAAAATGAAGACACATCTTAACAAACTGGAGCTACACGGGTTTAAATCCTTTGCAGAAAAAACTGTTATCAAATTTCATCAGGGGATCACTGCCGTCGTAGGACCGAACGGATGCGGAAAAAGCAATATTGTTGATGCCCTCCTGTGGGTTCTCGGAGAACAGAGAATCAAAAATTTAAGAGGTGAGAACAATGAGGATCTTATTTTTAGCGGGAGTTCTTCAAAAAAACCTCTGGGAATGACAGAAGTAGGTATAACTTTTACAAACTCTAAGGATGATGTTTACATTGCAAGAAGATTTTTTCGTTCCGGGGATAGCAAATATATCCTTAATGAAAAATACTGTAGAAATAAAGATATTCAGGAAGAATTGTACAACCTTAACCTCGGAGGTAGAAACTACTTTATCTTTGAACAGGGAAGTATCGAAAAATTGGTTTCCTTAAAACCTTTCGAAAGAAGAATGCTTATTGAGGAAGCTGCAGGTATTTCTCAGTACCTGATAAGAAAAAAAGAAACTGCAAATAAATTGATAATCGCAGAACAAAACCTCGACAATCTGGAAATTCTTTCGGCCGATAAGGAAAACAGGCTAAGAGAACTTAAGAATCAGGCAAATTATGCCACACGTTACAGAACTCTTAAATCTGAGAGCTTGGATTATATTAAAGCATTTCTCTTTAAAAAATTTAAAAAAATTAATGGTGAGTTTGAAAAAAGAAAAAAGGATGTTGAAAAATTCATTAACAGTGAAATACTGATTGCTAAAGAACTCTCCCAACTCGAAAAAGAATATTCAGGAAATGAGGGTAAAAAGTGGGAAATGGATAAATTCCTGAAAGAGAAACAAAAATCTCTGTATGAATTAAATCAGGATATTCTTTCTAAAAGATCTGAAGTTGAAAAACTTAAACAGAGAAAAGATTTTATAATCCAACGGATCAACGAGAACGAGAGATCGATCGATCAAAATAATAAACTTATCACTGATAAAGGAAAACAGATAAAAGAACTGGAAGCAATAGTTAATACAAAAAAAGATGAATATGAAGTATTCTCAGGAGAATTTAATAAAAAAAAGGATGAGATATCTAAAATCAGATCCGGACATAAGGAAATAGAAAGTGAGAAAAATTCATTAAAATCAGAAATATTCTCTTCCGTATCATCTATTACCGCCTTAAATAATGAGATTCATGAAAATGAAAAACGCTCTGTTGCAATGGAGAACGAGATAAGATCAAAGCAAAGATTTATAACCGAGCTTAAGAACAGTATCAACAATGAAAATATAGGCTCAGAAGAAAAAAAACATAAAGACGCAGAACTTTTATTTTCAAAAGCTGAAAAAGATCTTGATTCACTAAAGGGTGAACTAGAGAATTGCAGAACAGTGATCTCCTCCATTACATCCGATATTCAACTCAACAATAATGAGATCCACAGCCTTAACAAACAGCGTGGGGATTATCAAAGAATGAAGGAAAAAGTTGCCGGTGCACAGAACACAGGGAATAAAAAACTTCAGGAATTTATCGATTCAGACAAGCAAAACTTTAACATCATAGAAAATTTTTATTATGATGAGATGGGATCCTACGTTATTGAAGACGAAAGCGACCTAAAAAACCCGGAGCTTGAAAAGATAATACTCGGTTCTTCTTCCTTTGCAAATATCCCTGACGGCATCAGCATGGAAGATGGGTTCATTGATAAGATCAAGAACCTTTTCATTATTAAAGATCCGGACCTGAAGAAGAAACTTAAGGACGGTGTACTTGTTTCCGACCTCATAAACGGAATAAATATTTATCGAAAATATGGAGTACCCGTAGTGACACGTAATGCGGAGATCATCACACTGGATGGTATTCTGATAAAGAAAAGAAGTTCCGGTGTGCTTGACATTATGGAAGAGATCAGAAATATTGACAAAGCTATATCAATCGCAAAAAATTCAAAAAGCAAACTGGAAAAATCGCTTACAATGGAAAAAGAAAAAGAACTTGAACTTGCCCAAAGAGTTAAGAGCAAATCTCTATCAGCCAGAGAATTGGAACATGATTTTATCCGGATCAGATCTGATATTAATAACATGATAAGTTCGAGAGAAAAAAATCTTAAAAGGATACAAACCATTGAATTTGAGCTTGAAAGACATAATTCAGAGATAAAGAACTTCTCTGAACAATTGAAGATCAGAACAGAAGAAAGAAAAGAGCTTGAGATCAAAAACAAAGAACTGATAAAAAAAAGAGAAGATCTGGAAAAAAAGGAATCCTCATTCGGTCTTGATCTTAATGTGAAAGAAAAGGAATTCTTCGGACTGGAGAACAGCCTGAATCTTTCAAGAGAAAAACTCAATTCTTTGGAATCAGAACTTAAAAGATTACTAAGTGAAAGAATTTCACTGAAAAAAGATATCGAACATAAAGAGAAAGAGACGTCTGATCTGAGCATGGAGATCAAAGAGATAGCCGGAACAATAGAAGAATTCGAGAGTAAAAAAAATACAAGTATTAAAGAAAAAGATAAATCTGAAGAAGATATAAGAAAAAATGAGCTTACACTTGATGAGCTTACTTCAAAGATAAAAACTGAAAATGATCTGCTGACTCAAAAAAGATCTGAATTGGATGGAATAAAAGAAGCGAAGAGCAAAGAAGAAATTGAACTTGCTGCATTGAAGAAAGATATTTTTTCTCTGGAAGAGATATCATTCAAAGAATTGAACTCCGAATTGAAGGACATAGTTCCGGATGAAAAAATACTTGAACTTGAAATAACTGATATTGAAGAAAAAGTTGATATTTCTAATGAACGCCTCATAAAGATGAGAGACAGTAACAGACTGAATTTTTCCGCAGAATCAGAATATGATCTGCTGGCTAAAGATCATGAGATCCTCCTTTCCCAGAGAGCAGATGTTATCAATTCTATTAAAGATATGAATAATGCCATTCAGAAAATTGATGATGAATCTAAGATAAGTTTTAAAGAGGCATTTGAAGAGATCAGAAATAACTTTAAAAAAACATTCCAGATACTATTCGAGGGAGGTGAAGCCGATCTGACCCTGACCGATCTTGACAATATTCTGGAAACAGGTCTTGAAATAATGGCTCAACCTCCGGGAAAGAGGCTCCAGGGACTCCGACTCCTCTCAGGCGGGGAGAAGACTTTGACATCACTGGCATTTCTTTTCGCCCTTTTTGAGTACAAACCATCTCCATTCTGTGTTTTTGATGAAGTTGATGCATCACTTGATGAAGCAAATATTCAAAGATTTTTAAAATTCCTTCATAAACTTAAGGAGAAGACCCAATTCCTGATAATCACACATAATTTTAAGACCATGGAGGAAGCGGATTATATTTACGGCATCAGCATGAATGAACCGAGTGTTTCATCGGTTTACTCTATGAAGATGACATCAAATAACAGTATAACTTCTCAATAAATCATCCTCCGGAAGATATTAACAGAAGCAACCATCAGATAACCTTAGCGATGCCCTTTTAAAATTAAAGAAAAACTGTATGCCCTATTTTCTCCGTTTAGTTTATTCTATATTTTCAGCAAATTCTCGGTAATTGATCATCCTGAAGAAGAGGCAATATCCGGTTTCCTCCGACTTGTGTCTTGATATATACTCTTCCCGGAAAATCCATATCTATTTCGCCAATAATAACTGCATCTTCACCCTCAGGGAATTCTCTCATTGTTTTTACTATATCATCTCCCTTATAATGATCAACGATCAGAACCACCTTCCCTTCATTGGCTGAGTATAAAGGGTCAAGTCCGAGTATTTCACAAACTCCGCTAACTTCATTTTTAAAGGGTAATTTTTCTTCGAACAACTTAATACTATATTCCATTCCTTCTGTGATCTCGTTAAGAACAGATGCAACTCCACCCCTCGTCGCATCTCTTGCAAACCTGACAGACCCTGCAAATTGTTCGCCAATGGAAAGGAGCATTTTGTTCAGTGGTGCCGAGTCAGAGGAAAGACCTTTTGAAAAGGACAATTTACTCCTTTCCGCCATGATCGATATCCCGTGATCTCCAATAGTACCATTCACTATTACTGTATCACCCGGATTTATCTTGTTCCTAAACGAATATTCACTCAAAACCCCTATACCAGAAGTGTTAATAAAGATCTTATCTACACTCCCTTTCTCTACTACTTTTGTGTCTCCGGTAACTATCTTCACACCGGCATATTCCGCAGCTTCCTTCATTGAGGAAAGTATTCTTTGAAGTGAGGATATATCAAAACCCTCCTCCAGTACCAGTCCACATGAAAGGAATTTCGGTCTTGCTCCCATTACTGCCATATCATTTACCGTTCCGTTCACAGCCAGCTTTCCGATATCTCCACCTTCAAAAAACAGAGGAGTGATCGTATAAGTATCTGTGGTAAAGACCAGCTTCCCAATTTCAGGTCCGATAATTGCAGAATCATCCAACTGAACGGAATCACTTCCGAATATATCAACTATTATTTCGCTGATAAGATTCCCCATCAATTCTCCACCATTTCCATGCGCCATCAATATTTTTTTTTCCATTGATTATTTCCCGTATTTATAATATGCCGAACATGCTCCTTCGAATGATACCATGCAAGCACCAACCGGTTCTCTCGGTGTGCATACTGTCCCGAACAAAGAACATTCGGGCGGAGTAATAAGCCCCCTGAGAACTTCTCCACATCTGCAATTTTTATTCTCGATCTCTTCAGGCATTTTGACCGGGAATTTTTTTCCGGCATCAAAATGACTGTATTTATTTTTTAACTTGAGACCGCTGCCCGGAATAACTCCTATACCTCTCCATTTTGCATCTGTCACATCAAAAAGATCTCTAATATATTCAAGGGCAATAATGTTTCCCTTCTCAGTTACAGCTTCTTTATAAAGATTGTCAATCTCCAATTCGCCATTCTCAATCAGTTGGATTAGTCTCAATGTTCCCATAATTAAATCTTTCGGTTCAAAACCTGATATAACGGCAGGTTTGTTAAACTTGTTCACAAGAAATTTCCAACTGTCCGATCCTGTAATAATGCTAACATGCCCGGGCAATATGAACCCGTCGATCTTAACTTCACCCATTGTTAGTAATGCCTCCACTGCCGGTGGAGTAAGTTTGTTCCCGGTTAAAATAGAAAAATTATCTATGTCCTCTTCAACAGCTCTTTTTAGCGTTACAGCTTCGGTCGGGATTGTGGTCTCAAAACCGACAGAGAGGAAAACAACCTCTTTATCTCTCTCATTTTTTGCTATCTCAAGTGCATCCATCGGGGAATATACTATCTCCACTCTCGCCCCTTCACTTTTCAGCTTCTGTAAAGACTTATAAGAAGCGGGAACCTTCAGCATATCTCCGAAAGTCGTAATGATAGCTCCATATTCTTTCTGAATCTCAATTGCCCTGTCCAGATAATCGTTTGCAGTAACACAAACAGGGCATCCGGGGCCATCGATCAGGTTTAGACCTTCAGGGAAGATATCTTTTACTCCTGTATGAAAGAATGCAACAGTATGGGTACCGCATACCTCCATTATATTCAGCGGACGTTTGAGTTTATAGTTCTTCAGAATATTTGAATATTTTATTAATCTGTCTTTGTCCAAAAAGGAAGCCTCCCTATTTGAAATACAGGGTTTAAATATCAGATAAGAAATTGTGTGTCAAGAATTACTGCTCTTTTGAAAAATATAATCTTTAGGAATAATTAGATATGGATACTTTATCGGATCAATTTTTAACAGATCTCTTCAGATCTTCAAAGCATTTGGGGTCAGTTTCAACTAACGATATTATATGACCTAACAATTTGATGATCTTACCATAAGATTCTTCGGTAAGGTCATGTTCTATCCTGCAGGCATCCTCTTCTGCAGTTTTTTCATCAACATTTAGAACATCACTAAAAAATTGCGTAAGTGTTGTATGTCTTTCATAAAGTATTTTCGCTCTTTCCTTTCCTGCCTTCGTAAGTTCAATGTGTCCGTAATGTTCATGCTCAACATAGCCTTTTGCTACAAGTTTTTTTAATGCACCAATGACGGAGGAAGATTTTACTCCCAACCTGTTAACAAGGTCCTTTACTCTTGCAATTTTCTTTTCTAGAGAAACTATGTATATGGATTTAAGATAATCTTCAAGACTTTGACTCAGTTTTTCCACTTTTTTCCCCACACAACAATTAATTTAGTTTAAACTAGATTTTATAGTTTTGCTGAATACTAAACTAAAAACATTTTTTTTTCAACTAACGATTCAAAATATATTCCACGTCTGCTAATATTCAAAGAGGAGGCAACATGAGACAATTTCTGTATTTACTTGTAATTTCACTCTTTTTTTCTTCACTTTATTCGAAACCTGAAATAATAGAGATCAACTTCCTTGATTCTATCGGTACCATTCATAATGGATTCGGCCCATTAATGGTCAAATATGATGTTGAGAATAATAGAATAGTTTTAATAAACACTAACAGCTCATCTGTCTCTTTAATTAACGCCGGTAATAGCAGTGTTATAAATATTCCTATCGAGGGAAGGGTCCCTCAATATCTCAAGGAAGAATCTTTCGCAATTAATAAAAAAAATGGAAATATTTATCTTATAGGCCGGAATAAATTAAGTATCATTTTTCCGGAGAAAAAAACTTCATCCTCCTTCAACACGATCTCCCAATATGAAATGGTTACTATTGACGATTCCACAGGTAATTGTTTTCTTGCCGGAAGAGAAACTAAAAATATAGCATTCCTGAACATAAGAACGAGAAAGTGTAAATCTATAAAGATCTTTAACAAAACAGAAAAAATGATGAACCTTAATCAAACCCCGCCGCCCCCTGTAAGAAAGATCGTTGCTGATCCTATCCTGAAAAAAGTTTTTGCCTTCGATGGTTATACCTCTACTCTTTATACTCTGAATATAAACACAGGGAGAGAGATCGGGAAAAAAAGACTGAACATAAAGAAAGGAAAAAGATTTCATTTTGCCGGTTACAATTATGATACTCATTTTATGTATCTGGTAACGGAAACCGGCAAAAGAAAGGACATTCAGGCACTTAAGATAGACTGTGACGGGAACAATGATACATTTGTCGACCTTCCCGGTCTCTCGGAAGCCGTAGGAATAACATACAACCCAGAAAGGGAGGAAATTTATATCCCCTACGACAACCATCCTGTTGTTCACATCGTAAATTTTTCAAAAAATGGCAGTGTCTCAAAAGTTGATATCCCCTCTTTCGGGAACGATGCATCAGCAATAGATCACAAAAAAGATCTTCTGTACGTCGCCAGCTGGGCGTACGGGGAAATCTATGTAATTGATATCCCAGGGAAAAAACTTATCAGAAGAATAAAAAATACCGGGATAATACCACATATGTTTTCCATCGCTTTCGCCGGAAAAGAGAAAACCCTCTACATACCCCTGGGAGCTTCAGCCGTGAACGGTTCTTTCGGTTCCGCTCTCACTACTTTGAACACAGACACATGGAGAAAACAAAAGATAAGGACAGGGTGGGCTCCGGTCGAACTTGTACAAAAAGACGATACGGGAAGTTTTATGGTGTTCAACACCGAGGATGAATATGCTGAGGTCACATCAAAGGGAGACGTCACTTATCACAAACTACCGTTTCCCTACCCAGTCTCCGCAGCAAGATCGGACAATGGGAACATCTTTCTTTCTTACGGTCCCCATCAATCATACTGGCCTGTGGTCTACATCTGGGGAGCAAAGGACGGGATTTCCGAGATCGACAGGAAAACCGGGCAGATATTTGACAGGAGGATCCCCAGGCTGGCACAGAAAATAGTCTTTGACAAACGGGGTGGACTGTACGGACTTCAGAACAGCTGGGGGAAAGAGAAGCTTTTCCTGACTTATTTCCCGGACGGAATAAGGATGTTCGCTCCTCAGAAAAGAATCTACTTTTATACTGATATCCAGAGAGAAAATATACAAAGGGTGCTTAAATACGATAATAAAAAAGATTTCTTGTACATCTTAAAGACTGGTGAAAAAGATACCGATAACGGATCGCTTCTGATTGTGAATGCAAAGGACAACATGCTCGTAAAAAAAGTATATACGGGAAGGACACCTGTTGATCTGGATTTTGATCAGAACAGCATTTATATTTCAAATTTTGATTCTAATTCAATCACAAAGGTTGATAAAAGAACATTCTTGACCACAACTATAAAAACCGGGAAACACCCC
>CAYNUG010000031.1:0-21403 GCA_964400545.1 uncultured Clostridia bacterium | reverse complement strand
AAAGACGGTATTGTTTTTACTACAAAACTAAAAAGTATTTCTCTGAGAATCAATAGCGAAGATTTGGATAATCTTGAAAAAGAGCTGTTAGAGATGAAAAAAAGTGATATGGGCAGTGAGAATTTCCTGGTCTTTGATTATCTACACAGGGTGTATCTTAAAAAGGCTAAATACAAGAAAGCGATGGAGATTCTAAAAGAGGCCGGCAGTACATTACCGAATGCTATTCCATTCAAGATAATCTATACTATGAGATTATTTGATCTTAAACGATATGAAGATGTTATCACGAATTGTCTTGACATCATAAAAGTCGATCCCCTTTTTACGAAAGCTTATCTAATCCTTTCAGATACTTATGAGATCCTGGGTGAAGATGAAAAATCTGAACGATCTTTAAAAAAAGCAATTGATCTGGAGCCAAAAAACATCTCTCTTTATATCAAATATTCAGAAAAATTCCTTAAAGAGAAGAAATTCCCGCTGGTTTTAAAGGTTTATGATAAATTACTTACGTTCGATGATGTCAGAAACGATATTGATCTGCTTTATAAGATCGCTCTATTCAACACTAAATACGGTTCTATGTCAAAAAGCGGTGAAATTTTTGCAGAGATAATAAAAAAGAGTCCGGACGGAAAATACTATTATTATTATGCAATGATCCTTGCACGATTGGGTGACAGGATCAATGCGATCAGGAATATGGAATTGGCATTGCAAAAATATTCTTCAGGTCTTACTGAAGATCAAAGAAAAAAGGGGACAAGTATTCTTGGATCATGGAAGTGAAATATCTATTTTGTGATTTCAGGTCTGTCAAATCCTACTTCCAGAAGTTTTGTTTCGCCATTTTTAATCCAGAAATTTGTATTCTCCCACATTGTTTCCCTGTAAGCTATGGCATAGATACTCAGGTTTGAATTCATGTCCTTTTTGCCAGGCCAGGTCATTACAAAATGTTCTTCTTCCCCGGGATTTAGTTGAACTTCAGCTCTTTCGACTCTTGCGCTGATCGAAAGTTCGCCAACATTTTTCACTATTAACGTAGCTTTCCCGTTTAAATTGCATGACGGTGTACTCACGATGATAGTTAAAGCTATAATAATTAAAATCAGTTTTTTCATTTATACCTCAGTACTGTGATATATATCTTATATTTTAAAAATCAGAAAATGTCAACTAAAAAGAGATGTTTTCAAAGTTGATTTTTTGGGATATAGTGATATAATTTTCTATATAATATACAGAGGAGGAGATATGAAAAAAATATTCTTGGTTCTTCTTTTAATGGTAATGTCATCTATTCTGATTTTTTCACAAGCGACTTCGGGAAAAGTTAAAATGAGAGGTATTGTTGTTGATAAAGTAACAGGAAAGCCTATTCCGGGTGTTAAAATCAAACTTTATTCTATTAGGGCACAGTCTTCACATAATGTGACTCCTGTGACAGATGAAAATGGAAAATGGAGATCCCTGTATATGAGAAGTGGAAAATGGTATTTCGATTTCATTAAGGTGGGATATGCACCCAGAAAAATTGCTGTTGATTATGTATTTCAGGGTAAGTATATTTGTTTTTTCCAGGGTAATAAATATGAAATACTTAAAATTGAATTGGAAAAGATACAAGGCCCTTCCCTTGAACGGAGTATCATAAAAGAAATAGAAGAGGGGAATGCACTCCTTCTCAAGAAAAAACCAAAAAAAGCTATTAAAAAATTTGAGGAGATCCTGAAAAAGTTTAAGGAAAGGGAAGGGATAGCGATAGTAAATCTTTATCTGGGGAATTCTTATTCTATGCTGGAAGATTATGAGAAGGCGATTGAATTTTTTCTTAAGGCGGCTGTCAAATATCCTAAGCATAAGGATTTGATCCTTTCTATAGGGAATTCTTATTCCAATATGAAGAAAGCTGATAAGGCAATGGAGTGGTTCAAAAAATTGTCTGACATAGATATAATCAATCCCGATACCCTATATAACATCGGAATCAATTTTTACAATGCTATGGACTATAATAAGGCTGTCAAATATTTTAAACGTGCGGTAGAGATAAAAGAAGATTTTGCCGAATCATATTATCAACTTGGAATGACCTATGTTGCTCTCAACAAAATAAAAGAAGCGATTACCTCATTGAAAAAATTTATGGAGCTAGCTCCAGATTCACCTAACTTTACAACTGCGAATGAAATAATCAAAGCATTTTCAGGTCAATAATGAAAAAGTGTTTTTTTTTGTTTTTGATCGTAATATCGCTTGGATTTAATGCTTGTGGAAAAGGAACTTCCGGGTCGGGTAGTAGTAGATCTGATGTTGAAAAGGGAAAATTCAATGTTCTCATAATAACTGTTGATACTTTCCGGTTTGACAGACTTGGTGTTTATTCTGAAAAATATGTAAAAACTCCGAATATTGATAAATTTGCTAAGAAAGCTTTTGTATTTACAAGGGGATTTGCCCATAATCCTGTTACACTACCGTCTCATACGAATATAATGACAGGGACAACCCCTCTTTATCACGGGATCAGCGATAATTCCGGATTTGTACTGAAGAAAAGATTTCTGACACTTGCGGAATATTTAAAGACCAATGATTATGAGACCGGAGCTTTTGTCGGATCTTTTCCTCTTGATTCCCGGTTCGGATTGGATCAGGGATTTGATGTTTATGATGATAATTATGGTACTCACAATAGTATGGAGCTTTTCTTTGTTGAGCGAAAAGCGGAAAAGGTTATTGAGCCGGCATTAAAATGGCTCGAAAAAAGAGATGGTAAATGGTTCTGCTGGGTCCATCTTTTTGATCCGCATCAGCCATATTTGCCTCCTTCCCCTTATGATAAGATATATCAGGATGACCTTTATTCCGGAGAAGTCGCATATGTTGATGCTTCACTCGGGAATTTTTTTGAAAGGCTGAAAGCAATGGGTAAATTTGATAATACTCTGATTGTATTGACAGGAGATCATGGTGAGGCACTTGGCGAAAAAGGAGAAAAGACCCATTCCTATTTTGCTTATAACGGTACTCTGCATGTTCCTTTTATTGTCAGGGTTCCCGGTTCGGAAGGCGGAAGAATAGATGAGAATGTTGTTCACACAGATATTTTCCCCACAGTTTGCGATGTTCTTGACATAAAGATCCCTGAACATATTCAAGGCGAAAGTCTTACGGGAGTGATGAAAGGTGAGAAAAAAAGGAACAAATATATTTATTTTGAATCTCTTACTCCCTATCTTAACAGAGACTGGGCTCCTTTAAGGGGTTTTATCAAAGGAAATGACAAATTTATCGATCTTCCCATTAGAGAATTTTATGATCTGTCCTCTGATATGTCTGAAGAGAACAATCTGATAGCAAGTAAAAATAGTGGTAATCTTAAATATGAACTGGACAAACTTATTACAAAGCTAACCGGAAAAGAGCGGCAGAAGAGAGCGGGAAGCATAGATCCGGAAACCCGGAAAAAACTCAAAAGTCTCGGTTATTTTTCCGGAACTACTGTGAAAAAAAAGAGAGTTTATACAAAGGCAGATGACCTGAAGACTTTGCTGCCACTTCAGACAAAAATGCTGAATGCACTGGCAATTCATCAGGAAGGAGATACTTCCGGTGCCATCAAGATGTTAAAAGAGATAATTAAGGTCAGTCCGACCTATGCTCTTGTTTATACCCGTATGGCAATGATATATAAAGATTCAGGAAGAGCAGATCTGTCTGTATCAATTCTGGAAAAAGGACTTAAGAATATTCCCGGAGATCCTTTTCTTTTATCAAAACTTGGTATATTTCTTGTTGAGAACAGGGAGTATAAAAAGGCTGTAGATATTCTCGAGCGAAGTAAGATCCTCTTAGAAAATGATCCTGAATGTTTTAATTATCTCGGAGTTGCGTACTACAGAAATGGAAACTTTAAAAAAGCTATGGAGAATTATAATAAATCACTTGAGCTTGATAATAATTATGCTTCTGTCTATAACAATATAGGATCTTTGTACCTTTCACATTTTAAAAATACAAAGGACAGAAGAAGTTATGAAAATGCAATAGCCAATTTTGATAAAGCTCTTGAAATTGACAAGGATCTCTATTCAGCTTTAAATGGTCGGGGTGCTTCAAAATTTTTTACGGGGGATTTCTCCGGTGCTGTTTTGGATTGGAAGAAATCTATTTCTATTAAGCCTGATTTTATTGATCCATATTTCAGTATTGGAATCACATATATGGACAAGCTTGGAGACAAATCCTCAGCTCACGAATATTTTAAATTATGTAAAGATAAGTTCTATGATATTCTTCCCAAACGAGAACAGGAAAGACTTGACAGGCTTATCAGACAATCTCTGGATTAGCCGCTCTCTGTTATCCTTAATGCAACGTGTTGAAAAGATCGATTGCATTGAACCACTTCCTGAATTCTATATTGTGGATATAATTTGTGATCATATTCAGGGCGAGGGTTCTGTTTTTTCCTAATAAATACGTGAATTCTTTTTCTTTTTTCTTGATATTTTTCAATAGGGATTGTTCAAAATTACGCCACACTTTGTTAACTTTTTTGATATTTTTTCTGTAATCACTGTCAACTCTTTTCGATAATTTTGCGTAACTCCAATATGCGTGTTCATTATCATATTTGAAATAGGTGTCCTCTTTCTTCAAATGGGTTAGAAAAGCTGATTCAGAATTTCCCTTCGTGTACCCGTTAGGAGTTGAGACGATCGATGGGTACCACGGGGAATATGAGTTAGAATCAGGTCTTCTGAATGCGATCCAGACCTGAGTTGCGATCTCATCCGGCAGGTCCTGTCTTAAATTTACAACGATTGAATAGCGTGTTGAGCCCGTACAGATCGTTCTGTTCTGAGTAAAATTCGGAGATCCGTCCTTGTATCCGTTGGAAAGATCCATAGCTGTACCTTCATAATGGTCACGAAGCAGTGAGAATAGTTCACTGATCTTGATCTTTTTTGCAGGAGCAAATGAGAATGGCAGATTCTCTCCGGGTTTGGCTTTCAATTTAGACAGAGTTGTTATTCCTCTCCAATGTCTCAATGTATTATTGTCAGAAGTCAGATTCTTTTTGTTAGAATATGCTTTTCTAAAGCTGAATTTCTCTCCATTTGACGGATCATACCATCCTCTTTTAACAGCATAACTTATAATGTTCTTAGATCCCATATAATTATTTCTGTCATTAAGATCAACTTCATCTAAGGTATAGTAATTCGGAATTACAGCTACATTATTATCAGGTATCCTTTTGGCAGCCCAATGCTTACCACGGACAATATGCATGAGCCATCCTTCTCTCGCATCGGCAAAAGCGTATGTTCTTCCTGAAGAATAATAACCATATTTTTCAACAAGTTCCCCCGCTATTTTAACCGCTTCACGTGCATTCTCCGCCTGTTCAGCAACTATTCTTCTCAGTGCAAGCCCAATCCCTCCGTTGACAAGTGATGGATTATCTTCTCTTGAATCACAGGCATTGGATACGATAACCACTCCTTTAGTATTTATATAGGAATCTGCGAATTCAGTTCCCGCTATTTCTAACCAGAGGAAACCGTATCCTCGGCGAAGCCTTAACAATCGGCCATTCTTCAATTTTATAGTTCTCCCCTTATCTCCACTGGGTTTAATTTTGTGAACATTTACAAAAAAATTCTTTCCTCTGTCATCCTCGTTGTGAGCGATCATTACTGATCCCGAAATTGTAGCATCTCTTCCGGCAATGATCGTATAACAATTGTTGGAGCTCATTAAGGGAAAGGAAAAAATGAAACCGAATATGATTAATAACGTTTTTTTCATAACTATTATATAACATCATAATCTTTTTTTTTAAACCCATCGTAGAATTTTTCATGGATTTATGATCTGTTATATCTGTGGTATCGTGAAACATCCCGGTAATAATTAATTCGGGAATGTTTACTTATTGCGGGGAAACAGATATCCTGCAGCCAGATAAATAAATGCTGCAGTTATCAGACCTACAGAAAAGTTCCAGTTGATGGAAATTATCACCGTGATAACCGATCCGAGAACGGTTGCAAAAGCATTTGCGCCCCATGCCCATCCGGTCATTACAGGATCCTTGGCTGAGATCCTTTTTAACCCTATCGGAAAATAAATGCCCATAGGGATTCCGGGAACAGCGATCAGAAGCGATGATATGAGTCCCCTTATTATCAATGGGAGGTCTATTGCAAGATAGATCATATCGAATAGGAAGAAGGAATAAAGAATTAATACAATTGCAATAAAGATGGATACAAATATCATGCGGCCTCTGAAAAATTTAAGGATAATGTCTGAATGATAGCTCCCTGTTCCGGCTGACAAAAGGAGTGAAAAAATTATTACTGAAATTGAGTATGAAGGATTGCCGAGGAGGAATTGAAATATTTTTATAAGAATTATTTCTACAATGATGAAGGATAGACCAATAAGAGAAAAATAGATTATATCCCGACTGTTATGTTCTTTGCTCATCATTCTTAAGGGAAGATAAATGAATATTATTGAAAAGAAAATTGAAATAACAAATATTGAGATATATACGGAGTTAGTATAAACACGGACTCTCTCTACTTTTTCGGTCGCCATACCTTTAAGAAAGTTATTTGAAAAATCAAGCTGACCTATCTTGTTCGGCTGATTAAAATAAGGTGAATTATCAGATACAGGAGATATGTTCACAGATGATTTGTGAATAATATCTTTATATCCGGGTGATGCAAGTTTAGAATAAATATTTTCTTGCATTGAGAACGGGGAATAAACGATATCATTCTTTCCTGCAAATCTTTTCAGTATCTTTACATTCTTTTCATTAATATTTCCTTTTTTCATGAAAAAATAATTGAAGCCTTTCTTCACCTGTATAACAAAAAATTTCTTTCCCGGATCTTTTATTCTCATTTCCCTTAGAGCTTCGAATGCCGTTGCAAACATTCTTTCTCCATAGACATGGACAATAGAAAGAAAGCCATTATTTTCGAGATATTTCCAGTATTCTTTAAATGCCTGAACTGAATAAATATAGGTTTCGGATATGCTGAGACCTCCGGACAAAAGTGTATCTCTCGGATGGGAGTTGACCATCTGGATAACATTAAATTTTTTCCCGAGTCTTTTCAGGACACTTCTTCCTTCATCATTTATGAGGAAAACACCCTTTCTTTTAAATATATCACCTATATAACTTGAGTATTTCCCTGAGACCAACCGACAAAGTTCCGGGTCCATTTCAACTGCAAAGATTCGTTTGAAACCGTTTGATATTGCGCATAGTACCTCATATCCTCCGGCGGACCCTATAATGAGTGCAGATCCCTTTTTTGTCAATTGATAGGGTATAGCAGCATGTGTCCATTTTAATTCTTTTTTCCTTATTTCCTCCCCGGAGGTTTTCACCAGCCATGTTTGCTGTGTTCCACAATTGAGCCATACGATCTTTTTATACCTGTTAAAGATAAAGGGTGCAACATCCACTTTATTAATAGGACTCCATTTTGAATATTCAATATGTCCTTTTCTCAGGTCATTAATATAGTCTCTTTTCTCGATCTTCGGTATAAGTTTGAAAATATCTCCAGAGAAGAATATTCCTACGGAGAAAAGAAATATCAGGATCAATGATACTGGTATCCTGAATTTAATCTTAACTTCTGAAACAATTGCCCAGGTAATAATGAGAAGTATTGATATGATTAGTACCGATCTCATTGGCCCGATCCCTGAGATAAGAGGAATTATTATCAGACTCCCCAGTGCTGCTCCGGCGAGATCATAGAAGTAAAGTTTCCCGATCTGTTGAGAATGATCAGCGAATATTCTGACCAGAACTGCACCACCCAGGAAGAAAGGGAGAATAAGGGCAAGAAAATTTACCATAAGGATAATGAGATTCACAGGTGATGAAAACAGATTAAGGAAGTCGATCTTTGCAGTAAGAGTGATCTTAAGAACGAACGGGAGTGAAATTGCGAGGAATAAGATGTAATATTCTGCTTTGAATCCGGTCTCTCTTTTTTTCAGGGAAAAGTGGAGACCGCTGAGTCCTGTTCCGAATAGAGCAAGTGAAATTATAAAGAATGCAAATGAACTGAAATATATTGCAGAAAATAACCTGGTGTAAAGTATCTCGATCAGAATGACCGAAAGTGCGGTTAGTGCTGTTATCCAGATGATCTTAAGTTTGATCATGAATTTTATTTATTAATAAATATCACTTTAATGAAGATCTTTTCAGATTGGTAAAGAAAATTATTCCGGAAATAATATATAATAGTGCAGCGATGATCAATGCAACTGTAAAGTTCCAGTTGATCGCTATTATAACGGTGATTACTGATCCTATAACGGTAGCAAAAGCGTTGGCGCCCCATGCCCAGCCTATCATTACCCTGTTGCCTGTCCCAAGATATTTCAGCCCGGATGGGAACATCATTCCCATCGGAATACCGAGGAAGGATATCAGAATAAAAGTTGTTAATAATCTTAATGCAAGGTTCATATGAATAAGTAAATATGTGAGGTCGAAGAGGAAAAAGGCGTAGATGATAAGTATTGTAAAGATAAAGATAGAAACAAATAATATTGTTTTTTTCCGGAGGATCTTGTTTACCATATCTGAAAAAAGACTTCCGATCCCCGAGGAAACAAGAAGTGCAAAGATAATTGCCGAGATCGAATATGCAGGGTTTCCCAGAAATAGCTGAAAGATCTTTATTAATATTATTTCTACAGTAATAAAAGCCATTCCTATGAGGAAGAAGTACAGGATCACCGGTTTATGTGTGATCTCTCTTGTTTTAAGTTTTAAAGGGAGGTAAATGAAGAGCAGAGAGAACAGTATGGAAATACCAAGGATAGAAATGTATACACTATTCGAATATTTTAAAGTAACATGGATCGCTTTTTTAGCTTCACGACTCATTAATACGTTATTCTTAAAACTGAATTGGCCGATCTTATTAGGTTGGTTAAAATAAGGTGAATTATCGTAAACAGGAGATATATTTACAGAAGAAGCAGCAATTGTCTTTTTGAAATCCGGACTTGCAAGTGAATAATAAATATTATCGGATTTTTTAAAAGGAGAATAAACCACATTGCTTTTCCTTGAGAACTTTTCGAGTTTTTCGATATCCGATCTGTTCAGGTCCCCTTTTTTCATGAAGAAATAATTAAATCCTTTGGGAGGCTGGATAACATAGAATTTTTTCCCCGGATCTTTTATCCCGAGTTCGATCAATGCCTGATAAGCTGTTGAGAACATCCTTTCGCCGAACATATGGATAATGGAAAGGAATCCGTTATCGTTAAGATGATTCCAATAATCTTTAAAGCTTTCAACTGTGTAAATATATGTTTCAGAGAAACTCAGTCCGCCCGAAAGTATAATATTCGAGTTATGTGAATTCACCATCTGGATCACATTGTATTTTCTTTTTAATTTCCTCAGTACGTGTCGTCCCTCATCGTTAATAATTTTAACTTCTCTTTTTTTGAACAGATTCCCTAAATATTCTGAATATGAATTTTTAACAATATCGCATATTTCCGGATCCATCTCTACTGCAAAAACAGGTTTGAAGTTGTTGGTGTAGGCACAGAGGACTTCATATCCTCCGGCAGATCCTATTATAAGAGCGGGACCTCTCTTTGCAAGTTGATATGGAATAGAAGACTGATTGAATTCGATTGGTCCAAGACTTTCGATCGGACCCGAGGGTTTGACAAGAAATGATTGCTGAGTACCTGCATCAAGCCATAATACTTTTTTTCTTTTAAAGAAGGTTGCGACATCTATCTTATTTATCGGACTCCATTTGGAGTGTTCTATCCTGTTCTTGTGATAATCAATGATATAGCCCCTTTTTATTATTTTTGGAGCGATCGGGAATATTTTTTCTGAAAATTTATACATTCCACCCAGGGAGGCTATAAGTATCAGAATAAGGACGCCTTTGGTCCTCATCTTCAGTTTTGAGAGAGAGAACCATAGTATGGAAAGTATAAGAGAAAGAATAAGTATCGAACGGGGGGGACCAAACCAGGTGATAAGAGGAATAATTGCAATTCCTCCAAAGGCTGCACCCACGAGGTCGATAAAATAAAGTTTACCGATCTCATCAGAATAGACAGAAAATATCAGCACCAGAGAAACTCCTGCGGCAAAGAAAGGGACGATAAGGACACCGAAATTCACCATAAGAAGCAGAAGATTGGTGATCGGGTTGAATAAATGTGTGAAATCGATCTTTGCAATTAATGTGATCTTGAAAATTAAGGGGAGAAGAAGTGCATATCCCAGAACAAAGTATTCAAGATATTTGAGTCCATTTTTATCTTTGGAGATTTTACTGAAAGATGTGAAAAATCCACTCAATCCATAACCGAACAGAGCAAGAGATATCATCAGAAAAGCGAAAGAGCTGAGATATATAACTGAAAATACTCTTGTATAGAGGATCTCAAAAACTACTGTAGAAAATGTAATAAAAAATATTGTTATCAAAATATTGCTTTTTTTCATAGAATTCCCTTTCAGGTTTTAGAAACCGGAATCAGTAATTATACGATAAGATGAACTTCCTGGCAAATATTTTTTTACCTGAAGATACGATAAAAGAACATATAAATATTTTATGTATACTTTTTTAACATTATTTTAGACTGACGTTTGACAAAATTGAATAGGGAATCTCTTTTTCCCATTAATTTGATCTCTTTTATATCTGAACGGAGGATATTCTTGACAGAGCTAAATGGCTTATCCGGATCAAAATTTCCTTTTAATGAGAACAGGTATGAGCCTGCTTTTTCATCTTCTCCTTCGAGGGGAAGCGGGTCTGAGCCGTTGATCACCGGTATACCCATTTTTTCACCTTTTCTGTATATCAGAGGTTTAAGCCATATTGATGGTCTGGCACTGTTGTCTCCGATAAGAAGCAGTGGATAATCAAATGTGCTTAATAATTTCTTAATGATCTTTCCTCTCTTGAACAACCATTTCCCTACACCCCATGCAAGTATAGCTATTTCTTCTCTTTCTTTAAGCATTTCGAGGACTTCGACAGCAGGGAGTCCGTCAGGAATTTTCTTCCCGGGCCCGACCGAAAGTATTTCAATATCTTCTTTTGTAACTATCTGCCTGCCCTTGATGATATAAAAGAGATTACTCCCATTCTGCTTTAACAGAATAGATTCATTCTCATTTGTTTTTTCTGCATGTATATCAATATTTTTTAATGGGAGAGAATTCTTTTTCAGTCTGCTGAAAAAATCATTATCTTTCGCTTCAGTAAGAAAGATCATTTTTATATTACCGGAAGAACTGTTGTTATCCGGTTTTATGAATCTGCTGAAGTTCCCGTTTATGGATTCGATAAATAAGTCGGGATCAAAATTATCGTAAAGATGGACATGCCCATCTATAAATATGTTTTTTGTGATATTGTTTCCCATTTAAAGGAGCCCTTCCTTTTTGTACCATTCTGCAGTTTTGCTCAATCCCTCTTCCAGAGATGTTCCCGGTGAATAACCGAGCTCTTTCTTTGCTTTCGAAATATCGAATGCCCTGTCCTTAGTGAAAAAGTCCAATCTTCTTCTGAAAAGAGGAGGTTCGATTCCAAACAGGCGACAGATCACTTCACAGAGCCAGGATGCAATATAGACGGGGAAATGAGGAATATGAAATTTTGATACTTTCTTCCCGAGAATTTTCCCTATAAGTTCAACGAGCTCATTGAGAGGCAGATATTTATTTCCTCCGAGGGTATAAATACTTCCGTTTATTGAATCTTTTTTACCAGCCAGGATTATTCCATCCACCAGATCTTCTACAAAAGTGAGGTGATACAAAGCTTTGCCTTTCCCGATCATTTTAAAATTTCCTCTGTAAATATGTTTGAACAATTTTAGAAATCTGGTATCTCCGGGGCCGTAGATACCTACAGGTCTTACCACAACCCCTTCTATTTTTTTCTTTTTGAAATAATCCAGAGCTATTTTCTCTCCTTCCAGTTTCGATTCCTGATAATGGTCGCCGGGAGAGTAGGGGGCATCCTCTTTTGCAGGAGGATCCATGATCTCACCCTGAACCCCGACTGTGCTGCAGTGAATGAACCTTTTCACTCCGGCTTTCACTGATTCCTTCAGCAACGCTTCGGTTCCTTCTGCATTAACCTTAGTGAAAAGATCTTTTGAAACACCTTCCTGTCTGTAAAGTGCTGCAATATGGAAAACAGTATCAAATCCTTTAAGTTTACCGGCGAAAGATCCGGGATCGGTAAGATCTCCCGTAATTTTACCGGCACCAAGCTTTTCCAGTTCTTTTATCTCTTTTCCTTCTCTGACCAGTGCTGTCACATCATATTTTTGCTTCAACAGAGCTTTGCAAAGATAACCACCCGTGAACCCTGTTGCTCCCGTTACGAAAACTTTTTTCATGATCTTATCTCCGGTTTTATCAAATTTTCTGTTTCCTTTCTTTCTTTTTCCCACCATTTTGTTCCGTTATTAAAAAGAGAATTTAGCATATCGAGTGAATGAAGAGCCCTCTTCGGGTTCTCTCCGAGGCTTGTTCTTCGAAGAACAAGATCGGAAAGATGAAGAACAGACTCACTTTCAATTATTTTTTTCAGTTTCGATAAAGAATCTTTATCAAGATGTTCATTATAACCAAGTATCAGATCGGGAAGTTCTGTATCCTTATTGAACAAAGAATCATAATCTGTTGCATCCTTGTCCGGGAATATTTTTTTAATTGTCTGTTCTGCGACAAGCCTGGAGGTAGTGAACTTCACGCCGGAAATACTGAATAATCCTTTTGGTCCTCCATTTGCAGAATGGTCGATCGTGGTGGGCCTTTTTGAGAGATTGCCTGAATTTGTTGCCGGAAGTATACCTGAGTATATTTTCATAATATTTTTTCTTTTCAGATCGACCCCGGGTACTGCGGAATTAATTTCATCTATGAACTTGTTGATCTCTTCATCTGGAACTTTCACTTTACCTTTGATATTTTTAACGATCAGCTCACCGGTTCCCACCAGGAGTCTTCCTTTCCATGGATGGAAAAAATAAGTGTGCCCTTTTCCTCTTTCAGGGGTAAGACCGAGGGCAGATTTCGAAAGGGCTTCTCTGTCAAACAGAATGTTCCACAACAGGAGATCTTTTTTGAATAGTTCAGGGTGGTCCTTATCAAAAATGGAGGAAAGATCTCTGCTCCAGGGACCTCCCGAGTTTATGACAACGTCACCGGAAAATTTGACCTCTCTGCCACTCTCCATATCAGTACATTCAACACCCTTTACTCTGTTATCAACAGTTATTAATTTATTTACTTTCACATAGTTGATCGGTGTTGATCCAAGGTCCACACTTTTCCTGAGGATCTTCATCAGCAATCTCTGAAATTCCTCTATATTTGCATCATACCACAGGGCACTTCCTTTAAGTCCCTCTCTGTCCACTTTATCAAATACTTCAATTGTACCTGCTTTTGATAACAAACTTCCACCGGGGAGTTTTCTCTCAGAAGATATTCCGGTGTTTCTGTTTGCTGAGAGAATATCATTAAGCATCATGGCACCCCTCATAACGCTATTCCGCTTGAGGCCTCGACCATAGAGCGGCATTATACATGACATCAGATTGACATATTCGGGGAAATATTTGATGAACCATTTCCTCTCTTTTACAGACTCTCTGAATCTTATAAGGTCGAGTGACTGGAGATATCTTAATCCTCCATGAACTGTTTTCAGGTGATTTAGGGTTGTTGCACCTCCGAAGTCATCTTTTTCAAGTAAAAGAGTTTTAATATTTCGTCTTGATGCTTCCAGGAGAAGCATGATGCCGTAGACACCGCCTCCTACAATAATAAGTTCGAACTTCTCTTCCTCAGTTTTCTTTATATTTCTTAAGATATTTCCCATCGAGGACTCCTATTTCGGGTTTACCTTTTCTTCACAAGCTGAGCAGGGACTCCGAGTGAAACTGTGTAAGGTTTTATGTTTTTGTGTACAAGCGTTGCGGCACCTATTACGGCACCGGTTCCGATCTTAACTCCATCCAGTATAGTTGATGATGCTCCTATCCAGACATCATCTTCGATCCGGATCCCCCCCTTCGAAACAGAGGGTTGTTTCCAAATTGGAATATCCTTTCTTTCAAAAGTGTGATTACCTCCTGCGATCATGTACAATTTGCCTGAAGTGAATACATACTTTCCTATCTCAACAGAACTTTCAGAAATAATTATGTTGTCCGGGCCGATATTGGAATAATCTCCTATATTAATGTCACCGCCCTTACATGAAATGACCGAATTCCTTCCGATCAGTACATTGCTACCGATGGTAATCCCTGAATTTCCTTTGCCTTTGGCATCAATAACAGAATTATCATCAAAGACCACATTATTTCCGATCGAGATCTTTTTAGGGTGACGAATGGTCATATTTCTTCCGAAGACGATCCCTTTTCCTGCCTTATTAAAAAGTTTTTTAAAAAATATCTTTCTTAAGACAAAACCAGCTGCCCCAGGGAATGAAGTGAACATCGTTATTATCAGTTCATACTTAAGAAAATAAAAAAAAGAGCTTTTTCCGATAAAAATCTCTTTGTATTTTGTAAATGCTCCCTTCTTTTCATCGAGTATATCTTTCTGACCTCCGATAAAGCCCGTATTGTTCTCTTCCATTGAACCGATTTTATACTAATTTCCGTACTAATTCAATGTTGTTAAATTTCAACGTTCAGATTAAGATCCCGTGATCGTTCAATTATAAACAGTGATGAAGAATTGGCATAGCATAGGAGCAAACAAGAAGTTCCCGTTTGTTCTACTTCTTAATATTGTTGTAAAAACAGAAAACCGGAAAATGAAAAAAGCCGTAATTGCTCTCTATGAATTCCAATTGACTTTTCTCCATTCAGACATTATAATTTTCCCGCTGTAAATTACTCTTAGGGGAATCGATGAAAAGACCATTTCTTGTTTTTTTTATATCTTTATTTCTGTTGAATATAACAATATTTCCTGTAATACCTGTCTCAAAGGTAAAAGATAGGATCGAAAAGATAGGTTTCCTGACATTCAAATCCCCTGTTGATCTTAAGTATATGACCGGAAGTGCGTTTAGATCATATATCAGAGATTATTTTAAAAACACCTATCCTTCCACTACATCTGAAAAAGAGAGCAAATTTCTTTACCTGATGGGATTCTTCAAATCCGAGAAGTCAGTTAACGATTTAAGGAAAAGAGTAATTGAGAACAATGCGGGGGGTCTCTATGATGAAAGGAAAAAAAAATTACTGATCATCATTGATCACATGGACTCTGATCCCGTTTATCAGCTTATCCTCGTTCATGAATTGAGGCATGCACTACAGGATCAATATTACAATATTGCTTCTCTTCTCGGGGATACTTCAGATTTTGACGATAGAAAACTTGCGGTTACGGCTGCTCTGGAGGGAGATGCAATGCTCCTGATGACTCAATATGCAGAGAAATATACACCATTCCCGGTCTCACCGGAATTAAGTATCTCCGGCTATAATTCGGATGCAATACTATCATTTTCTCCAGTCAAGTTCTCACATAATCTCGATAATCTTCCTCCCGTTATCAGATACCATATCTCAATGCCCTATATTCAGGGATTGAGATTTGTTTTCAGAATTTTCAAGAAAGGGAAGTGGAAAAGAGTGAATGCAATATTGAAAGATCCTCCTGTCTCAACCGAACAGATCCTGCATCCGGAGAAATATTTTAAACATGAGCTCCCGGTCAAAGTAGATCTGGTCTATGTTCCGAAAGGATATCCGCTGTATCACTCAGGAACTTTAGGTGAATATATGCTGAATATCTTATTGATGAAAGAGAATTTCTACAAAGATATTGCGTCTGGTTGGGGTGGTGATACATTCAAGCTTTATAGCAAAGCGGGATCTTATGTCATGTTATGGAAATCGGCATGGGACAAAGAAGAGTATTGTGAGCGCTTCTTTAGAGAGTTCCGGTTGTTTACTGAGAGTGAGTTCGGGATTAGTTATAGAGAAGGTAATGTTAAAGGGAATCCGTTCATTGCCGGACGTAGTGAACATGGATTTTTTTTTATTAGAAGGATCAGTAACAGAATTTTTTATGTAAGAACAAATAGCAGAAAAGAAATGAATAATTTTATCAATGGAGGATATTATGATTAGTGCTACTCAGATAAGGAAAGGGATGATAATTCGTATTGATGACAAATTGTTCCGGGTTGAAGATATGAAACATATTACACCGGGGAAAGGAAATGCGATTGTTCAGACAAAGATACGTGATCTTAATGATATGTCGATCAGGGATTTTAGATTCAGGTCTGTTGAAAAAATAGACAGGGTTGTTCTCGAACAGAAAGATTTATCATTTTCATATAAAGATGGTGACCAGTATTTTTTTATGGATAATGAAACATATGAGCAAATAGGGCTTAGTTCGGAATTTATCGGAGATATCTCAGTGTATCTTGTGGAAGGAGAGAACTATTCGCTCGAATCTTTTGAAGAAAAACCGATGAATATCGAACCTCCGATGACAATGGAGTTTAAAGTAATTGAATGCGAGCAATCAATGAAAGGTGCAACCGTTCAATCCTCTTATAAACCCGCTAAATTAAGTAATAATCTGGAGATCATGGTCCCTCCATTTGTTGATACAGGTAATATCATTAAAGTTGATACAAGGGATGGTTCATACATTGAAAGGGTGAGCAAGTAGATATCCTATATCTTGATGCGGATTTCTCTTCTGGATTTGTGAGGGACGTATTGAATTGTAATGAAATCTGAATTGTATAATACAATAATCGTCAGTATAGATGAATTATGGCTGAAGGGGAAGAACAGGCCTTACTATTTCAAAGTATTAAAGAAGAATATTAAGTTGTTATTGAAAGTGTCAGGCAGAAGAGATACTTCTGTTCATGTTGAGAATCACAGATTCATTTTAAATTCTGATCAACCATTCAGTACTGAAAATATAGATGCAATAAGTAAAATTCCGGGAACAAACTCTATAATCCCTGCTTTAAGGATCAACAAGAATTATGATAGTATTTTCCCGGCAGTGTTAAAAGAGATAGAGAATTCTGAAATGTCGAAAATAAGAACATTCAGGATCTATACAAGAAGAGTTGACAAACATTTCCCCGTAAAGAGTATGGAAGTTTCAAGAGAGATAGGTTCACTGGTGATAGAAGAGTATCCGGATCTCAAAGCTAAAATGGTAAATCCCGATCTCCAGATCAGTATAAGGATCCTTAAAGAATACATATATGTATCTTCAAAGAAGATCATTACACCCGGTGGACTTCCAGTTGGAACGAACGGGCACCTTGTCACAATGCTTTCCGGAGGGATAGATTCACCGGTTGCAAGTTATCTTATGTCAAAGAGAGGATGCAGGCAGACATTTATGTTCTTTTATGCGTTCCCAATAGTAGGAGAGGAAGTTAAGGGTAAGATAGAAAAACTGATCTCAATTTTGGGAAAGTATCAATCGGGATGCAGATTGTACATCATAAGGTCCGGTGAGTTCCAGAAGAAACTGATGAAATTATGTAAGGAAGAATACCGTACGGTCATCTTCAGAAAATATATGATGGAAACCGGAACAGTTCTTGCGGAGAAGATCGGAGCTCAGGCATTATTGACAGGGGATAGTCTTGGCCAGGTGTCAAGTCAGACATTGATCAATATTTCTGAGATCGATCATTTCACCCGGCTTTCAATATTCAGACCTCTCGTGGGTTTGAATAAGATCGAAATTATTCAACTTGGAAAAAAAATAGGAACTTATGAGATCTCTATAATTCCTTATGATGATGCGTGTTCAATGCTTGCTCCCAGTCATCCTGTCCTAAGATCAGATAGAACTTTCCTGAAGAAATTTTTTACAGAGAATGATTTGAGTGGGGATATTTTAACACTTGTAGAAAATGCTGATATTTACGATATTGATCCTTTGGGATCTATTTCAAAATAATCTTAACCATATTCCGTCCGAAGTAAACTCCGGCAAGACCCAGTGAGATGTGAGAGAATATATTCAACATGCTCAGAATAACTCTTTGTTCTCTGAAAAGATTTAAAGTATCGTTACTGAATGTGGAATAAGTTGTAAAAGCTCCTAATAATCCTACCATGAAGAACAACTCTATCTGCGGATTTATCTTTATCTGTTTTTCAAATATCTGAGATAGGGCTCCGATGAAAAAACATCCGAAAACATTAACTGTTAAAGTACTGAAATAGAAAGGGATGTGTTTTGTCAGGGTGTGAACATATCCACCGAGTGCATATCTGAAGACCGCTCCGAAAAATCCTCCGAACCCCACAAAAATTGCATTGTACATATCTGACTCCTGTATTAATTTAGCAGGAGTCATCAGCATTTCAGCAATTAAAGGTGAACTCCATCACCATGGAATCTTTTTAAACGGGTATTTTACACTAATTTCAGTAGAAATCAAGACCAGGTCTGAATATTCCGAAAAATCCTGATATCACTGCAGTTATGGGTTCCGGGATCTTTCTTTTTTGATAGGATTATTCATTGAAGTTTGTTTTATTATATTTGTTATGGAATAATTAAAAATAGCTTTCGGAGATTTGAATGAAAAAAAATTTTATTATCCTTCTTCTTATCATATTCACCTGCTCTCTGACAGTATTTGCAAGTTTGGAATTCAATATCGGGGCTTCTTCATATTATATCTGGAGAGGTTTTGATCTGAATCCTGAAAATGAACTTATGTTGGTCCCATATGCGAATCTTATTCTGGGAGAATCAGGACTCTCTCTGACCGGATTGGGATATTATGCATTTGATGAGAAAGAATTGAGAGAAGTTGATGTAACCTTAACTTACACTTTTAAACCTTTAAGACGTCTTCGGGTTAAATTAGGTTATACAGAATATAGGTTTTTTAATATACCGGACCCTTTGTTTCTCAGGTCTGACAGCAGGGAAACATTTATCTCTATGGGGTTACCGTGGACATTTTTACAACCGGAGTTAACCGCATACTATGATTTTGGAGCGGGTGATGGTCTCTATTTCAAATTCAGACTTCAACATACTATCCCGTTACTGAAGTTCATAAGAATAGAGCTTTATTCATCTTTGGGATATAATGCGGGACAATGGTTGCCTGCTGGTGCCAAGACTGGTTTCAGTGATTTTAATTTCACAACCATGCTCCCCATAAAACTTGGAAAACTATTTATAATTCCTTTCACAAGTTATACAGCGGTATTACTCGATTCCATCGGAAGTTCAAGACATTTCTGGTACGGCGTAACTTTCGGATACTGAGTTTATGTTACTATAAATCATCCTGTATTAAGCATTTTATAAATAGAAAAAAAATTGAAATAATTTGGGAATATATATATGATATCAATTATCATGACAGGATGAAGATTGCTGTTTATCTCTGACAGGTCTATGCAGATATTCCGGACAATCTGCACGAAGGAGGGAAAATGAAAGATGTAACAGCTGTAATACTTGGGGGAGGACAGGGGACGAGGCTTTATCCACTAACCAGACTCAGGGCGAAACCTGCAGTTCCAATCGGTGGTAAGTTCCGACTGATCGATATCCCCATATCCAACTGCATCCATGCGGGTGTAAAAAAGATATTCATCCTGACCCAATTTAATACAATGTCCCTTCATAAACATATAACGAACACGTATAAATTTGATGGTTTTTCGAAAGGATTTCTCCATATACTTGCTGCACAGCAGACGTTGGAGGATAAGAACTGGTATCAGGGTACTGCGGATGCGGTCAGGCAGAACCTCAGGTATATCAGATCACAGAAGAGTAAATATATTGTTATATTATCAGGAGATCAGCTTTACAGGATCAATATTAGAAAATTTGTTAATTTTCATATCGGGAAAAATGCGGATATAACTATTGCCTCAAAACCAATATCAGAATCCAAAGCGAAAGGATTGGGGATATTAAAAATTAATTATGATAGAAAGGTTATCGATTTTGCCGAAAAACCTGAAGATCCGAAAATTATTAAAAATTTATATAACCCAGAAGAAATGACCGGAAGTTCTCCCGGTCTGAATTATCTTGCATCAATGGGTATCTATATATTTAATAAGGATCTGTTGATCGATATACTTGAAAAAGATCTGAGGGAGGATTTCGGGAAAGAGATCATACCGGATTCAATAAGAAAGTATTCTGTCTATTCTTATATATTTGATCATTACTGGGAGGATATCGGGACTATCAGATCATTTTTTGAGGCTAATCTTGATTTTGCAAGCCCTGTTCCAAAGTTTAATTTTTATGATGAAGATGAGCCTATTTTTACAAATGCACGCTTTCTCCCCAGTTCGAAGATAACAAGAGCAGAGATCAATAATTCTCTTATCTCTGAAGGAGCGATCATTGATGACAGTAAAATATCGAGTTCAGTGGTTGGTGTAAGATCCATAATAAGAAAGGGGTCGGAATTGGATAGAGTGATCATGATGGGAGCTGATTTTTATGCAGTCCATGCCGGTGAGGGCGGTGGCGGGATCGGGGTCGGCGAACGATGTAGATTGAAGAATGTCATTATTGACAAAAATGTAATGATCGGGAATGATGTTGTGATTGATTATCAGGGTGAGAGCAAACCTGAGAATGATGATATACATATAGTGGATGGGATCGTTGTCCTTTCAAAAAATGCAGTAGTTCCTGATGGTACAAAAATAATATAAGAACAAATATAAATTATAAGAATTCAGGATTGTGGGGTTGGTAGCTTTTAACCTTTGTATTTGTAGAGACCTCTGAATTTGTCCAGCTCTTCTTTTGTTAGTTCTCTCCAGTGTCCTTCCGGAATATTTCCCAGTGAGAAATTGCCGATCTGTACTCGCTTAAGCCTGTCAACCGGATGACCCGAAAATTTGAATATTTTTCTAAGGACATGCTTTTTTCCCTCAACGATCGTTACTCTCAGCCAGGAATTGTTATGTTTTGTCTTCCTGACGAATTCAATATTTACCGGTCTGATCTTCCTGCTGTCGATAAAAACACCTTTTGTTATCAATTTTTCTTTTTCAGCTTTTGTGACTATTCCTTTGACCTTGATCAAATATACTTTAGGTATCTTATTTCTCGGTGATATTATGAAATTGGTCATTTCACCGTCATTTGTAAGAAGGATCAGACCTTCTGAATTATAATCCAGTCTTCCTACAGGATAAATTCTTTCTTTTATCTTTTTTATAAAATCGGATATAGTGACCCTTCCTTCCGGGTCCTTGAGTGAGGAAATAACCCCCAATGGTTTGTTGA
>CAYNUG010000030.1:0-21472 GCA_964400545.1 uncultured Clostridia bacterium | reverse complement strand
GCTTGTATTCTTCGAGTAATGTTTTGTTACCGTCAGCAGCATCAATTACTTTGATTACCGGAGGAGTTATATCCACACCGATTCCATCACCTTCGATAAAACCGATTACAGGATTATCAGGGATTACGAGTTTTCCATTTTCAAAAGTTATTTTTTCTCCCAATTTTTTATCCCTCTCTCTCTTCAAGCTCAATATATTCCTGGTGATATGGTCCGTTATAGATAGCTCTGGGTCTGAAAAGTCTGTTCGATTCCAGATATTCTAATATATGTGCTCCCCAACCTGCCGATCTGGAAATTGCAAAGATAGGCGTAAATATATCTGTTGAAATTCCAAGATGATTCAGTACGATCCCGGAATAAAAGTCAACATTAGGCTGTATCCCCTTATCTCCGACTTTAGCAAGCATATATTCCTCAACTTTTTCCCCGATATCAAACAAGAGATTGTCGCTTTCCCTTTCACCTAACTTTTTTGCATACTTTTTCAGTATCTTTGCTCTCGGGTCATAAGCTTTGTACACTCTGTGACCGAATCCCATTATCTTCCTTCTTTCTTCAAGAGCTTCATCCAGCCATGCTCCGACTTTATCCGGAGAGCCTATCTCCCCCAGCATTTTAAGAACCCTCTCATTTGCGCCACCATGAAGAGGACCTTTCAATGTTCCTATTGCAGCTGTCAGAGAAGAATAAACATCAGAGAGAGTCGATATGGTAACCATTGATGAAAAAGTGGAAGCATTCATTCCATGATCCGCATGCAAAATAAACATCAGATCCATAATTTTCGCACTTAGTTCATCTGGCCTTTCACCTTTAAGCATATAGAGAAAATTCTCTGCATGATTAAGAGAATTGTCAGGCTCGATCGGATCCAGCCCTTTTCTAAGCCTGTCATAGGCAGCAACGATAGTAGGAAGTTTCGCTACAACCCTCAGTACTTTCTGCAATTTGATCTCTTTTGTAAAGTCAGATTTGTCAGGGCAATATATTCCCATGATCGAAATGACAGATCTTACCAGATCCATCGGATGCGCATCTTTAGGAAAAGCTTTTATCGAAGGCATTATCATCTCACAGCTTCTGTATTCTTTCAATTTGTTCGAAAGCTCTTCCAACTCATGTCGGGTCGGAAGTTCTCCGTGGATCAGTAAATACACGATCTCTTCGTAATTAGAGTGCTTGGCAAGCGTCTCTATTGAGAATCCTCTGTAAACAAGAATTCCCTGGTCTCCGTCTATGAATGATATACCACTTATAGCCGCGATAACTCCTTCAAGACCTTTTGCATATTTAATTTCACTGGAATCTGTTGAAATACTCATTTTTCCTCCATTTAGATAATTTTTTTATTTAATTTAATAATATGTTCAAGGTAAAGAAAAGTCAATTTAATTGGAATCCAAATTTATTATTATTCAAAAACCGCAAAATCCCCTCCCACACAAGGTTTCGAGGCACTATCAACATGTTATCTTGCCAACTTTGTGATAATGAACTATAATAACTATAGTATCAAGAGGACCAGCTTAAAAATTGAAACAGGAAATACTACTTGAGGAGCTTAGAAAATTTCTGCAAAATCCCGACCTTTCTCCTCTTCAAAATTTAAACAACAGGGATTCCGGCCCTTATCCCGACATTCTCCCGATTATTCTCCATAAACTGAAGAACAAACTTACTCCGATCCTCGGATATGCACAAATTCTTCAGATGCAGAGTAATGATAAAGATGTAATAGAGAAAATCGGCAAGATAGAAAAAAATGCCGAAGAATTGACAAATCTTTTTGACGATCTCAAAGATTCCCTCTCTATTAAAGATCCGCCCATGGATCTTTGCAATATAAATAACCTGATAATTTCAGAGAATAAACTGTTTGAAAACGTCAAGGACAATGGTATAAAGCTTTCATTTAAACTTGACAAATCAATATCTGATTCAAATTTTAACCCGAGACAGATCTCTCTCCTTCTTCACAGCTCAATACAGAATGCTATTACGGCAATTGGATCAATGGATACAGATAGCGGAGTGATAGAGATAAGCACTGGTCATATTAATAAAGATATATATCTTAAGATTAGAGATAACGGATGTGGGATTGACAAATCTGATATTGACAATATATGGACCCCATTTTTTTCGGGATTCCGGAGGAGAAGAGGTATCGGTCTTCTGATTGTCGAGAAAGCTGTTTCAGATCACAAAGGAACTTATTCCGTAAAATCGGAATTGGGAAATTATACTGAATTCACGTTCCAATTTCCGACCGGACAACACAGCGGGAAAAAAGCAAAAACCAATTTGACAAAACAACCGTTAAATATCCTTTTAACAGGTTTTAGAGAAAATGAGGTTCGAATTCTTAAAGAAATATCAAATAAATTTGACAACTTATATCTGTCACAAACTGGAATTGATGATCTCTCTTCAGGAAATATCCAAGATGGTGAAAATAATCTTATTTTCATTAATTCAGAAATTGTTGATTCTGAAAAAAATCGGATGTCACTTTTATCCTTGACCAGCATCTTCAATGATTCAAATATAATCATGTTTTATTCGGGGAACGTCCCGAATTTTTTATTGGATACCCTTATTAACGGCAACATAAGGTTCATTCCGGATAGAACAATAATTTTAACAATAATTAATATTCTGGCAACATTCATAAAAAAGGAGGAATAATGGCAGTTGAATACGTATATTTTTTTTCAAAAGAAAGTACAGACGGTAAAAAGGAACTTAAGCAAATTTTGGGCGGAAAAGGGGCAAATCTGGCTGAGATGTCCAATCTGGGACTTCCCATCCCTCCAGGTTTTACTATTACTACTGAAGTTTGTGATGCTTTCTACAAAAATAATGAAAACTACCCCGATAATATTAAAAAAGAAATAATGTCTAATCTTGAAAAACTTGAGAAACTCATGGGGAAAAAACTTGGGGACGACAAAGATCCGCTTCTTGTTTCAGTCCGTTCGGGAGCAGCCGTCTCAATGCCTGGAATGATGGATACGGTACTGAACCTTGGTCTGAATGACAAGTCCGTGGAAGGACTTGCTAAACTTTCAGATAACAGGCGATTTGCCTTTGACTCTTATAGACGCTTTATTCAAATGTACGGAAATGTCGTGATTGGTATCGAGCATGAAAAATTCGAAGCAATTCTGGATATAGTTAAGAATTCCAAGGGTTTGAAATCTGATATCGAACTCTTGACAGATGACCTTGTTCAGATAGTCTCAAAGTATAAAGAACTTGTAAAAAATGAAACTGGCCATGATTTCCCTCAAGATCCGGTTGAACAGCTATGGGGTTCAATAAATGCAGTTTTCGGATCATGGAATAATCCCAGAGCAATAAAATACAGAAAACTTAATGATATCAAAGGACTCATCGGAACTGCAGTTAACATCCAGTCAATGGTATTTGGAAATCTCGGAGAAACTTCCGGTACAGGAGTTGCTTTTTCCAGAAATCCTTCAACTGGTGAAAATCAGTATTATGGAGAGTATTTAATGAATGCTCAGGGGGAAGACGTCGTTGCGGGAATAAGAACTCCCTTCCCCTTATCTGAACTGAAAAAAGACAATCCTCACATTTACAATCAACTTATAGAGTTTAAAAATATACTCGAAAACCATTACAAAGACATGCAGGATATGGAATTTACCATTCAGAACGGCGAGTTGTATCTCCTTCAAACAAGGAATGGGAAAAGAACCGGTGTCGCCGCAATAAAAATGGCTGTTGATATGGTTGGGGAAGGATTATTGACAAAAAAAGAAGCAATAATGAGAATCGTACCTGAGCAGCTTGATCAACTTCTACACCCCAGCATCGATCCCGATGAAGAATATGATTCCATCGCAAAAGGACTACCTGCATCACCCGGCGCAGCAATTGGGAAGATAGTTTTTACTGCCGAAAAAGCTGAAGAAATGTCTAAAAAAGGAGAGAAGGTCATACTTGTCAGGAAAGAAACTTCCCCTGAAGATATTGGTGGAATGGATGCAGCAGAAGGGATCCTTACAGCCACCGGCGGCATGACTTCTCATGCAGCTGTAGTTGCGAGAGGAATGGGGAAATGTTGTGTAGCGGGCTGCGGAGATCTTATTATTAAAGACAACAATACGTGTGAGATTTCCGGGAGATCTTTCAAAGAGTTCGACATGATAACACTTAACGGTACTACAGGAGAAGTTGTAGATGGAGAATTGAAATTGACCACACAGGAAATATCCGGTGACTTTGAAAAGTTTATGGAATGGGTTGATAATGAGAGATCAATTAATGTCAGGACTAATGCAGACACTCCCAAAGATAGTGAAATAGCAGTAAAGTTCGGCGCAGAAGGGATAGGACTTGCAAGAACGGAACATATGTTTTTTGAAGGCGACAGAATTAATTCCGTGAGAGAAATGATCCTGGCAGATGATAAAGACGGCCGTGTAAAAGCTTTGAACAAGATACTGCCGATGCAGATGGAAGATTTTTCAGGTATTTTTAAAGCTATGAACGGATTCCCGGTAACCATCAGACTGCTTGACCCTCCTCTTCATGAGTTCCTTCCACAAACTGAAAAAGACCTGCAGGAACTTGCAGACATAATAAAGGTCAGTTTTAAAAAACTGAAAGAAAAAACAGAATCCCTGCATGAATTCAATCCCATGCTCGGCCATAGAGGCTGCAGATTGGCCATCACTTTCCCGGAAATTGCAGAAATGCAGACAGAGGCTATCCTTAGATCAGCAATAAATGTTAAAAATGAAGGAATTAAAGTATATCCGGAAATTATGATCCCACTGACAGGAACCGAAACGGAATTTTTGTTTCTCAGAGAGGTGATCCTTAAAAAATCAGAGGAAATATTTGAAAAAATCGGAGATAAAATTGATTTCAAGATCGGAACAATGATTGAAATACCGAGAGCATGCCTTATTGCTGACAAAATAGCCGATCAGGCAGATTTCTTTTCGTTCGGTACAAACGACCTGACCCAAATGACCTTCGGATATTCGAGAGATGATGCGGGCGTATTCCTTCCGGAATATTTAGAGCTGGGAATACTTCCCCAAGATCCGTTCCAGGTCCTTGATCAAGAGGGAGTAGGGCAACTGATCACATCTGCGATAAAAAAAGGGAGAAATTCTAAACCGGAACTTAAGGTAGGAATTTGCGGTGAACATGGTGGAGAACCGGAATCTGTCGAATTTTGCTTCAACGCAGGAATGAACTATGTCTCATGTTCTCCTTTCAGAGTTCCAATTGCCAGGTTGGCACTTGCTCAGGCAAAAATTAAAAAGGAGAATTAAAAAAAAAATTCTAAGTGTTATAATATTCTCCGGAGGATTATTTCACTATGAACGCTTTAGAGATAAAAAATCTTTCTAAATCTTTCAGATCAAATTTTTTATACAGAAAAATAGAGATCCTGAGAAATGTAAATATTAATGTTAAAGAGGGAACAATCTACGGATTCCTCGGTCCGAACGGTGCAGGAAAAACCACTACCATAAAATGCATCTTAGGATTGATCAGCAAAGATAATGGAGAGATCACCCTTTTTAACAGAAAAAATGAAAAGAAAATAGATCGGACCTCAATAGGATTCCTTCCTGAATCACCCTACTACTATGATTACCTCAATGCAAAAGAGACTTTAGCATTAAGTGGAAAGCTTTCATCGGTCAGTAATAATGAAATAAAAAAAAGATCTGACAGAATAATCGGGCTTGTAGGTCTTAAAGGCAAAGAAAATATAGTTTTAAAAAAATTTTCAAAAGGAATGATCCAGCGGATCGGACTTGGTCAGGCACTTATGAACAATCCCAGATTTCTAATCCTTGACGAACCTTTTTCAGGTCTGGATCCCATCGGAAGAAAAGAACTCAGGGACATTATACTTTCACTTAAATCAGAGGGGAAAACCATTTTTTTCTCTTCACATATACTCCAGGATATGGAACTTATTGTTGATGATATAGGAATTCTCATTGATGGAAGAATAACAAAAGAGGGGAAACTTAAGGATCTGGTGAAAGAATCGATCAAATATATCGATGTTACAGTTTTAGGAATCAGCATCAACACCTTGAAGAATAGCACATATAATGTTTCCAACGTTGATGAGAAATTGATGATCCGTGTTAAGAGCCATGAAGAACTAAGCAGATTTTTAGGCTTTGTTGAAAAGAAAAATGGGAAATGTACTTCTGTAACGCAAGTAAGATATTCTCTTGAGGACCTGTTTCTGAAGGAGTTAAAAAAATGAAGATTATAGCAATCGCACTTAATACTTTCAGAGAAGCAGTAAGAAACAAGATATTTTATTTGCTCGTATTTTTTGGTATCTTCTTTTCGCTTTCCTCAAAACTTATAAGTGTGCTTACTATAGGGGATACTCTGAGGATCTTAAAGGATGTCGGTTTAGCATCAATAAATTTTTTTTCTGTACTAATAGCAATTTTTACAGGAATAAATCTTGTGTACAAGGAAATTGAGAAAAAAACAGTCTATTTCATTTTAAGTAAACCTGTTGATAGAAGAGATTTTATACTGGGTAAATTCCTTGGACTGGCATTAACCATTTTTATCGCACTGACAACAATGATTTCAATTTTCAGTATTTTTATTTTCATATTCTCAGGAACATTTGATCCATATATTCTCGTGTACTTTGTTTTCCTTTTTATGGAACTTTTAATAATCATTTCAATATCGATACTCTTTTCATCATTTTCAACACCGATATTGTCCTCAATTTTCACGATCATCCTTTATCTTCTCGGTCATGTCATCTGGACCTTCAACGAATTTAAACATAAATTATTAAACCCGCTGGGAAAATATCTTGCTTATTTTATTTACTATCTTTTTCCGAACCTTGAGAAATTCAACATTAAAAGTGCCCTCGTGATGAACGATCCTATTAGCATGAAGATCATACTAAGCACTCTTGCTTACGGTATTTTTTATGTTACAGCTATTCTATTTATATCAATTCATATATTCAAACGACGTGAATTTTAATGAAAAAGAACAGATATATTTTTTTTGCAGTGATTATTTTTCTGCTTATCGGATATTCTCAGTATATCTATGATTCCAACACAAACTACTTTAAAAAAAAGAACACTTTCCTTGCACTCCCTTCCGGAAAAACTTTACGCATTTTTTCTTTCGGAAATGCTGAATTGACTGCCGATCTTTTATATATCTGGTCCATTCAATTCTTCTCAAACTACAATCTTTTAAATTCCGATGAGTTTATTGAAGATATATTTAATCTTATCACAGATATTTCGCCTCGTTTCAAAGATCCGTATTTATTGGGATCGACCATAATGGCAATCGAAATGAGTGATATAGATATGGCTATTAAGCTTCTTCAGAAAGGATCTGAAAACATGAAAGATGAATGGATGTTTGATTTTGAATCAGGATATTATACATCCAGATATTTGAAAAATTATTCGCTTGCAGAAAAATACTATAAAAAAGCTTCAGAAAAAAAAGGGGCACCTAAATTTATTTCACGAATGCTATTTCACACTATTTACATGGAGGGTAAACTTCATGAATCTTGGAAACTGTGGAAAAATGTTCTGGAGAATGCTAAAACCAATATTGAAAAACATTCAGCAAAACTTCACCTTTATCAGATCAAATTTGAACTTGATAAAAAGAAGATAAAATCAGCAATAGAAAAGTTTTTTAACAGATACGGTTTTTACCCTGATGATATTTACGAGCTGGTTACTCTCGGGTTTATAAGAGCGATCCCGAAAGATTTTAAAGGGAACCCCTACAAATACAATTCGAAAAAGGGTACAATTGATCCAAAAGAGGGGTATATGTGGAAGAAATAATAGTAATTGTATTCGGATTGATATTTGGAAGCTTTTTAAATGTGGTTATTCATAGGCTTCCACTTGAACAAAGTATTGTCAAACCAAGATCTTTTTGTCCAAAATGCGGAAATACGATCAGGGCAATAGACAACATTCCTGTACTGAGTTATATATTTCTCCGTGGGAAATGCAGGAATTGCAAGACTCCCATATCAATACGCTATCCTCTTGTGGAAATATTTACTTCTTTTACATTCTGGTATTCATACGTATCTGCAGAGAACGGGATTGTTCACTATATTTTTACAATTATATTTCTGCTTATATTGATCTCTCTCTGCCTGATAGACCTGGAACATATGATACTTCCGAACGAACTTACCATTGGAGGATCGGCAGTCTTTCTCATATATTCATTTTTTAATCCTGAAGTAAATGTTGTAGAAGCTCTTATTTCTGCTGGTGGTATTACTCTGTTATTCATCGGAATTTACATATTTTACCTGAAGGTAAGAAAGATCGAAGGGCTGGGACAGGGAGATATAAAAATGATCTTTTTTCTCGGCATTTTTCTTGGGGCCAGAAAATTAGTGATCACTCTCCTGCTTGCTTCTCTTTCAGGGCTTGTCGTAGGGATAGTAATTATTATAGTTCAGAAAAAAAATTTTAAATATGCACTACCGTTCGGCACTTTCCTCAGCATCGGGGGATTTGTGTCATATTTTTTTGGAGATGAGATTTTCAGCTTTATCTCTTCGTTATATTTATAAAACCGGGATATTCTCCGGATGATAAGAGGATAGAATGAGAAAAACCACTATAATTCTGTTGTTCATAATCCAGATAGTATTACTTTTTTTTCTTGAAAATATTCACTCTTTTATGGATATCCTGCAAGTTAAAGAAGAAAATATCACAAAAGAAAATATAATAATGAAAGCCAGATATTCAGCCCTCATGAATGGCTACAACTATAATGCCATCGAGAAAGAAGGCGGATTTAGATTTGTAACAATTCCCAGATCATTCAGAAAAGAACCTATTGAAGAAACAATTGAGAATGAGAGATACTATATATTTGACCTTAAAAGTAAATCAGGTACTATTCTGAGATTCAGAGAAAATCTGGACACTCCATCCTCGGTCACTATCAGAAAACTAAAAAGATTTATGTCAGCTTTAATAATAGTTCTCGGAATATTTATACTTATAACCGGACTTTATCTTGTTATCCTCTATAAAAGGGGGAAACGTTCCGAACAATCATCCGGACTTCCTCTGCTCCAGGATTACCTTTCAAAACTGAAAGAGAGTGAAACTGAACTTAAAGGTATCGTAGACAAACAGAGAATCAATGTAAAAAAATCAGAAGAGATCAGCAGGAAAGTGGTCAACAGAATAAGTGCTGCAATTATACTCTTGAATGATAAGGGACGAATAGAACTCTTCAATCCGTTCGCAGAACAAATATTTTCAAAAAGCTCGGCCTTTGCATTAAATAATTCTGCAGGAGAAGTTTTTAATGAACATCCCGGAATTTTGCGTTTTCTTGGAAAAAAACATGACCTCCCCGTTTCGGAGAGTATAGTATCCGGGAAATCAATATTTCTTATTGAACTGCTTCCTCTCATACAGGTAGGGAATCTTCTTATAATAAGGGATATTACAGAAGAGAAAAAGAAAGAGGAGTTGTTGAACAGTAGAAAAAATTTCATGATGCTGGGGGAAATGACAACATTCCTCACTCATGAGATCAGAAATTCTCTGGGTGTTATATATGGATATACAAAAACACTTAAGAGCGATCCGGATAAAACAGGAAAGATCAATTCAGAAATTGTATTTCTTACAGAAATGATGGAAAATTTTCTAAATTTTTCAAAACCGCTCAGCATGACAAGAATTGAAGAAGTTGACACAGTAAAGCTTATAAATTCAATTTGTAAAGAGAACGGGATCAATATCAGAACAGGTGGCAATGCCGGGGGGATGATAAAAAGTGATCCCAACCTTATCCGTTCAGTATTCACAAACCTTATATTGAATGCCAGAGAGGCCGGCGCAAAAAATATTCAAGCCAATTTCACTAAATCCGGTAACAAATCCATTTCTATCGAAATAAGGGATGACGGCAAGGGGATACGACAAGCCGATATGGAAAAGATATGGTATCCATTCTACACATCTAAACCGAAAGGGACAGGAATGGGTCTTGCTCTGGTAAAAAAGATCGTAAATTTCCTCAACGGAGAGATAATCATTGCCCGTTCGGACAAGGACGGGACCACTTTCAAAATAACTATTTATTCATCAGTGAAAAAAACTTAATGTTCCGAATCAAAGTCAATAAGATGTGGAATACACCTATATATCATCATATTTTTTCCAAATTGAATTCTCAAAAAAATCAAAGTATATAGGGCTTTTAGAAAACACTTGCGATTGAAAGAGCCTATATTCCTATAGAAATAAAATAACAGACTTGACTTTTTTTTTTTGATATGCTAATCATAATGATAGGTGGTGATAATGAATAAGAAGGAAGTTTCTGAGATTATTTACAAGAAATTAGATGTAAAAAGATTTGAAGCCTACCACTTTATCGATCTCCTAATTGAAGTAATCGTTGAGAACCTTGGCAATGGAAAAAAAGTTGTTATTTCAAATTTCGGGACTTTCAAGATCATCCAGAGAGAAAAAAAAAGGGTCATCAACCCCAATAACAAAGAAGCAATGATCATCCCCGCAAAAAAAATTGTTAAATTCATCCCTTCAAAGAACTTAAAAAAAGTAATTAAATAAGCAATCGATTAAGAAAAGAAGAGTAATCACAGATACAGGGTCATCTGAACTCCTGTTTTTTTTATTTCATAACTCTCAGTTGCAGAATTGATGTGAATGGGCATAAATTATAAACATAAACAACAGAGTATCTCTTTTAAGGTTTTATCAAATGAGAATCCAAAAGCAATGTACAATTTCTTCAGGAAGAAATGGAACAAGTCTGATTTCTTCTTGTTACCTATATCAAAACTTACCCATTTAGGCTTTACAAAAGAAAACATACGAACCTTCAGAAAAGAATACAACAATACTGCAGATAGAGAACGCCAACTTGCCGAAGAGAACGGAGTAGAGATCATCTTCAGGGAAAACAAATATTTCCCCCTTTTATTAAAAGAGATATATGATCCTCCCGAATTTCTTTATGTGAAAGGTGACAAGGAAGTATTGAATAGTAGAATGCTTGCAGTGGTCGGTTCCAGAAAAGGATCTGAATACGGCAGGAGAACAATATCCCGACTCATCCCGGAAATATCAGGAGCCCGGGTCACAATTGTTTCCGGAATGGCATATGGTATCGACTCGATGTCACACATGGAAGCGGTGAAAAATAACGGAAAAACCATCGGTGTAAATGCCGGAGGACTTCTGAGCATATATCCTTCCGGGAATTCCTCGCTGATCAAAAAAATCCTTGCAAACGGATGCATTGTTTCTGAATTCCCTCTAAACATGGAACCGAGGCCTCACCTGTTCCCGATCAGGAACAGAATCATTGCCGGCATGTCGGAAGCCATTCTTGTTGTTGAGGCAGAAATCAGGAGTGGGTCCCTGATAACCGCAAGACTCGGATTAGAACAGGATCGGGACATTCTGGCAGTTCCGGGAAACATTGATTCTCCTATCAGCACAGGGACAAATCACCTAATACAACAGGGGGCAAAACTGATCACCTCCGCAGAAGATATCTTGATCGAATACGGGATCAAAATTAAAAAAGAAAGAAAAGTTCTATCCATGCAATTGACACCCCCGGAAAAAAAAATACTTGACTTGATGAGTAAAAATGAGGTAAATAGTATAAACTATTTTGTTGAGAACACTGGAAATTCAGTATCTCAAACAATTTCGGTTCTGATGGGAATGGTGTTGAAGAACCTGATAACCGAAGAGGATGGGGGCTTTAAGGAAATAACATGAAGAATAAAACATTGATCATCGTTGAATCACCGGCAAAATCAAATACTATTTCCAAGTATCTGGATTCAGGATACATGGTAAGTTCATCCATGGGACATGTCAGAGATCTCAACCCGAAGATTCTGAGCATTGATGTCGAGAACAATTTCAAACCATATTATGAAGAGTTGAAGGATAAGAAAACAATTATCAATGATCTTAAAAAACTCTCCAGGAAATGTGAAAAAATTTATCTGGCTCCCGATCCTGACAGAGAAGGAGAAGCTATAGCATTTCATCTGAAAGAAATCCTTAAATCAACAAATGATAAGATTTTCAGGATTTACTTTAACGAGATAACAAGAAATGCGATAAATATAGCAGTTAAAAAACCGAAGAACATTGACATGAACAAAGTCAATTCTCAACAAATGAGAAGACTTCTCGACAGACTCGCGGGTTACAAGATCAGCCCTGTTCTCCAGAGGAAGATCGGAGGGAGATTATCCGCTGGTCGTGTGCAATCTATTGCATTAAAACTGATAGTAGAAAGAGAGAAAGAAATAGGAAAATTTGTTCCTGAGGAATTCTGGACAATCACTGCCCGTTTCGAAGGTTCAAAGTCTCCTGCTTTTCTATCAAAACTTGAAAAATATAAATCCAAAAAATTTGTAATAAAAGATGAAACTGAAAAAAACAAAGTGATTAAGGAACTGGACCATACAAACTATCTTCTATCGAAAGTAAGAAAGAGGGTCAAGAAAAGGAAACCATCACCACCGCTAATTACTTCAAGTCTCCAGCAGGAAGCATACAAAAAATACGGATTCCCGGTCAAAATGACCATGAAGATCGCTCAGGAACTTTACGAGGGGATCAGTATTAAGGGCGGTGAACCAACAGGTCTTATAACATATATGAGGACAGACTCTTTCAGAATATCCTCTGAAGCTGCCAAAGCTGCTAAGAATTTTATCAAATCCGCATTCGGAGAAAACTATCTTCCCGAGAAACCAAATGTTTTCGGTACGAAAAAAAAGATCCAGGATGCACATGAAGCAATAAGGCCGTCAACCCCCTTAAACCCGCCCAAAGAGATCAAAACATTTCTAAATGAACGTCAGGTTAAGATATATAAACTAATCTGGGACAGATTTATTGCTTCTCAAATGAAAGATGCTGAGATAAGGGAGACGAATTTTGAGATTCTCAATGGTGACTATATGTTCCAAACCAAAGGCGAAGTCATTAAATTCAAGGGATTTATGGAATTAACAGCCCCGAAAGAGAAAATCGATCTCCTTCCCAACATTGAGGAAGGAGAGATCTTAAAACTTTTAAAACTTGATCAGAAACAGAATTTCACAAAACCACCGGCAAGATATACAGAGGCTTCCCTCGTTAAAGTCCTTGAAGACAAGGGAATAGGACGTCCTTCGACCTATGCTTCAATAATTGATACTCTTGGAAAAAGAGATTATGTCTACAGGGAAGAGAAAAAATTCATCCCTTCATTCCTCGGAAATAAAGTTGATGACTACCTTGAAAATAATTTCAAAGATCTTATGAATTATAATTTTACTGCAGAGCTTGAAAAAAAACTGGATCTTGTCTCGGAGGGAAATCTCGACTGGGTTGAAGGGATCAGTGATTTTTATTCAAAACTTGAGCAGGATCTTGCCAAAGTAAAAAATGAAGAAAGGGAAACCTTGTACACAGGTAAAACATGCCCGGATTGTGGTGGTAAACTCGTAAGAAAATACTCCGTCAAAACCCGGGGATGGTTTGTTGGATGTTCCGAATACCCAAAGTGCAGATATACAGAAAAGATCATTAACGGTAATTCTGGAACAAAAAAAGATGAAGTTCTCCAAAGAACGTGTCCGAAAAAAGGATGCGGGAAACCACTCGTCAAAAGATATTCACCAAAAACGAAAAGTTACTTTATCGGATGTACAGGATATCCTGATTGCGACTACATAGAATCTATAAAAGAAGAACTCGGAGAATGCCCTCAATGTGGGAAACCTCTGGTCAGGAAATTCCAAAAACGATCTGGAAGAACATTTATTGCATGTTCCGGATATCCTGATTGTAAATATATTCACAAAACAAACAATACTGAAAAAAACAAATGATGGAAAAAGTTATTATTGTTGGCGGTGGGCTTGCCGGTATCGAGGCTGCATGGCAAGTGGCAAAGTCAGGAGTGAATGTTGACCTGTATGATCTGAAACCGGAAAAGAACACGGAAGGTCATGAGTCACGATTCCTAGGGGAAATGATCTGTTCCAACTCTTTCGGTTCATCAGCTTTATATACTGCTTCGGGTTTACTTCAGAAAGAATTGAAAATGTTAGATTCTTTTTTTCTGAATAGCAGTGAGAAATTCAGGGTTCCTGCAGGGAACAGCTTTTCGGTTGACAGAATAAAACTTGCAGAATTTTTGACAAATGAATTAGAGAATAATCCCAAAATAAACCTGATTTGTAAAGATGTTGAGACAATACCCGTTTCGGACGGACCTGTAATAATCGCGACAGGTCCTCTCACATCTGCAAAATTAGCAGAAAATATCTCCCTCCACACAGGTCGGCGAAACCTCTTCTTTTACGACTCCACAAGCCCGATCGTAAATCTGGACAGTCTTGATACAGAAAAACTATTCTGGGCATCGCGATATGATAAAGGAGATGCAGATTTTCTTAATATCCCACTTACAAAAGAACAGTATTATGAACTTGTTAACGATCTTACTGATTCAGAAAAAGTTGAATTAAAAGATTTTGAGGATAAAAAATTTTTTGAAGCCTGTCTCCCCGTAGAGGAAATTGCTTCGAGGGGAAAAGAATCCCTTGCATTCGGTCCTTTGAAACCTGTTGGACTTAAGTCTTCTTCAAATGACACAATTCCATATGCTGTCGTCCAATTACGCCAGGATGATACCGCAAGGAAACTGTTTCAACTTGTTGGTTTTCAGACCAGGTTGAAATGGGGGGAACAAAGCAGGGTTTTTAGAAAACTTCCTGGTCTGAACAATGCAGAATTTGAGAGATTTGGGAGAATGCATCGTAACTCCTATATAAATGCACCAGTAATTATCTCCGGAATTTATCAATCAAAAAAAAATCCTGATATCTTATTTGCAGGTCAGATATCTGGTGTCGAAGGTTATCTGGAATCGGTCTGTTCCGGACTATTGTGTGGTCTTTGTGCAGCAAAACAAGTTAAGGGGAGGGAACTTGAAGAACCTCCCCTGGGTACAGCTACCGGGTCACTTCTCAATTATATAAAGAAGGCCGGATGGGAGAACTTCAAACCCTCAAAATTTTCTTTCGGGCTTCTTCCAGAAATTAAGATCAGGGGAAAAAGTAAAAGAGAAAAAAAAGAGTTCAGAGCAAATAATGCGATCAACGAACTTAAAGAATGGAAAAAAAGAATAGGTATCTGACAGATTATCTTGATTATCTGACAGATATAAAAAAATTTTCACTAAATACAATAAAAGCATACAGGCAGGACATTGATCAATTTATTGTTTTTTTTAACGATATTTACAAAAATCTCTCAAGAGATAATATCCGTGACTATTTATCCCATCTTTACCTGACAACCGCCAGCAGGTCTACGGTTTCAAGAAAGATCTATGCGATAAGATCTTTCTTCCAGTATCTTATCCGACAGGGACTGGCAGAAAAGAATCCTATGGACCTCATATCTGTGCCCAAAGCAGAAAGGAAACTTCCTGAAATTCTAACAGAAGATGAAATGATAAAATTTCTTGATGCACTCCCCGGAGAAACCTTGACCGAAATAAGGAACAAAGCATTGTTCGAATTGTTCTATGCATCGGGACTAAGGTTATCAGAGCTTACAAACCTGAAGCGTGAGGATATCAGCTTTAATGAAAGGCTGATCAGAGTTTTCGGGAAAGGGAAAAAGGAAAGAATTGTTCCTTTCAATAAAAAAGCAAAAAATATATTGAAAGAATATATATCACTTTCGGACAAAAAATATAAAAGATCAAATGAATTTATATTCCTTAACTATACAGGAAAAAAGATCTCAGAAAGAGGAGTAGAGAAAATAGTAAAAGAAGTTTTTAAAAAAATCAGTGATTCCGGAAAAAATATTTACCCCCACCTTTTCCGTCATTCATTTGCCACACATCTCCTTCAACGCGGAGTAGATCTGAGAATGATCCAGGAACTCCTGGGCCATTCAAATCTTTCAACTACTGAGAAGTATACGACCCTAAACTATTCAGATCTTTTAAAAAGCTACAATAAATTTCACCCCCGTTCAGAAAATGACACCGATTGACAGAAATCTCCTTTACGGTAATTGAAATATTCCTTATAATAAGAACTGAAAATGAAAAAACTCATTCTTTTGACGATCATACTTTCCCTAATGGTTTATCCATCAAAAGAATCAAAATTGGATAAACTAAATGTTAAAATCGATAACATTACAAGAAAGATAAGTTCACTCAATAAAGAGAGCGGCTCGATCCTCAATGAACTTTACAAGATAGAATTAAATTATAAAAAAGCAATCACAGAGAATGACCGGATCAATCATCTTCTGTCAGTTGCCAACACTTCTATCAGGAAAAAAAGAGCTAAAAAAAAATCCCTTGAAAGAGAAATAGAAAGATCAAGAAAAGGAATAAAAAAAGCAGTCAGAATACTTTATAAGATCGGGAAAGCCGGAAAATTTAAAATATTCAGCAACATAAAAGATATTAATCAGATGTTCCAAAATTACTATCTCTTTATTTCTCTGATCAATAAAAAAATTGAAGAAATTGGAAAAATAAAAGTATATCTAGTAAAATTACTTTCAATTCGTAAGGAGCTTGAGAAAGAAAAGCTACATCTTGGAAACCTGAAAAAAAAACAAACTAAAAAAATAAATGAGATCCTCAATGCAAAGAGGGCAAAGACCGATTTTATCGAAAAGATCAATTCTGACCGTAGAAGACATCTATCCATGCTTACCGAACTTAAAACAGAAGCTAAAAGATTGACTAACCTCATGAAAAAAAATGTTAACGTATTCGACCTCCCTGATCTTGATCTTAATACAATAAAAGGAAAACTCAGGTGGCCTATCAAAGGAAAAGTGATCTCCAGATTCGGAAAGAAAAAAAGCACAAGGTTTAATACTTATATTTTTAACAGCGGTATCGAAATAAAGCCTTCAGGATCAATGAAAATCAGGTCCGTTTTTGATGGTGTCATCATTTTCATGAACTATTTCAAAGGATATGGAGATATAATTATCGTTCAACACTCCAGAGATATGTTGACCGTTTACGGACATTGCAGCAAATTTTTAAAAAAGAAAGGTGATTATATACTTGCCGGTGATGAGATAGGGATCGCAGGTGATTCCGGGTCAACCTACGGAAATTCTCTATACTTTGAAATAAGAAAAAAAACTGTCGCAGTTAATCCTGATATCTGGCTGAAGAAAAAGGAGAAGAATTGAATTTGAACCGCAACTGTTATATATAATGTTGTTCGGATCATTTGCATGAAGAACTGATATGAAAAGGAAAAATAAAAGACCAATAAGAAAAAAGAGTTCTTCATTTCTGTTCTTTGCTTCATTGATCGTAATATCTTTTCTCGTTGTAATCTTGCTGGAATTCATTAATTACCAGAAAGGGAAAGGGTCATTGATATTCACCAGCCTGCTAAAGAAAGAAAAACCGGTAAGTGCAATTCACAAATTCAACAAGGATCTGCTTGATCTTTTTAATTCCGGGAATGTAAGTTTCGACTATTTTAAAGATACAGTAGGAAGATATCATTTTAAAATCGATATAAAAAAATCTAAGTTTAAAGAGATACTTAAGCAAGTTAAAATTTCTTCTAACAAAAACGATCTATCATTAACTCCGATAGAGGTCAGAAGAAATAAATGGAAAACTACCTACCTGTATAAAACAGTACTCTCGGGAAAAACGATCCATTTCTTATTGATAAACAGTCTTAAAGAAAAATCCCGGACGAAGATCGAAAAACAGACAGACATAAGCGGTGCAGACCGGGGAAACCCCAGGATTGCATTTATTATCGATGATATTGGTGCATACAATATCGGAGCCTATGAACTGAAACAACTCGGAATCCCCATAACAGGGTCGGTGCTTCCCGATTCCCCTCACGCAATCGAGGAAGCTTTATGGATTTCCAAATACAATCTAAAATCACTTATCCATCTTCCAATGCAACCAAAAAAAGACATAAACACTTATCCTGACAAACTAAAAGTCATTACAACAACATCTTCACAAACAGAAATAACAGATCTTATCAGAAGAGCCAGAAAGATCGTTCCTGATGCTTCAGGAATAAACAACCACGAAGGTTCTCTGATCACTTCGAATAAAAAAATGATGGAAATAGTACTTAAGATCATAAGGGATGAAAAAATGTTCTTTATTGATTCAAAAACAGATTTCGATTCAATTGCCTGGGAAACAGCAAAGGAACTGGGAATCCAAACAGCAAAGAGAGACGTTTTCCTGGATCATACAAGGTCATACGAACATTCGATGTTCCAGATCAAAAGGCTTGTGGAAATTGCCAAAAAGAAAGGAATAGGGATCGCAATTGGCCACCCTTTTAAAACAACGTTCTCCGCTATTTCAGATTCAATTGATTTCATTCGGGCAAGCGGAGTAAAGATCGTTTTTGTTGAAGAATTGATCAAATGAGAAAGAGGATTCAATTCATCCGCAGTTCATTAGCAACCATAACATTAGAGATAAGATCAAGAACAGATATCCTTGTTTTATGGTGAAAAAATAATTCTTCAGGTATCCCGATAGAGATATCAATCTTTTTTCTGCCTGTTCTCAATATATTTGATCTTCTGTAAACCTCTTTCCCCGAATTATCATAAGTCTGTATCACAACTTTAATTAGTCCGAAACCACCTCTCTTGTTCAGTGAAAAAGATCCTATTGAAAATGACAATTTATTTTTACTGAATTCCGGTTTCTCAATAAACACTTTCGGTTTTGAAAGATATTTTTTTAATTTCCGGTATTCATCTTTCTTAAGTTGCTTACGATAAACAAGATCTTTCCCTCTCCCTCCGATCTCCATCCGGAACTTAATATTCTTCTTCGTTTCAGGGAGAACAAAATTAATATTCCAGAAGCGATCCTTGAATTCCCTTATTTTTCTCAGATCCGCTTCAATATCCGAAGTTTCTATTAATTTCCCGCCTGAGTCCACAGATATCTTTCCGAGAATATCCAAGAGCTGAAGGTCAATCTTTTTGTTTGTTGAAGTAACGCTCTCTGTGGAGAACAGAAGTGTATAGAATGTTGTGTTAGTATTAATGAAAAGTGTCCTCATTGTCTTTCTTGGGTATGGGGTATCGATCAACATTGAATCTTCCATTTCCCTTATCTTTGTACTCACCATTTTTTTCCAGCTCTGATCACCCGTTGTAACAAGGGAGAGCCTGGTTCCTACTGACTTGATGATCTTTCTGATCCTGGTCATAAAAGGATAAATATTTCCATTCTGTATGAATATCCAATACCTGTCCCCTTCACGGAATCCCAAAAGATCCCCGATCTCTTCGAATCTTTTCTTGTCAGGAATAACAAATTCATTTTTATAGAATTGAAGATCCGGAATTATAGTTGCAAAAAAATTGAAATAGACATCACCAATAGTGAGGATTGTAGTAGTAGAATCAAAAGTGCCGAAGAATCTTTCCATTCTCTCTATTTCTGCATTAATACTTTTGTATACTCTCGCAGATCTGCCCGAGATATAATTCATGTCTTTTTTCAGGTGATTAACAATATTGAGGATCATTCTCTCTTTGTTCCCCGTCACTTTGATCTGATGTGTGTTTATATTGGTATGAACGATCAGGCTATCCGACTTCCTCAATATTTCTGTCACAAAATATGATATTGCATCCTCAAGCTTTTTATTGAACCTGGGAAAATTCATAAACGTAAGAATAAAGTTCCTCCCCAGTATCCCCTCCTGACCAATATATCTATCTCTTCTCTCCTTTCCGGTTATTCTTACTTCCTGTTTGTTTATGTACAATTTCAGATCATCCATCTTTTGTGCACTTTTATAGCCATCCCTAATCCTCAACTGGATCTTTGTTGACATATTTTCTTCACAAAAGTTGAAATTATTAAATATCAATAAAAAAATAAAAACAAAAACTAATATCCGCTCAATTATTCTGCTCATGCGCCTCTCATCTTTTACAAAAATAATACCCTGCTGTAATCTTTTTATCAAATATCATTAAATTTGTCACAAGTTGGTAATTTTGATAAGATTTGACAATGCTGATACTTGGAATTGAATCATCATGCGATGAAACCGCTGTTTCCCTTATTGAGAGGGGCAAGAACAACAGGATCATTTGTGAAAAAATAAAATCACAAATTCCCCTTCACAAGAAATACGGCGGAGTAGTCCCGGAAATAGCATCAAGAAGTCATTATGAGGCTATCGACAAGCTTACTATGGAAGTACTTTCTGAATCGGGAACAACCCTCGCCTCTGTCGATCTGATAGCCGTCACGCAGGGTCCCGGACTAATAGGCTCATTGCTTATCGGTCTTTCCTTTGCGAAGGGTCTCTCCTATTTATCCGGGAAGCCTCTTGTCGGAGTTGATCATATTCAAGCCCATATTGAATCCCCGTTCATTACATACGGGAAGAAAATCAACTACCCTTTAATTGCTCTTGTAGTTTCCGGAGGACACACATCCATATTTCATCAAAAATCAAAATTCGAATCGGATGTATTAACGACAACCAGAGATGATGCAGCCGGTGAAGTGATGGATAAAGTAGCTAAATTTATTGGACTCGAATATCCGGGAGGACCGGTTCTGGACAGATTGTACCCAGAGGGAGACAATACAAAATTCAGGTTCACAACCCCTAAAATGTCAGACGGGTCAGGAGATTTTTCCTTCTCCGGGTATAAAACAGCTGCCATTAGATTTTTTGAAAATAATAATATAAAACCGGGCACAAAGGATTACAGTGACCTGATCTCCTCATTTATGAATAGTATTACAGATTATCTCATATTAAAATTAACAGAAACATGTAAAAAATTTGAACCTAAAAGTATTATTATTGCAGGAGGGGTCAGCAGGAATTCTCTCCTTCGGGAAAAAGCATTATCTAATCTGGAGAATGAGAAAAGAAAGGTTTTTTTGCCGGAAGGAGAGCATTGTACCGACAATGCAACAATGGTGGCTTGGCTTGGTTATGAAAAATTTATACAATTTCCGGAAAAAAACTATTTTGACAAATATATCAACTCCTATTCCAGGAGCAAATTCAATCTAAAAGCCTGAACCCTGCTATTTTCCCGGACAATTCTTTATCACTTCAGGATCGATATTTTTATTTCCATATACTTTGTCAAAATGGGCACTGAATTCAGAGGCAAGTTTTTTCGCTCTTAGTTTAAACTCCTCTTTATCATCCCATGTCTTTTCCGGATGAAGAACTTCAGGACCGAATTTTTCACATTTTTCAGGAACATAGAAATGGAAAAGTTTGTCTTCATAAAAATCGAGATCTTCAAGATTTGATCCAAGCACTCCGTTGACAATCGCCCTGGTCACATTA
>CAYNUG010000029.1:0-21516 GCA_964400545.1 uncultured Clostridia bacterium | reverse complement strand
TAAATGAATTTCAGCTATAACATCTTTTCCTTTCTTGTTCCGATATAATTGTATAATAGCTCCCAATATTGCAAATCACCAACATCATTTTTGAATCCTAAATAATTCAACAAATTTAACTTGGTCTTATGAGCTATAACCATATCTAACTTTGGAATAACTGTTATAAACTGTCCTCCGTAACCGGTAGCGGAATAAGCTCCTTCGAAATCGGGATGATGTCTAAAATTATCAACCAACCACCACATATAACCGTATGAGAACTGAAATGGACTTGATCTGTCCCTCCCATAACGTTTATTCACTACTTCAACAGGGGTGACCGTTGAGGTTATTTTCTCGATCCAGTCCTTTGATACCATCTGTTTACTGTGCCATTCTCCTTTGTTAAGCATCAGTTGTCCTATTTTCGCCATATCTCTTGTGGATATATAAATATGATAGGCAGGATATCTTGATCTACTCTTTTTATATTTTTTCTTTTGATTTTTTATATTCCAATCCTGGAATCCCAAAGGGACAGCTAACTGATCTTCTATTTCCTGATAAATATTGTTATTTGATTTTTTTTCCAGAATATAACCGGCTACATTAAAATCCCAATTATTATAAACAAAATATTCTCCCGGTTTTACCGAACCTCTTTTTAATATGTTTTTCTCATCGTACCCTTTGTTCACAGGTTTGTAAAACACTCCGGAGCGTGCAGTGATTATGTTTTCAACCGTTGCCATCTTTTCTATATCCAACAGCCCTTTATCTTCATCAATCCCTATATCTCCGATCGTTTGATCTAAGTCTATAGTCCCGTTTTCAACATACTTTCCGTAGAGAATGCTCAGAACGCTTTTCCTGCATGAGGCAATATAGCTGATCTCTTTTATATCACCATACTCGTAAAGGATTTTCCCGTTTTTTAAAATTATCATTCCGGTCGTTTCAAGATTGTTTTTAAGGAAATTCGTCAACGAATCCAATCTCTCTTGAGTAAAACCGGTACCCTCCAAAGACGTAAGTCTTTCAAAAGGGGTCCCGTCAAATTGTGCTTTGTGAGGACCGCAACCGATAAACGTAATTAAAATAACGGTAATAAAAAATTTATATATTTTCATCGTCTTTTTCTTCTTGTGCAAACGGTAAGTATTTGAGTAGTTGCTAGAACCTTTGCTGGTAATTCAACCAATTCATGCTACAAACATAAAACCATTCTCTGCATATATAAAAGAGTATAGCACAAACAATCTCTGCATATCACTTTTTTTCTCATTCTTGGTTGCCGTTTTAATTTTCATCAAATTTTAATTCTTTATTTGACATGGCTTTTTGCTATCCATATGGGAAAATCCCCTGGTCATTTTTCATGATATTTATCATTATTTCTTTTACTCTATTTTGAATTTCAGTCGGCAATTCGTAGAACAACCTGTCTACTTTTGTATTTCTATCAAAATCAATCATTCCATTCTGATGCCTAATGGCCCTTTTTTTACCTTTGTGATAAACCAGGATCTTAATTCTCCCATCACTTGTTCCATTCATTCCGAAAGTTCCATATACAATGATCGGGTCAACAATCCCATCACCGTCATAGTCATCTAATTTAAAATATTTTGTCCAAAATGAGATCGAATATTCTTCTTAACTGAACACTCCTTATAAATTTTTTATGTAAAGGCTTGTCCCCTTGCTTTTATCCGGATCTGTTGATGATGTTTCAAATGCCAGTTTTGTTCCGTCATGTGAGATCGAAGGAGCACCATCATATCCTGAATAATTTGTTAAGCGGATTTGTCCAGTACCATAAACAGGTGCCTTATAAATATTTGCCAATTCAACTTCGGCATTTTCCGAGCTGAAAATTATAAATTGACCGTCAAAAGAAAAAGCCGCATCGGTCTTACTTCCGGGGAAATTTGTCACCATTCGTTTATTTGTTCCGTCAATGTTCATAATCCAAATATCCCATTGCCCGCCTTCTTCCTTCTGATAAAGTATTTTATCTCCTACAGGCGACCAGTTCGGCTGTTTGCAATCTTCGCCTGGTGCGGTCAGGCTAATATACCCGGATGTCCCGTCTAATTTATACTTGACAATTATCCCGTTTTTTTCATCATCAATCTTATGAGATTCAAAGACTATCCACTTCCCGTCAGGTGAGAATGTTGGCTCGAATGCAACATTATCATTTCTGTTAGTGATACGGATCTCTTCTCCCGTTGTTCCATTTTCAGAGATATAGTAGATCTCATCATCCGATACTCCTTCGGATGAGAAAACTATCGATTTTATTGAAGCGTTCCAACATTCACCCGGCAAATTCACATTGCTGTTCCCGTCAACTACCAGTTCCTTTAATTCTTTTGATTCCAGGTTGTATGTGTACAGATCAGAAGGAGGAGTGTTGTATCCGTTTCGGAAATGGGTAAATACAATTATTTTTCCATCCGGTGAAAAAGCAGGATTTTGTAAACTTCCGGACAATGCAATCTCCAGCTTAACGGCTCCATCCGTTCTGTTGACACTACCATCTTCCAGACCATCATCACTCTGACATGTTATGAAGCTCATCAGAAAGATCACAATTAAGATTAATTTATATATATTTTTCATTTTCTTGAAATTATAATTCTAAATTAAACACTATTTACTCTTGTTTCAGTTTAGTATTTTTCCAGAATTTATTCAATTTATATTTTGATTTTATTTTTCGTTATTCAAAATTGAAGGGAAATATAGAAAAATACAATTCTTATATCGTATATTCTATTTAATATTAAATTTAAAACCCCTCTTTTCTAAAAATGACCCCATAAGGATTCCTATAAGTAAAAATAATGGTATTGCAACCATCAGTCTGGCTATAGTGAAAGGCAATCCCAGAAAACTTATCTCGAAAATAGTCATAGGGATCCTTATTATTCCGGCAAATCCCAAATAGGCAAATATAACTTTTAGTGATGCCCCTTTTTTTGATAAAGTTTCAGCTAATGGGAAAGCAACATATAGCCCACCAACAGAGAAACCAGCCAGAATAAGGACCCAGAGATAACCCTTCATTCCACTATTTTCACCCAAATGTTTAATTACAGTTTCTTTTTTTATCCAAACTTCAAACAAACCGATCAGAATAAAAGCAAAAGGGAGGATTTTAAGCATTTCGACCAGAACATGAAAAAATGTCTCTCCCGTCTTCTGGCCGATCTTATATCCACCCAGGCAGGATATCCCTACAAATAAAAAAAATGAGAAAACCAGAAAGATCTTAATATATTTGCTTCTCATCTCATTCTCCGAATACCACTTTAATAAATACAACTGCAACAATACAGACAAACATGGCAAGGATATTTCTAACAACAGCAACTTTAACACCTAAAAAACTCTTTTCTATAGGAAATGTAACCACACCAATGGTCATTAGTGACAGGGTGAAAGCAGCAATTATATATAAAGGTACACCCTGCATTTTTAACGCTGCCCCTAAGGGAAAGGCAACAAATCCGGGCATAATGGATATCGAACCGAAACCGAGTGCAATGAGAACACCTTTAATCCCGGATTCAACCCCTATATAATTGTTAAATGTGTTCTCGGGAACAATGACTAAAATCAATGAGAATCCGGCCATCACAAAGAAAAAAAGAGCCGACATTTTCCACAATTTCATTGCCGCCTTTTTTAATGCTGAGAATGTCTTTTTTCTATCTTTTACAAATGAAAAGGTCAGCAACACCACTGTTAGTATCCATAGTATGATATTCATTTAAATTTTATAGTTCCTGAGTTTGCAACACTTTTTTCATAAAATATTCTAAGTCAGAATCTGTCTTTTTCTGTTATGGAAGAAAAATAATGTTCGATAGCTGATTTTAATTGTTCCGGGTCTGGTGTTCCGATCAATATTTTTTTTATCTTTCCTTTGATACCATATTTAATGATTACAGCTTTAAAACTGTTCAAACTGTAAAGCCATCCTTTCGGTGTCAGACGAATACCCATCCCCCAATACCATGGAACCCTGAAGGTCTCCAGATCAAACACTTTTTCAGGCCTAATTCTTATCCTGATCAGACCTATTCCATAAGTGATTTTGATTTGATTTTCTTTTATTTTAATATTGAGTTTATAGAAAAGAACCAGAATAAAAATAAAAAAACCCGACATGATCAAAAAAGGTACTTTGGTTATCGGACGAGTTCCCCACTGTCCTGAATATGCTAAAAACATAAAAATAATAATAAGTACAAATACAATAATAACAAAAAATCCGTATTGAGTTTCTTCATAGTCCATTTATTTACCTTAATTAATATATAGTTTAACATATATAGAAATTAGTAATAAGTGACAAATAGCCCGGATCTGTTATTAAAAAAACTACTACTGGAATTACAGGTATAAAACTGCCCCCGGAAGGGGGCTGTTCTATTATTCTTCAAATTTCTTGAATACTAATGTTCCGTTCGTTCCGCCAAATCCGAATGAATTGGAAAGAGAATAATTTATTTTTCGCTCAATTCCTTTGTTGGGAGTGTAATTAAGGTCACATTCCTCATCAAAAACTTCCTGATTGATCGTAGGAGGAATAAAATCTTCTTTCGTCGCAAGGACAGAAAAGATTGCTTCAGCACCACCGGTCGCTCCAAGCATATGACCGGTCATAGACTTGGTAGAACTAATACTCAGTTTCTCTGCGTAATCACCAAATAATTTTCGAATTGCTTTAGTTTCAACTTTATCATTAAGGGGAGTAGATGTACCATGAGCATTAATGTAATCAATATCTTTCAGATCTATTTCTGCATCGTTCATTGCCATTTTCATTGTTCGCATTGCCCCATCGGCTTCCATATCCGGAGCAGTTACATGGAAAGCATCACCGGTCATTCCGTACCCGACTATTTCTCCATAAATTTTTGCTCCTCTTTTCATTGCATGTTCAAGAGATTCGAGGACAACTATTCCTGAGCCTTCCGCGACAACAAATCCATCCCGCTCTTTATCAAAAGGTCTGCTGGCCTTTGCTGGATCATTATTTCTGGTTGATAATGCTTTGATTGCAGAAAATCCTGCTACTCCCAATTCTGTGATAGGATACTCCGCTCCGCCTGCCACCATTACATCCGCATCTCCGCGCTGAATTATTTTGAACGAGTCACCTATCGAATGAGTACTTGTAGCACAGGCAGTCACATTTGCAAGATTAGGCCCTTTTAAAGTATGTTTTATCGACACCTGTCCTGATGCCAGATTTGCGATAGAAGCAGTAAGAAAAAATGGAGAAACCCTGCTCGGACCTTTTTCCATCAGCAATTTCTTGTTAGCTTCAATAGTACTTATCCCGCCGATACCCGAACCGATGTAAACTCCGCATCTTTCCGGAACAAGTCCGGGATAATCCTTAAATCCTGAATCTTTAACAGCTTCTCCCGAAGCAATTAAAGCAAACTGAATGTAGGGGTCACTCTTTCTGGCCTCTTTTCTGTCAAAATAATCGAGGGGATCATAATCCTTTACTTCTCCTGCAATTTTCGAATAGTATTCAGAGGCATCAAAATGAGTGATCATCCCGATCCCTCCAATACCATTCCTGATATTTTTCCACGATTCATCAACATTTTTTCCGACAGAGGAAATTAATCCAAGTCCTGTCACAACAACCCTTTTCAGGTCAATGCTTCTGGATGTGTAAATCATATTTTATGCTTTTGAAACAATATAGTCTATCGCTGTACCAACAGTTGTAAGTTTTTCTGCTTCTTCTTCAGGGATCTTGAGATCAAATTCGTCTTCAAGAGCCATGATCAACTCAACCTGGTCAAGAGAATCTGCACCGAGATCTTCAACAAATTTTGCCTCAATAGTTACCTGATCTTCACCAACATTCAGTTTGTCTGCAACAACACCTTTCACTTTTCCCAAAATTTCTTCTTTGTTCATTTATTTCTCCTTTTTAAATTAAAAGTCCTCCAGAAACGTTTATCACCGTTCCTGTAATATATGAAGCTGAAGGTGAAATAAGAAATTTCACTACTTCAGTTATATCCTCCGGAGTTCCACCCCTCTTTAGAGGGATTTGACTCAGATATGCATTCTTTACTTCATCCGACAGCCGATCCGTCATCTCGGTAATAATAAATCCCGGAGCAATCGCATTCGCTGTAATATTCCTACCACCGAGTTCTCTGGCAAAAGATTTCGTAAGAGCAATCACTCCCGCCTTGGAAGAAGCATAATTTGCCTGACCGGCAGTACCAAGGATACCACTAACAGATGCAATATTAACTATTCTTCCAAATCTCTTTTTCATCATCTCTTTAGCGGCCGCCTGAGAACAGAGGAAAGTTCCTTTCAGATTAATATCCAAAACCAGATCCCATTGCTCTTCAGACATCCGAATGGAAAGATTATCCCTCGTCACACCTGCATTGTTTATCAAATAATCAACCGACCCAAATTCTTCAACAGTTTTTTTTATAAGCTCCTGAACACTATTAATATCAGCTACGTCTGTTTTAACTGCAATAGATTTCACACCAAAGGATTTTAGTTCGTCAGCTACCTTGGCTGCTTCATCAAACATGATATCGGAAACAACAACATTCAGTCCAGCACGGGCAAGCCCTTCAGCGATACCTTTGCCAATCCCTCTTGCTGCTCCTGTTACTATTGCATTTTTATATTCTTCATACATATTTGTACTCCTTTAAAACCTTCTGAACTCTGCTAACTTCAACAGTGATCTTTTCAAGCACATTTTCTACGACGAATTTTTTCCCCAGATAAATTGCATTTTTTATCGCCTTCGCATTAGATTTACCATGACCCACAATAACGAGACCATTTATACCCAGGAGGAGAGCCCCACCATATTCAGCATAATCGAGTTTTTTTCTCACTCTTCTGATCGAACTCTTAAGCAAAAAGAACCCGGCTCTTGAAAGAATGCTGTTTCCGACTTCCTTCATAAGCATTGACTGCATATTTTCGACTGCACCTTCTGACACTTTAAGGGCAACATTTCCCGTAAATCCATCCGTTACAATAAGATCCGCCTCACCAGAGTAAACATCTGACCCTTCCATATTACCTATAAAATTAACATTAAGGGATTTAAGCATATTGAAAGTTTTTTTTGTAAGAGCATTACCTTTGACCTCTTCTTCTCCTATACTCATTAAAGCGATCTTCGGCTTTTCTATTCCATAAACATTTTCCAGAAAAACCTTCCCCATTAGAGCAAATTGAACAAGATTTTTTGGCTTTGAATCAACATTCGCACCTGCATCAAGTAAAAGAGAATTCCCGTTGGGTGTCGGAAGCATCAAGGCAAGAGCAGGCCTTTCTATATTATCCAGATTCCCCAACACACTCTTTGATATAGCCATAACAGCCCCGGTATTCCCGGCAGATATCATCGCCTGGGCATGACCCTTTTTAACGAGATCAATCCCTTTTTTGATCGAAGTCTGATGTCTCTTTCTCCAATAGGAAAAGAACTGTTCTCGCATTGAAATTTCTTCTCTCGCATCAACAATGTCTATTAATCCTTCAGGGTCAAATTCATTTTTTCTCAGTTCCTTACGAATAACTTTTTCCTTGCCAACAAGGATTATCTTCATCATACTTCTGAATCTCTGTTCTTTTAAATAATCGATAACTCCCCTGACAACAACTTCAGGAGCGTTATCCCCACCCATTGCATCAATTGCTATTTTCATAATCTAAAAAGTGTCAGCGATTAATTATCCCCTGCTTCAACAATCTGCCTGTTATCATAGTAACCGCAATTTTTACATACTCTATGCGGAAGTTTAGGCTCTTTACATTGAGGACATACAGACATCCCCTCCACTTTCAATCCATCATGGGACCTTCTCTTGTTTTTTCTCTGATGAGAATGTCTTCTTTTCGGAAGCGCCATATTTCACCTCTTTAATTTATTCGAAAATAAATTATAATCATTAATAGTATTTTCACATTTACAACTTTCTTTATTAAGGTTCATCCCGCAATTCGGGCAAATCCCCTTGCATGCATCACTACAGACAGGGTTCATCGGAATAAAAAAGTTTATCTGTTCCTGTAGTATTTTGTTTATATCAATTTTATCCCCTTCATAAAAAATGTATTCAAGTTCTTCCTTGTTCAGGGAAGAATTATCAGCATCAATTATATCCATGGGAAAAAGAACTATATCAAATTTTGAATCTATATTATTTTCAAATTTCTCAAGACATTTAACACATTTCATTGTAATTTCAGTACGAACAGACCCCAACACCTTTATTCTGCCATTCCCCTCATTAGTGAATTTAAGTGTAAAATATACACTGTCTGAGAAAAAAGAGTCATCTTCGATAAGGTAGAAATCATCTAACTCGATATAGTCTTCGAGTACCAACCCTTTTTTACCTATTTCATGTACATCAATATTCATTATAATTTTCCGAGATTTTCCTACTGGAAAGATACATTTTTAACATATCCGGGACTTATAGTCAAGATTAGGCAAAGGTTTAGCAAATGTGCAGAACGGACATATTACGCCCCGGGATTTTCCAAAAGCATTCTGAGACAGAAGCTTTGAAAACTGAAGAACGGAACCTTCTTTTTGTAATCTCTGTAATCATTACCAAATTTTTTAATCGCCTCCGGTTCCTCGATCAATTTAATCAATATAATCATTAATATCATTTCCGCTGGAGAAATAATGAAAATAAAAGATGGAGATCCTATGATCAATGCTACTGACAACGGGAAAAACAAAAGTCCAAGGTGCATCGGGTGTCTCATACACGAGTATATTCCTGTTGTAACTAGTATATTTGTATCCATTCTCGGCAAAGTCCCTTTTCTTCCAAAGCGGGAAAGAAATCTGCCTGTGTTTTTACTTGCTCTCAATACCAGCATTAACAGAGAAACCCCTAACATGATACTAACTACATGGAAAACGGAGTTTCTGAAAATCTCCGGAAACAATCTAAGATCAATAATAACACCTGCAATTCCGCCGCCGATTAAAAATACAACCCATATAAGAATTCTGGCCATATTTCCTCCTACCTTCATTATTTACCGGGAATCTCAACTCCCCTGAGAGAATAAGGACCAAAGTGCTCGATCCTTACCGTCACAAATTCACCAGGCATGTGAATCCCGGGAAAATTAACGACCTTATAGCTTTCTGTTCTCCCGAGAAGTTCACCCTTTCTTCTGGGATTTTTCCCTGTGACCATAACTTCGAACTCTTTACCAACAAGCATACTGTGGGCAGCTAATTGAATTTTTTTCTGGAGTTCATGAAGTCTCTGCAGTCTCTCTTTTTTGACTTCCGCTGGAATATCATCCTTTATCAAAGCAGCCTTTGTATATTTTCTGGGTGAATAAATAAAAGAGAACATAGAATCATATCCAATCTTTTCCATAAGCGAGAGAGTAAGCTTGAAATCCCGTTCACTCTCACCGGGGAAACCAACAATAAAATCAGAACTAAATTTGATTTCCGGAATTTCTTCCTTGAATTTCGAGATTATATCAATATATTTTTGTCTTGTATAAGCACGCCCCATCTTTTTCAGGATCCGGGTCGATCCCGATTGAACAGGGAAATGGATATGCCGGGCAATGTTCCTGTTCTTCTTCATCACATCTATCAACTCTGATTCGTAATATCCGGGATAAGATGTAATGAACCTGATCCATTTAATTTTTTTTATTTCAGCGATTCGGTCAAGAAGAGCCGCAAAACTAATACCATTTTCCTGATCTTTCCAACTGTTAACATTTTGCCCGAGCAATACGATCTCTTTAAATCCATTTTCAGCAAGATAGTCAACTTCTTTAAGTATATTTTTATAAGGCCTGTACTTCTCCCTCCCTCTGGTAAACGGGACAATGCAATAGGTACAGAAATTGTCACACCCTTCCATGATGGAAACGTACCCGGTAAATTCGTTTTCACGAGCATGTATATCCGGAACCGTTTCAGACCATTCCCTGCTGAATTCTGTATTTGTTCCCCTTTTATTCTTCAACAAATACTCATCTATGATTCCATTTATTTCATAGAACTGGTGCGTTCCAACTACAAAATCAACCTTCCTGTTCCGTTTCAGAATCATCTTTTTTTCCGATTGCGCAACACATCCGGACACAACGATCTTCTGTTTCTGATCAAGTCTTCCGATGTAAGAAAATATTTTTTCTTGTGCCTTTTCCCTTACAGCACAACTGTTAATAATTATCAGATCCGCATTGTCAGGCTCTTTGACTCTCTCCATTCTCTTTTTTTTTAACAGATGATTGATCTTTTCAGAATCATTTACATTCATCTGGCATCCGAAGGTTTTGATGAAAAATTTCATTACTTTTTTGAATCAATCAGGTGTGCAGCTGCTTCAAGAACGTCATCTGTAACTGACTGCCCTGCCATAAGCCTGGCGACTTCCTCTCTCTGCTCTTTATCGTTAAGGATTTTTACAGTACTAAAGGTGTTATCATCACGATATTCTTTTCCTATAAGAAAATGTCGATCGGCAAAAGAAGCGATTTGAGGAAGATGTGAGATACATATAACCTGATTTTTCTTTGATATCTTTTTAAGTTTACTCCCCACAAAATCTGCGGTTTTACCACCGATCCCACTATCGATCTCATCAAAAACATACGTAATCCCGGCATCATCACTGATCAATGATTTCAAGACCAGCATCAATCTGGAGAGTTCTCCGCCTGAAGCAATATCTTTGATTTTACCCGGGTCCATCCCCGGGTTCGATGAGAACAAAAATTCGATCTTATCGGTTCCCTTTACACTGATATTAGATAAATCAGGCTCGTTTTCTGAAAAATCAACAACAAATCTGGCCTTTTCCATTTCCAATCTGGACAATTCTTTCTCGACAAGCTCACTGAGAACTTTAGAATGCTCTTTTCTTATTGTTCTTATTTTCCGGTTTATATCAGAAAATTCCTTCAGTTTCACACTGATCTCTTTTTCTTTTTCCTGAATCGAAAATTTCATATTAAGAAATTTATCTTTATCTGCCTCCAGATCCTTTCTCTTTTGTTTCAAACCATCAAAATCAACATTATATTTTGTTTTCAGTTTTTTAATCTTGAACAACTTCTCTTCTGACCTGTCAAGTTCAGCTTCATTATGCTCAATATTGCCCCCATTTTCTGAAAGGAGAGCTGACATTTCAGGAATTGCTTTATAGAATTTTAGAACTTCATCTTTGAAAGGAATGAATTCCGGATAAATAGTGATAAGATAATCTATACTTTTAAGGGAATTTGTCAGCCGGTTATAAACAGATGTTTCGGATCGATACAAATTATCCAGAACAGTATTAGAGCTGACAACAATCTCCTCTGCCGATGAAAGGATCTTAACTTTCTGCAAAAGTTCTTCTTCTGATTCCCTTTCAATATCTATATCACGGATCTCTGAAAGCTGGAAATCAATAAAATCTATCCTTTCTGAAGCATTTCCCTCTCCGGTCTTCAATTCATCCAAATCAGCCTTCAATACGATCAACTCGCTATACAGCTCTCCCAAAATGGTCAAAGGTGCCCCGTTATCGGCGAATTGGTCCAGATAATTGAGATGATTTCCAGAGTTGAGAAGAAAAAGATATTCGTTCTGACCATATATGTTCAGAGATTTTTCCGCAACTTCTTTGAGCTTATGAAAAGGAACGGCTTCACCGTCCATGAACGTTAAAGATCTATTCCTGTTAGCTGAAGAGATCTCTCTTCTCAAGACAGATTCATTTCCTTTATTCTCAAAAAAAGCCTCTATCTTGAGTTTTTTCGTTTTATCTCTTAACGAGTTTGGAGGAATTTTTTTATCAAGAAAAAATTTGATGGCATCAATCAGAAGAGATTTCCCCGCACCTGTCTCTCCGGTAAGAATGTTTAATCCTGTAGCAAATTGTATCTCAGCTTTTTCTACTACAGCAAAGTTTTCTACCCTCAGATACGTCAGCACCAGATATTCTCCCTGAATTGATAAAAACAAAAATCCTTAAAGATGATATTTATACTCAAACAGCATTAAATTGTCAAATTCACTTTGCTCACGTTCCCGATAAAAAATCATTTCGAAACGTTATCAGGATCAATCGAATTCGGGTACTTCTTTTGAGAAAAAACCTTCTTTCCTTTTATCAACGAGTTCCTCTAATTGCTTATATACTCTCTGCAATACTTTTAAAACATCTTCAATTTTTTCAGCCTTTACAATTACTGGCTGGAAACGGGTTTTCTTTGAAATGTTTAAAAAATTCTGACTCATTTGCCATGCAACAAGAATATCCGTATCAGAAACTATTTCAAGGATCTTTTTCATTTTGCCCTCTGTTGAATGATCAAGATCCTTTGCATTATTTTCTCTCGTTTCGATCATTTTGATCCCTGATGCATCATCAATTTCACAGATATGAAAATTTTTAGTGTCTCCCATATGAGACCTTGCAATGTTTTCACTATCATTCGATCCTATACAGATTCTCAATTTCCTCATCATTACCTCTTATTATTACATTATTAAAAATTTTTAATTCCTTTTATTACTACGTATGAGCCAACTCCATATCCGCTCAATATCTTCTCGGAAATGAATTTATCCTTTTTGCCGTGGATCAGCGTCTGAACAAATTCAAATGAGTGATATCCCGATTCTTCCAACAGCATTTTCACTTCCGGAACCGAATAAAAAACAGCTTTCTTGAAAAATCTGCTATCATCTTTTTTCTTGTTATAAATATTCCCCAGATAACTCTCTTTGTCAATGAACCCGACCAGAACAACCCCGCCCGGGCGTAATATCCTGTAACACTCAAGGAGAGATGATCTGAGTGAATCAAGAAAACAAATCACCGTGTTGAACAGAACAAAATCAAAACTATTTGAAACAACCGGCAAAGATTCCGCGACCCCCTCTATCACATCCAGGCCCTTTTCCAACGCAATCCTGCCCATAGAATGAGAAGGCTCAACCCCGATCCTGATTCCCGTCGGGAGGGAGAACCTGCCGGTACCTGATCCAATCTCTATCCCTTTCCCTTTTTCAGGAAGAAGTTTTCTTACAGCATCAAGTTCCATCTCATAGGTCTTTCTTTCCTTATCAAACCATTCTTCATATTCCTCGGCAAAACTGTTGAATTGATCTGTTTTTGGCATTATCCGTATCTATCCTCTCAAAAAGGCTCTACATGGATCGTTGATTCAATACCTATTTTTTGTTTAATGGCTTTTTCGATCTTTGTTGCAACATCATGTCCGGTCCGGATATCGATCTTTCCATCAAGTTTTATATGAAAGGTCAACTCTTTGTGATTTCCATAATCGTGAATATGAAAATGGTGCGGAATAAGCTTCAGATCGGAATTTTGAGAAATTATACTCTCTATTTCAGTTATTAACATTTCATCAGGAGCTTCTCCCAGGAGGCTCTCGATCGCTTCTTTAAGGATCCCGTATACGGCATAGATGATCATAAGTGAGATCGCAATCCCAAGAGCACTGTCTATCCACCAGAAAAAATCCTTAAGAAAAATGCCTGCAAGTACTATGACTGACGACAGAGCATCCGTTCTGTGATGCCAACCATCTGCTTTTAAAGCTATGTTCCCTGTTTTTTTCCACAGATAAAACGCGAATTGAGCAAGCCCCTCTTTGATAATGATAGAAATAATGGTAACCACAATTGCAAGTATTCCAAAATCAGCAGATTGTCCCGAGACAAATCTTTCGACAGACCCTTTAAAAAACTCATATGCAATAATTGCCAGCAGAAAACCGATAAAAAATGCCGATATTTGCTCCCATCTTCCATGACCAAATATATGTTTTTTATCCGGTTCTTTGGTTGACAACCTGACACCGGCTATAACAAAAACAGAACTTATTGAGTCAGACAAGGTATGCCATGCATCAGCCATCAATGCTATTGATCCGGAAACTATTCCTGCCCAGTATTTTAGAACAAAAATGACTAAATTAATCAGGATCGAAACCAGACCTTCAAGATATCCCAGTTTTTCTCTTTTTTTCATAAAAACCTTCCGGGAATGGAGCAAAACAGATAGCTATGTATTAAAATATTCATCCATACCATTTTTTAATTATAATCAATTCGGGTCTTTTTATCTGACATGGTTGGAGCTGTCACATGATCCCATTCTTTTGAATCCCATGTACCCAGCTTTTTATGCATTTCAAGATATTTCTCCGGAATCGGATGCGTTCCTATAACCACCTTTACTCCATACTTTTCCTCTAAAAATGATTTGAAAGTATCTATGTAAGGACAGGGAGGATAACCTACCACAAGACCTGTTGCAAGATGAATGACATCAACTCCGTTTTTAACCATTTCATCACCGGCATATTCAATATTTCCGCCGGGACATCCGTTACAGGTTGTGTATCCCACTAACTCGATATCCCTGCCTTTGTAAATATTGAAAGCACCCTCTCTATTTTTCATGGATCTGAAGCATTTCCCTCCGGCACACTGACGATACCTGTCACAGATAATAATTCCAATTTTTATTTTATCAGCCATTCTTTCTCCTTATTGTATTTTATTCATTTAATATTTATCGTCAATAATTTCTCAGAAAAAAAATTTCCTAAAAGAAATATACCGGAGTTCAATCAAATCAATAATCATGCGGAATTCCCCTGATATGGAGTGAAAGATGCTCAAGATCATCAGAATCTTCGATCCATCCATTGTTAGCATCTGTTTTAGAATCCAGATCTTTAACATATGGTTTTATATCGAGGAGAGGTGTTCCGTTAAACACATCGGCACCGGAAATGTATATTTTATTCCCAATTATTTTTTTTAATTTAACAACACTTATCCCGATCGGATTCGGTCTCAACGGCGATCTGCTGGAAAAAACACCCACAGTCTTTCCGTTGCCCCAGGGAGGGATCACACCCATATCAGGTTCTCTGTTTAACTTATTCAATATATATATCAGGAAAATATATTTGAATTTTGAAAGATCTTTTAATCCTTCAACATATTCTTCATCAATGACAACAAAAAATTCTTTATCGTTTTCTTCAAGAGGCTGATATGGGGCTGATTCCACATACGGAGTATTGATTAAACCGATTGTTTTCAATACGAAAGTAGAGTTATCACTCATTGAATTATCTGAATACTATATTTATATAAGCCCTTCCGATTTGTGTTTTTTTTCTATTTCATCAGCAAGACGTTCAAGCTCCTTATATACATCATCATTTGCCGCTCCCTTGGAAAGAACGGGATCAAGGATCTCCCATTTCGGATTGTTCATCAGACCTTTGATCTGATCAACAATTTTGCTTCCCCATGAATATGAAGCAATTATGGATGCAAATTTTATCTTTGGCTTTAAAATGCCGGTTAGATAAGCTGCATAAACTGCTGCAGGATGAGCACCCCCGAGAACAGCTGGAGTTGCAAGGATCAATGTTGCAGCATCAACAAGGGACATTGTCAAGCGTGCAGCATCAGATGATGCAAGATCAAATTTTCTGACATTGATCTTTCTTTTTATAAGTTCTTTTTCAAGATAATCCACCATCACTTTTGTACTGCCGTGCATTGAGACCCAGAACAATAACACTTCATTTTTTACCTCATCTGAAACCCATTTTTTATGAAGGTTGATTATATATTCAGGTTTATCATAAATAGGTCCATGAGAAGGTGCTATTATGGCTGGTTTAATCTCGTCTACCAATTCAAGCGCTCTTATAAAAAACTTCTTAAAAGGCATCATTATCTCAACATAATAGAGTTTTGCATCTTCATAGATCTTGAAATCATCAAAATCTGCATAAAGTTCAGAAGTGGCAAGGTGAGAGCCAAGGAAATCACAGGTGAACAGAATATTATCCTCTCTCAGATAAGTAAACATAGTCTCCGGCCAGTGAACCCATGGTGCAAGTACAAACTCAAGAGTTTTATTCCCCAGTGATAGAGTCTCCCTATCCTGAATAACTATGAACCTGTCCTCGCTGATCGGAAGAAGATCGATCAGCATGTTTTTACATTTTTCATTTGTTACTACTTTTGATTCCGGATACAGTTCGAGGATCGTCGGAATTGCGCCTGAATGGTCCTGCTCGGCATGATTTGAGATGATATAATCAATCTTGTTCACTTCCAGATCTTTCAGATTGTCAATTAGATCCTTTTCCATATGTGGATCGACAGTATCTATCAATGCGGTCTTTTCACTGCCTTTAACAAGATAAGAGTTATAGGAAGTGCCATCCGGCAAAGGAACTATCTCGTCAAACGCCCTTCTCTTCCAATCTATTGCCCCGACAGACCAGACCTGATCATTTATTTTTTTTATTCTCATAAAAACTCCTCCTTAATTATTAAGCTTGGATTATATATTTATTTTTATTAAATTCAAATATTTTTTTCACAATACAAATTATTTTTTTGGCGGATATCTGAAATATCTTGGAGTTTTATTGCAATAAGAAACATACTTATCAGCAAATAAGTTCTCAAGATGAAGCTCTTCGATCAATATCATTTTGTGAGAAATAAAAAAATATGATACAAGACCCGCAAATATATACCATGAGGGCCAAAGCACTCCAAACCCGGCAAGCAATAATCCATATCCCATGACTTGTGGATTTCTGGAATATTTATATATCCCTTTTATTGTAAGCTCTTTACTGTTGACTCCTATAGTTCTTGTAAAGGCCCCGAGATTAATAATGCCCAAGACGAGTATAAGCAATGCCACACTACAAACAACAGAACCTATCAGGAAAGAGATTGTTCCAACTTCAATTTTCGGCCAATTGGTAAACAAAAAATTAGGGAGATAAAGAAAAAAAGTATGTACAACAAGCACTCCAACTTGAGAAATACCCGCAAACAAAGTGAGATTACCCTTCTTCAGGTAAATATTTTTTATGAAATTATTGTAATATAAAAAACTGCTTGTGATAAGTATCAACTGAAGTAAAAGATAGAAAAGGACAAACTTTATCTCATATTCCATTAGTTCCCCCTCTCTATTCTACAGGTCTTTAAAAACCCTTGCAAGTGAATAGCCGGGAGCATCGACCTCAAGATCCAAAAAATACCCGAAAGGTGTCTGTTCAACCTGAAATCCCGATCGTTTCAATCTGTCTTCAGTTTCATCAAATATAGATTTAGTAAAATCCGGATCGGCTTTGCTTTCAGAAAGATGTGCAAATGAATGAAGAATTACATTTTTCGTATTATTCTTGCCAGATATCCATTTAAGGTTCTTTATTAATTTTTTCTTAACCGAAACCTCGTTTAATATATCTGCTTCCTCTACATGAATAAAAGCAACCTGAACGTTTTCAAACACTTTGCGACCTTTATGTTCAGGCATTGACTCAACAACTTTAATAGTGGGCGTATAACCAAACTTTTTCATATAGATCATTAATAATTTCATTTGAAAACAATGCTCCCCCTGAACGAGGTTTTCCCCAGTTCAGTATTAACCCCTTCAAAAAAGAAATTACCTTCTTTTCCTTCTCCTCTGATAATCTTGAGTTTTGCTTCAGGCATGGTCTCTTTAATATAATTTATTGATATGGCCTTCGGATAATTATTCCGGAGGAGATCGATTGGGAATGTATCCATCATCCAGTCAATATATCTTGAAGATGTAACATGTTTATTGAAATCGACATCAAAATATGTTGATCTGACCATAAATTGCTCTCCTTCCTTTGTTTCAGATAATTTTTCCGGAGGATCTTTGAGTGCATGTTTATCCTTAAGATAAGTAAAAAAATCTGAATCAAAGCTCTCTTTTCTTTTCGGTCTCTTGGTCTTAATATCTATCGGAAGCCATGCAGAGGTTGCATTAGCTATTATTTCCCCGGCTGCATCTCTTAATTCAAAATCCCTTGTATAAAGCAATCCGATAATATCCTTAGGCCAGGTCTCTATTTCAACAATCTCATTCCACATCAAGGGCCTTTTGATATTTACTGTCAATCTGCTGAAAACCCAGAAAAGATTGTGTTTCTTTAAACTATCATAACCAAAGCCCAGTTTGTCGGCTGAATGAGTCGCTGATTGGATAAGGAGATTTACCAGAGCTCCGGAACGAAGACGGGCATCCATGTCGGTCTCAGCTGAAGTAATTTTAAATTTTAAAGTTGAGATCAGATCTTTTTCATTTATTTTGTTCATTTTTTTAACAGGGATAAGAATCTCTTTAATGCTTTCCAGTATTCTTGATGATTCGGATTAACTTTCCATAGTGCCTTTGAACCATGGACCCCATTTGATTCGGGGAGAAAAAATGATTTTTTGCTCCCGGGAATACTTTCATATATCTCTTCCCAGTAATCATGCTCGTTTTTTGCAGAAGTGATGAATACAGCACATTTAACCTTTTTTGCATATTCTTTTATCGCTCTTCCTTTAAATTTAAAATATTCACCGGGAGAAAAAGCAATAACTGCTGAAATAGTGTCAAAATACTTTTGTGCCAGAATAAACACAAGTGATGCCGAGTATGAGCTTCCCAAGACAATGATTTTGTTTGCAGGATATTTTCTCATTGCAAATTTAAGACCGGATTTGAGATCAATAAATGCATCAGGATACTTTGTGCCCAATCCTTTCTTTGTTGCTTCAAGAAATGTTTCATTTGCTATTCCGTTAACACCCTTTCCCGATCTCTGATCAATGGCAATACAATTAAAGCCAAGATTATTTAATAATGGAGCCGTTTCCCTGTATTCCCCCCGACTGAAACCCGCTTGATGAAATAATAGTATTACAGGCGCTTTTATATCCTGTGTTTCATAAACATCAGCCTTGATATTTACACCATCAATACCGGATATGGAAACGGTTTCTCCTTTAAATTCCATACTTGCTATTTCTTCAGTGTTAGCCTTCACAACTACTAAAAAGAGAAACAACATTACCAACAATACTATTTTTTTCATTCTTCCAGATCTCTTTGAAGTATTTTTAGTAATCCGTTACTTTCCAATAATTTCCGGTACCACCTATGTTCTCAATTATGTTCAACGAAAGAGCATGGTTGCTGAGATTCATGTTGTTCATCATTTTGAACATATTCTGTTTGGCATTAAAATCTCTCCTCATTTGAGAAAGACTTTTCTTTTGTGAGCCATAATTTTTCGGCGGGGTCCAATTGTTGTTGTTTTGAGAGGATTGTTGATTATAATTATAGTTATTTGCAATCTTTCCCCGATAGGCGTTTACATATTGTACTTTTTGCGCATTTGTCAACTTGCTCCAATTGTATTCGAGGAGCTCCCAGATCAAACTTGCCGAAGACAACATCTGCTTCTGCCCCAGAGGCATGGAGGCAAAACCATTTACCAGATTTTGTGTAACGGAATTCCTCACGGCATAATTTACTGCTATTTTTTTCCCTGCAAGTTCACTGTTGAATGCAACATAATTGATATACCCGTCCACATCTTTGTTTGTCAGGATCAGATTGTTTGCTTCATCGTAGGCAAGAACTTTTATATATCTGTTGATCACCTGGATCATAAGAGGTTTTTGATTTTCGCTCATATTCCGGGTAAGTTTGTGAAATGCTGCAAATATCTGCTGCCTGACCTGTCCGATCTTAACGGGATCGGTTGCAGAGCGGACTTTATCCATCGACAAACCAATACTGTCCAGCTGCCCGACGGTCTGTCCCGGCATTGCATTGAACTCTTCCACCAGTTTCTGCTTCAGTTCCCGAACTTCACTTACTTTAATCTTTTGTCCGATAATGAACTGGGTGAGATCTATCCCCGCCCGCAAATGACCGTGAGTAAGTTTATAATTTCCTTTTGTTGCTATTATTCTGTTAGCCCCTTTAACCACTCTCTTCTTCACAGGTGATGTCGCAGATTGCTGAGTCCCGCCTGATTTTTTATAATATATCATTATTCCGTTAACATCTCGAAGAACCAGATCCGTTGCATTGTAAGATACGACGGTATAGCATACAGGAACATTTGAAGATGAATCTTTCAAACAGAACTGGTTCCCCCTATTGCTCCATAAGCCTTTACTTACGCTGTTCTGATATTGGAATGAATATGTAAAATTACCGTTAAGGACAAGGGTCATGTTGTATCTGGAATCGACCCATTTCCCTACAGGACTCTGTGCAAAAAGCGAATTCAATCCCGATCCGGACAATAAAACAGTAAATATTATTGCGCTCAAAATAATAGTTTTTCTCATTTTTTCTCCTGAAATCAGATTAATTTTAATTTAACGAAACAATTAAATCAATGCTTTATCAAAGAAGAAATTTACATCGTTGTAATGACCCACGGTCAATTATTGGTTACTTTATCTATTTCAATCACATTTTCTCTTAGAGAGATCTTTGTTTGATTGAGATTAATCCTTTTTCTTTTTAAGTATCAAGATCATGCCTTTTTGCTTTTCAATTCTGACAGGATCGGAAATATCAAGTTTCCTGCTTTTCTGAAGTCCTTTTACTTCGGGTGCATAAAGTATTGCATTTTCTTTTTTAAAGGCTACGCTATTCCAGTCAATATTAAGTTTTACCAACTCATCTTCAGGAGACCATGAACCGATAGCTATCAGGATACTGTTTTCACGCTTATAAATTGTGGAACGGATTTTTTTCACAGATGTAGTCACCGGGGAACCCTTTACCCAATATCCGAACATTTCACTTTCCATGATGTTGAATTCATCGAACAGTTTCCACAACTCTCCGGGATTATACTTCCCATATACCCTTGTGGTCATTCCGTAAACCATCCCTCTAAATGGATGCCCACCCTTTTCAAGCATTTCACCCGTTAGCCCAAAAGGAATTCCAGAAACCTCGGTCAGCCAATAATCCGGACCTTGATCATACTCAAAATATTCTCCGAACCATAGCCTTGAGATATATGGGATATGTTCCATATACAAAAACACACTGTTTATATAACCATCTCTTTGATTGAATTGATTCGCCGAATGCAGATCAATTATAATATCCTTTCTCTGTTTATTTAATACCGTCACTATCCTTTTTACCGTTTCCCTGCTGAAAGAAATATCATCAAGGTAGAGTCCATCGATCTTCTGGTTTTTAGCCAACCAGTTCAACCCCTCTATATAATAATTTGTCCATCGGGAAGTCCCTTTGTCAAGAATGGCAGCATCGTTTACATTAGTTGCATGCCAGGCTGAGTGATAGTTTGACCGCAAGTGTTCCTGCAGCCAGCTATGCCCTCCACCTGACCCATCGTTAAAGATCTCATCACCCAGACTCTTCAATGCAAACAGCTCATAGGCCTTGTATGTCAATTCTCTGATAGTATTATACAGTTTGACCTTGATACCTTTCTTATGTGCGCTTTCTATATAGGCTTTTTGCTTGTCAAGATTAAAAAACGGATAATTTATATATGGGTTTATTTCAGTTGCATGATGAACATTAACAACTGTTCCACCCAGTCTGGAAACTTCATCCA
>CAYNUG010000028.1:0-21974 GCA_964400545.1 uncultured Clostridia bacterium | reverse complement strand
ATCGGTAACAATAACTTCAACAAGTTTTTGTACCGCAGGCGGATTGTAAAAATGAAATCCAAGTATCCTCCCATTAAGCTTTGCTTCAGAATCAAGTTGGTTGATCGGTACTGAAGATGTATTTGTGAAATACCAGGGTGGTTTTTCCGTATTATCTTCAATTTCCCTGAATATTTTGACCTTAAGATTCGGATCCTCATTGACAGCTTCGAATATCAGATTTGATTTCCTTGCCGGTTCAAGTCCCGTTGTCGGTCTTACAATGTTCAACACATCAAATACATACTGTTCTATTATTTCACCGTTCTCTATCAGATCTTTCCTGTCCTCATATACTTTCCTGAGGGCAACGGTCTTCTTCTCTGCGATCTTCCTGACCTGCGTCTGCAGATATTTCATAAGTCCTGAAAGTCCGGCATCCGATACATCCATAGCATTGAGGATAAAATTTCTCCCCTTATTTTCGGGTTTCAGACTCAGGTCTGCCATTTCGACAGCGGTGAGAAGTAATATCCCGCTTCCCATCTTCCCTGCAGCTCCGAGAACAGTTACATTTTCAAGAATATCTTCATAATTCATTTTATTTCTCCTCCCAGTCGGGTTTCCTTTTTTCAAGAAAAGCTTTCATCCCTTCGGTCCCCTCGTTACCGAAAAGAGTACCGAACTTGGCCGCTTCAATTTCAGACCCTCCGTCCATATCTGTTTCGATCCCTTCACGGACAACTTTTTTTACAAGAGAAACCGCTTTAGGTCCTTTTGAAATGATCTTTTTCATAACTTCAATGGCGGTGTTCATCAGGTCATCCTGCGCAACGACCTTCTGAACAAGACCGATCCTTAATGCTTCATCAGCTCCAACCATATCCGCGGTCATCAACAGGTGAAGTGCATTTCCTGTTCCGACCAGACGTGGCAATCTTTGTGTTCCGGCAAACCCGGGGATCAAACCCAGATTTACTTCAGGCTGCCCGAATTTTGCTTTTTCACCTGCAATCCTGAAATCACAAGCCATAGCGAGTTCACATCCGCCACCGAGAGCGAAACCGTTAACGGCTGCTATGAAAGGTTTTACAAATAATTCAATTTTTCTGAACACTTCCTGACCGAATCTAGAGAATTCCGAGGCAACTTTATTATCCATATCCACCATTTCAGCAATATCCGCTCCTGCAACAAAAGCCTTTCCTTCCCCGGTAATAATTACACCCTTAATACTATTATTATCCCTGATATCTTCCAGCATGGAATTCATCTCAGTGAAAAATCTTGTGTTTAATGCATTTAAAGCATCAGGGCGACTTATCCGGATCAATCCGATATTTTCCTTTACATCGAGTTTTAATATCTCATATTCCATTGCTTCCTCCTGTTGATACGATCATATTATTTTTGATAACACAGGGGAAAGATATTGTCAATTAAGAGGAATATATCCTGAAAAAATAGTTAAAAATACTCTTTATATATTAGTTCAGCCGGGTAGAACTCCAACTCAAAGAAATTCCTGCTCCGGTATAGAGCCCTGACATCGAAGTAACAGAACCTGTAAAAACATAATCATCCCAATCATCATAGGTCATGACAAAATTATCCGCCTCAACAGTCCACGTCCCCGAGTATCCCCTTGAATCAGAGAATGTCCCTTTAAAAGCACTGTCACCGCTGAAAGTTATATTCATCTTCTGTTCGTTCCCATTTTCCAGAATATATGTAAACTCCCAATCACCTCTGATATCAATAACCCTTATGGTCATCGTTATATTGTTATACATTACAACAGTTGATGATGAAGTCCTGCGACTGTTATTGATCAGCACTTCGATCACAACATTTTCTTCAGGAGGAAAATAACTGTATTTCACTTCATCAAGTTCATTCTTTGTATAGGTGCCTGCTTCCGGTGTTCCAGTGCAGCCGTCTTCAATGATTACATTTAAAGTATAATCGGGACTTCCGAACCCCTTGCATCCGCTGAATGAGAATGTGATCAGAAACAGTAACGCCACAAGCAGAACAGTATTTCTTATATTTTTCATTGAATTCACCTTTTAATGTTTGATTTTACATTATTATCTATCAATTTTCAATAGAGACATTTACCGTAATAATAGTTATGACTACAAAACAGATCTGAAAGTTTCAATAAATATTTATCCTTCATTTATTGTTTCTATTACTATTATTGACTCGGAATAGCCTTTATGGTAAAAATTTTATTCATCAGAGAGGTAAAATTGAAAACAAGATTACTATTATTGATTTTTATTACTTCATTTGTGTTTTTGCCAGGGAATGAGACAGAGAAAAATTACCTTATTTCAAATTTCTCTCTTGTTCCGGATCATAATTTTGAAAACTCAATCCCGGCAATCAGATATTTCCTGTCAGATGAAACAAAATCATCCCCGGGAAATATATCTTTTGGGAAAAAAATAAAAAAGAAGAAACTCGGGAGAGCTATTTTGATCAATGGGTCCCTCTGGCTTATCGACTCCGTAAGATACTGGGCCACTTATGCATCATGGATAGAAGACTGGCAATTTCAGCTCAACTGGGAAGATCAGTCCCATCGATTCTTTACATTTCACGACAACAGATTCGATTCAAATCCATTTATGACAAACTGGACCCACGGGATAGGCGGAGCAATCTATTTTAACATTGCAAGATACCATAATTTGACTTTGCTGGAATCAGTTCTGTTTGAAACTACTTCTTCGTTCATATGGGAATACTTTACAGAATGGAGAGAGGTGATATCGATCAATGATAATTTTTTCAGTGGACTGGGCGGCCTTCCGTTAGGTGAACCTTTTTACCAGTTAAGCAAATATCTCCTCAGCAAAAAAGGAACAATAAATCATATTGCCGGATACATTCTTAACCCGGTCTTTGGATTAAGTGACCTTTTCGGCGGAAAAAAATGGAGATCTAACTTCACTGAAGATTATTTTTCATCGCCCGATCTGACTCTTACAATAAGCAATGAAAACATCAATTATAGTGACACCGACAATTCGGATAATCTGTTCCATTTCAGGGCAAGATCAGAATTCCTGAAGATTCCGGGTATCGGAAAAGAATCGGAAGAAAAATTAAACCAGAGATTCAACACTACTTTCTATTCTGCTGTTGAAATCGGGATCTCCACTGGGAAAGCAGGTATCGAAGAATACACTCTTGACACTAAGATCATATATCTCGGTCATTTCATTCAACACCTGAGCAAGGATAAAAACGGAAAGTTAAAAGGATATTCATTATTTTCGGGATTATCATCAGCATTCTCTCTCTTAAAGAAAAAAGCTGCCGAGGAATATGACAAAGGGGAATATCACTACGATTTTACAAACGGTGAACAACCCGATCAACCGGTAAATTTCACGGACAAGTATGCGATCATAGATATTTTCGGTCCTGCAGTTCATTTCACTGCATATTCTTCTCCGTTCAGACTTGAATTAAATTCTGAAGCATACTTTGATTTCGGCCTGATAAATTCAATTGCTCTAAATCGTTATTCGGAACAAAATGACATATTTTCTCCCAGAATGAAGACAACACTCATCCATTACGGATATTATTATGCTTTCGGTTATACACTCAATTTCAATTCCAAACTGTTTATTAACAATTTCATGATCCAGGGTGGTATAAAATACAGGAGATACGGGTCAATTCAGGGACTTGACAGATTTCAGGATCTTGTCGATGATGACAGTAAAGTCTGCGATTCCAGATCGGAATTGTTTGGAGCTCTGGGATACCGGATTCCTGGCGGAAGATTTTCAGTTTCATTAGTATTACAGAGGATAGGACGAAAAGGTACTTTAAAAGATGTCACAGAGAATGAAACAGAAACCAGATTATTTTCTTCACTTTCTATCTCTTTTTGAAAAATATCATACAAGAACCTGCGATAGTATTAGCTCAGTTTCAATAAATGCTACAGCCAGTTCAAAGTTCATTACATTTTTATCATTAAGTTTTACAATCTTTCTCACGATCCTGCTGCCTCTTCTGAGAAATATTGAAAGTTCACTGTTAAGGATCCCCGAACCCTCAACCTTGAAATATAGAGGCGATATTCCAGGACCTTTAACAACATAAAAATTGATCTTGCCATAATCCTTCCCATTCGGCATAGAGTAGTCTCTGAAATGATCATTGAGACGAATAAGAAGGTCTCTCTCCTCATTCCAGAGCTGATCTGCTTCCAGTTTCCTTTTCAACAATCCCGTCCCCGAAGCGATCCTGTACTTTAGCAATTCAAATTTTAACAGGATCCACGAGATCATCCTCTTCTTATTGATTCTGAACGAATCAACCATCCTGCCCCGGACATGCAAATGATTAAAAACGAAATCTATCTGTCTCGGACTCATTTCAACTGTGGACTGCGCTTCTTCCACGATCATACCGGACCTTTTATAATCAGAGTTTATTACAAACAATTTGCCCGAATCTGAAAGCTTAATGATCTCTTCAAGACCGACAAACGTGTCGCTTCCAAAGATTCGGAAAGGTTTAATAGCATTAACAAATTTTTTCTCTCCGGTCTCCCTCGTATGAAGAAATATCAATTCTTCTACCCTTTCCTTATGATCCGAGCTGAGTTTGAGAAAATTTTCCCCAAGATGAAAGTAAAGTTTTTGAACGTAGGGAACAATTTTCGGATATATTTCGTCCAACTTCAAAGAATCTGTTTCAACAACAGCAGAGAATATCAACCCGCGAAACGGAGGGATATCCCTTTTTTCCCTGATGATCCCTTTTTCTGTCAGCCAGATACGGCACATTCCGCCTGATGCCGGGATCCCGCATATACCTGTGATCTCCGAACCAGGCTCACCTACCTTGGCGGAAATGATCGAATCGGGAATACTTTGTTCAGATATGATCTCATTTCCATTCAGTTTTATCTCTCTACCCGACCATCTTGAATACTCACGGAATATATCGATTTCCCTTTTATAAGCTCTGCTTCGGCGAACTATTATGATCTTCGTGCCTTTTTCAATTGAACAACCTTCTTCCAGATATACTTCCTCTTTATTTATTTTAAGTGTATATCTTCTGTTATTAAATACTGTCTCAATAATTATGCTTTTCGGTTCCGATGCAAAAACTGAAAGCAACCCTGGCCCATGATCCCCTCTGAGACTTCTAAGCGCAAATTCTTTTCGTTCAACAGGAAGATCTTTGATCTTAAGTTCTGCAAGCATATTCAGTTTTGCAGGGTCAATACCTTCCCCGTTGTCCGCTATTTCCACTCTATTCCTGTCTATGATCAGATCTGCTTTATCTGCGCCTCTGGAAAAAGCTGTTTTTGTTAATTCCGCCGGATATAAAAGAGCAGACCTCTGTGTAAATAGAGCAACTTTATGAAGGTATGCTTCAATATCAATAGAAAATAATTGATCTTCTTTTAATTCTTTATCCATTTTTTAATATTGTCCTGAGGATTATCATTGAAGACACATCTTTGTCGGAATAAAAAAATCGTGACCCGGAAACTACCTTTCTGAAGAACCTGTAAAGAGCGAGATCACGATCATTTCCATATAGATCAATGATCTCTTCTATTTCCGGAGCATTTACGTTCAATGCAATAAATTCCCCCGGATAGCCCGTCCTTTTAAAGAACTTTCTATACGATATTGATGTCAGGTCAATATCCCGGAATACTGTTTCGTCAAGTCCCTCAACTTTCAAACATGATAGTTTCTTCCAGGTAATCTTTTTCAGAACCTGATTCACTTCATCAAGGAAACTCTTCGTCAATTCGGTCCCGTTCTCATTGTTCAAATCAGGAGTTAATTCTCTGATCATATCCAGATCAATTATTCCATGAAATAGTCTTACCAGAGGAAATTGAATACTATTATCCGAATCAATAACCACTTCGTCCGACCCTTTTAATGCATCGGCAAGAGGATTTTCCCCTTTGCCGAGGAAGAGTTTTTTTTGTCTCAACAACCTGAACCCCTTCTTTATTGAGATGTTCTTTCCTTGAATAGTTGTAATTATCTCCTGTTCAACAATATCAAAATTGTAGTCCCACAATCCGGGTGCCAGGAGATAACTCTTCCCGATCTCTATTATATCCCGCCTTGCTTTAATCTTGTTCAGTGGATTCAGTTTCGCCTTTTTTTCCCTTTCCTTTGCAACTCTTTCCCTGTAGAACAAAACAAATGGGAATATGGAAAGGAGAAGAAGGAGAAAAAACATTTTAATAAGAAGCGGTACCATCTTATTTTCATTATCATGATCGGAAGCGACTCTAAAGACAGAGATATCATCTACCGGATCGGCCAACCCTTCCCCCGATCTGAAAGAAGTGGTTGCATCTGCTTTTTTCCATCCATTATCATAATATTCCACCCATGAATGGAGCCGGGGCAGAACATAGCCTTTCTCACCTATAAGACCTACTACAAGCTTTGATCTTACTCCTGATCTCCTGAGTATAAGACAGAGCACACCGTTTATCACATCACAATCACCTGCACCGATCTCAAGGACCTTCTTCAGCCAATCATCTTTAGTATGATCTCTGTAATATAAGGCCGTACCTTCCGATGCATCGTAACTTATCATAATATTCGCAAGTTTTATTGATTTCGATATTTTATTCCCCATATCCAAATAAAAAGATTTCCGGATAGAAGATTCAATCTCAGCAGGAAATCTCACACTTCCGGGAATACTCAGATATTTTTTATCTCCCTGATCATCAGTAACTTCATGAACAGAGCAGGTGTAATCAAGAGTTCTGTTATTATCAGGAATGAATGCTATTATCTCACCCGAACCGGACCTCTTTATTTTTACTTTATGGACACCGTTTATCCTTATGCTACCTTCATCTACTTCATAACCCGAGGGGTGTGGAAGAAAAACATCGCCACCTTTCCTTATAAAGATATTAACCTTAAAGTCTCCCCCGTTTTCTTTAAGATCTACGGATGGAACATACTTTAGAGATCCATTCCAGACGAATCCTTTTATCTTATCAAAATCAGGAGCTGTAAACATTTTCAACCAGACATCCTCTTGCGGAAGATACCTGATATCTGCGATAACACCTTTCCCCAGTTTATCTACAGTCGCACTGTATTGCCTGAAGCCTTCGACACTTACCGGGTCAGGAGCAAGTATTTCTTCTGCTTTAACGGGAATGATCTTATTCAGCAGAAATATTTCAACAGGGATCACAAGGATCAGTATTGCAAGAATTATTTTCCAATAGGAAGATATTACATTCTTATATTCTTTCCTCACTCCATTCCATATTTTTTTTGACCTGCTCCTGGGATAGGCATGATCGGAACACGTCTGAACAAGTTCCTTTAAGGCTTTTCGGGATCTCTTTAATATCTTCTGAAGAGAATCGTCATCAATTAGTTCCTTTCTGGACATATTGACTTTAAGATTCCGACCGTTAATATGAAAAACCGGAGCAATTCCGTTCTTTATATAATCGTACTTATCTTCGGCATCATTTTTAGTAATAGATAATTCATTTAATGTTGACCCTTCCCATGCAGGCAACCCTCCTGTAAGCAGGACAACTCCGGGTAGTTTCCCCAATCCAACGATACCCGCAAAATTCCGGTCTCCGTATTTCAAAAATATTCCGTCATCAAATTTCAGGTTTTCAGATATCAGTTTCCCTCTGAATATTACAGGGAGCATTTTATCTTTTTCGGATTTCCTGTCAATGAACCTGCAATAATTCCTTACACCTTTTTCCAGTTCATCACAAAAATATTCATAATCAGGATATTTTTTTTTTCTGATAAGAGTTACACGGGTACCAAACTTCCCGAGTTTGCATTCCGTTCTTTTATGATTAAGATCGCTATCGAGTGTGACTGCCCACTTATCTTCTTCTTCAGAATAAGATTCAATTATGATCTTATCCGGATCGAATTTCATTACCGTCCAGAATCCGATCCCGTACATCCCTACCGATGTTCTCTCTTTGAACTTGCTTGAAGAATAAAGCCTGAAGAGATATTTCTCAGCTTCCCTGAAGGTCATCCCCTTACCGTTATCTGAAAAAATGATAACTTCATTGCCGGAACCTTCGCCACCGGGATCGATCTTTATCCTGAGCGCTCCGGAATCACGACTGTTCTGAGCAAGTTCTCTTAGGAAGATCCACGGGTCATCAATATAATCATTTTGACTATCCCTGATACTGTCAAGGTAAAATTTACTCATTCAATTCTTTACTTCCACCCCTCCAAAGATAGTTGTAGCACTGATTTTCAGGGGTTTTTCATCATCATGGTTCTCCCCCCGGGATCTATTGCTGACACTTCCGAAGAGAGCAGTTGAATTTATTTCTATGTCCCAGTCATCAGGGATCATGATCTCCACTCCGCCAAAAAGTGCCATCAGGTTAAGGACAGCCCCATCCGGATTCATTTTTGCATTTCGGAGATCTATTTCGGCACCACCGAATAATACTGTTATATCACCTCCTCGAAATGACATTGACGACACTTTCCTTTTAAGTCCGAAAAACAATGCAAATCCTGAAATATAATTATCTTTATCATCAGAATCTTTTGGTTCTTTGATCTTCCTATCTGTACCGATCAGCATAGACAATCCAATTATTATAAGAACTGCAGGCCAGAATTTAATAATTTTATTCCATTTCAGGACATCGTTTGATTTCAACAGGAATATTACTCCGAGAGATATCAGAAGCAAACCCGGAAAGGAGAACATATCTCTGTGATTTGAAATATTCAGCAGGCCGACAGCAATAAGGATAAGCGGCCACCATTCGCGCAGATTGAAATTAATATACCCCAGGTTTCTCAGCACCCAGATAAGTCCGAAAAGTATAAAAAGCGATCCGACAGACAAAGGACCGTTTGAATACTTCTTTTTATTTATCATTCCTAATTATACCTATTTAAGAAGTTTCGATGCGATCACAATCCTCTGTATCTGATTTGTCCCTTCATAGATTTGAGTCACTTTTGCATCCCTCATCATTTTCTCTACCGGATACTCTTTCATATATCCGTACCCTCCGAAGATCTGAACAGCATCAGTAGTAACTTTCATTGCCATATCGGTAGCATAAAGTTTTGCCATAGCGGAACCGGTTGTAAGATCCTTCTCTCCCGAATCAACATTTTTTGCCGCCTGGTAAACAAGTGCTCTTGACGATTCGACTGCAACCGCCATATCAGCAAGCATGAACTGGATCCCCTGGAAATGACTGATGCTTTTCCCGAATTGTTCTCGTGTTTTAGAATAATTGACCGACTCATCAAGAGCTGCCTGAGCAATTCCCAGAGCCTGCGCTCCGATCCCGATCCGGCTCCGGTCAAGCAGACCGAGAGCAATATAAAAACCCTGACCGATCTCTCCGAGAATATTTTCTTCCGGCACTTCACATTCATCGAATATCAATTCATTTGTAACAGAAGACCTGATCCCCATCTTATCTTCTTTCTTCCCTACCGTGAAACCCGGAGTCCCCTTTTCAACGATAAAGGCAGTAAGTCCTTTATAACCCTTTTCGGGATCTGTATTTGCAATTACCAGACAAATATCTGCGATCTCTCCACTTGTTATGAATTGTTTTGTCCCGGTAATAATATACTTGTCACCTTTTTTAACTGCTTTTGTTTTAAGTGAGGCGGCATCCGATCCGGCACCCGATTCGGTAAGGGCAAAAGCCGTGAACAACTTCCCGTCTGCTATTCCGGGAAGATATTTTCTCTTCTGCTCTTCACTTCCGTAGATCACTATCCCTTTGGAAGTTATCGAATGTGCGGCAAACGTAACGCCTATCCCTCCGTCCCCTCTCGCCAGTTCTTCTATCCCTATTGTTGTGAGCATAACCGAATCACTCATTCCTCCATAACTTTCCGGGATCATAATTCTGAAAAAATCCTGACCTGCCATCTCTTTGAAAAGTTCCGTCGGGAAGTCATCTTTCTCATCAAGTTCTCCACGAAGCGGTATTATTCTTTTGTTAACATATTCTGAGAACAGCGCCTTTACCATTTCCTCCATTTCCGTCAAGTAATAATTCATAAAATCCTCCTGAAATAATTCCGCCTTTATACAAAATAATTTTATCAGAGGGACTCTGAATTATCAATCATCCTTCGGGACCTTAGAGCATGACAATACCTGACCCTTTAATTTTATTTCCTTTTTCAATAATATTCATTCCTGAGAACTACTGAACAAATATTTGATTATTATTAAATAAAATTTTTATTGTCCACTTAAATGAAAACATTTTTTCTAACTTAACGTATCATCTGTGTTAAAATAAATGGATGATTTTTTCAAATTTTAAAATAAAACTATTAATTATTTCTATCTTGTTTTTGACCGTTTCGATATTGCCGGAGAATATGCCGATAAAAGCGGTCAAGGTAACCACACCTCCAAAAATAGATGGATATTTATCTGATCCGGTATGGGAAGAGACATCAGTCTTTTCAAATTTCAAAATGATATACCCCGATACCGGAGTTGAACCATCTGAAAGGACTGAGGTAAGGATCTTATATACAAAATCCGGTATGTATTTCGGAATAAAATGTTTTTCATCAGAACCGGATAAGATATCGATCAAATCCCTTAAAAAAGATCATTTCGGTAGGAGACAGACCGGAGATGATCTCATCAAGATTTTGCTTGATCCGTTTCAGGATAAAAGAAATGCATATGTTTTTATCATAAATCCCAAAGGTGCCAGAACAGACGGACTTGCCTTCGGTGAGCACTTTAGTACCAACTGGGACGGGATATGGGAAGCAAAGACCCGCATAGATAAAGATGGATGGAGCATTGAGATAAAGATCCCTTTCAAAACTATTTCTTTCAATTCATCTCTGACAAAATGGGGAATAAATATCGAAAGATATATCGCAAGAAAGATGGAAACAATCCGAATGGAAGGGATCAGTAAAGATATTTTCTTCTTCAATCCGAATCAGGCCGCACTTCTCGGTGATATCTCAGGTATCAGGCAGGGTCTTGGCCTGACCTTCAAACCCTATTTAACAATGTCATCTTCAAAAGATTTTGAAGCAGGGACAAAAAGAGAGTGGAAAGTTGATGGAGGATTTGACATATACAAGAATTTTACTCCTAATCTGGTAGGCGTATTTACCTATAATACCGATTTTGCCGAAACGGAAGTGGATAAACGGAGGATCAATTTGACAAGATTTTCCCTCTATTATCCGGAGAAAAGATCTTTCTTTCTTGAAGGTTCCGAAATATTTTCTTTCGGATCCGGTCTCTGGAGATTGTTTGTCCCGTTCTTCAGCAGGACGATTGGGATCTTCGATGGAGAACAGGTTCCAATAAATTATGGAATGAAAGTATACGGAAAAATAGGGAAAACCAATATCGGCCTGTTAAATGTTAAAACCAAAAATACAGATATTGTTGACAACAAAAATTATTTTGTGGGAAGAATATCACAGAATATTTTTGAACAGGGTAAGATCGGAATGATCTTTACAAATGGAAATTCATTTGGAGAAGGCGATAATTCATTGCTGGGTCTGGACTTCAACTATTCAACATCAAAATTTTTAAAGAACAAGAATTTTTCAGCTTCGACATGGTTTACCTATAACTGGAATACGATCAAGACAGGAGATCATAGTGGCTATGGATTTAACCTTGATTACCCTAACGATCTTCTTGACATAAGTTTATCGTACAACCACCTCGGTGATTCCCTTGAACCTGGACTTTCATTCCTCCCGAGAAACGGAATTAATGTTATTTCAAACGGTATTCAGTTCAGCCCGAGACCGGTGAAGGGTCTTATCGGGAAAATTGTCAGAAAATTTCATTTTGAGCTCTATACTACTCTCTACTACGACCTCAATGGAAATCTTGAATCAGGCAGAGTATTTACCGCGCCTATAAACTTCAGTACAGAAAGTGGCGAACATATTGAATTCAACGTCATTCCACAGAAAGAAGTTCTTAAAAGTAGTTTTAACCTTTCGGATAATATAGCTTTTCAACCCGGTTCATATCAATTTACAAAATACAGATTTGAATTTAATTCTGCAACTTACAGAAAGGTTATCTTTAACCTCGAATATCAATTTGGTGGTTTTTATACAGGGAACCTCAACAAACTATTCCTGGGGACAGCTTTTAAACACAATGGCAATCTCAGCCTTGGGGTTAATGCTATATTTGTCAGAGGAACTTTTCCTGAAGGCAAATACAGTACTAATCTTTACAGGCTTAAAGGAGATTTCTTCCTCAATCCCGATATAGGTCTGATGACATTTATTCAATATGATGACGAATCGAGAGATATAGGTGCAAATATAAGATTTAAATGGAGAATATCCCCGGGCAATACAATCTATCTGGTTTACAATAAAAGCTGGATGAAGAACTGGGACCCCCAATCAAGATTCTACCCTCTAAGAGATCTCGGTGTATTTAAAGTACAACTCAGCATTCGCCCATAGGAAAGTATTATCCTGCTGATCGATTATTACTTAAAAAGAATTTTACTTCAGTGTTCAATCTTTATTGAAAACTATTTTTTTCACCAATTTTTTACATTGGAACATATATCTTAGATTGTTGGCATATATAGCAACCTTTTCAGCTTCTTTATTACCACCACCGTGTTTTGACCCGAATTGCAAAAGTCCTCCTTCAGTCGATGCAACAAGCACTCTTATGAACTCGTTCAATTTATAGTGTTCTTCAGGAGTGATCCCTTTTTTTCTTGCAAAAAGTTTTTTTACATTTTTACTGAACTTTTCATCCTTAAGCAATTCCGGATAAGGAAGATTTACAGGCAAATTCCCGGACATATCCTGGAGAATGCTGACCGCATTCGGGAATTGATCTGTAGCCATAAATTTTCCCATATTTGTAAAAACCTCATCGGGAAGCATCGCACCACTCTCAGTGACCTTAGCTTCTTCTATTGCCGCTTTCGCCATTCCTCTCGACAGAATTGATGCTTTAGCGATCTGGAATATCTTCTCTCCTGAATTACTCAGGAAGTATTCCCCTTTTGTTCCGTTAAAATCTGAGATCAGCATTGCAGCTCCGGTCATAATATCGTAAAGTGCCGGCTTACAGGCCAGATAGGAAAATCTGTGCATTGTTGCAAAAAGGTTTGCAAATATCGCTCCATACCTGTGTTCTTCACATTGGAATATCCGTTCGTTCGGGACAAAAACATTATTAAAAATTATCATTCCCTCTTTGTTCAGATATTTCCTTCCGTGCGTCGGGGCATGTTCTCCTTCAAGTGTTTTGATCTCGGGTCCAAGCGCATACCTTTCTACTCCTTCTGCATCGGCCTGGATCGCAAATGAAACCGCACAACTTTTATCAAACTCACTTAACTGCATACTGGGCATAACAATAAGTTCTTCAGCATAAATGCTCATTGTGATAGGAGTTTTAACCCCACTAACATAAATCCCTTCATCCGTCTTTTTTACAATATGGACATAGGAATCTTTCTCCGCCTGATCCGCAGGGGAAATGCTTCTGTCACCTTTTGCATCTGTTACGGCACCGGCAGGTGCAATATCATTATCCTGGACATACTGAAGATATTTTTTTAATCTTTCATGATAATGTGTTTCACCTTTATTGCTTTTATCAAGTTGGAAGGTACCGATATAGAGTGCCCATAATGCATCTCCACCAACACATCTCTGAGCACAAACAGTTTCTCTGGCAAGGGCATGGACCATCTTTATTCTCTTTTTAAGATCTTCCTTGGTCTTCGGTATATAGTTGTATCTATTTACCGTATTTCCCGTAAGTGATGACTCTGCCGTCATTATATCTTTATACTTAGGATCTTTTGCATAATTATAGCAGGTGCAAACAACATTCATCCCTTTTTGAATATCCTCATCTTCATAAGGTTCAGCCAGAAGTCTGTCAGTTATAACATTAGGTTTTAGTTTTTTTAGCGCATTAACATATTCTTCAGAAGTTTTTACTTTATCCTTTTCATTCATTATTTTCTCCAGTATGTTTTTTCTTTAATGATAATCCGAAACAATTAAGTTTACAAGAATTCATACGAATTATTTTCCAATTATTTTCCAGTATAGTAATTATTAATTTAAAAAGCGTAGGTTATGGTATATAATAGTATATAATAGATATACAAAATTAAAAGGAGGGAAAAATGTCAGATAATGTAATCGATCTTGATCAGCTTCAGAAAAAGTTGACACCAAAATCGATAATAGCGATCATAATTGTTATCTTTCTGATCATTGCCGGATTATCTAGTTTTTATATGGTGGATCAGAAGGAGGAGGCTGTGCTCCTCTTCATGGGGAAATTCAGCAGAATAACCGGACCGGGACTTCATTTCAAATTACCTTTCGGTATAGAGAAAAATTATAACGTTCCGACTCAGAGAGTTCTGAAAGAAGAATTCGGTTTTAGAACGGAGAGAGCTGGAATTAACACAGTCTATTCTTCAAGAAATTTCAGCAGTGAATCTGTTATGCTGACCGGTGATCTTAATATTGTGGATGTAAGTTGGATCATTCAATATAAGATCGTTAACCCCCGTGCATGGTTGTTCAACCTTGATAATCAAAAGAAAACGATTCGTGACATCTCACAATCTGTTATTAACAATCTCGTTGGAGACAGGACCGTTTTTGACGTCATCGGGAATGAAAGATCGAATATTGAATCAAAAGGTCAGATCATGATGAATAAATTCTTTAAGCTTTATGACCTCGGTGTCCTGGTAACAACTGTCAAACTTCAGAATATCGAACCACCTAAAGGACCTGTTCAGGATGCTTTTGAAGACGTTAACAAAGCAATCCAGGATAGAAGCAGATTGATTGATACAGGAAAAGAATCATACAATAAAGCAATACCTAAGGCTCGTGGACAAGCACAGCAGACCATTGAAGAAGCAGAAGGTTATGCGATCGAGAAGGTCAATAAAGCAAAAGGTGATATTTCAAGATTTCTTGCTGTGTACGGTGAATACAGAAAACACCCGAAGATCACAAGAACCAGACTTTACTATGAAATGTTCGAAGAGATTTTCAAAACAGGTGATACGGAATTTATTGATAAAATGCTTAAGAATTTCATCCCCTTTAAATCTTTAAACAAAGGAGGAGAATAATGAACAAATTCAAACCAGTATCATTTATAATCGGAGCTCTTATTATTGTCTTCTTTCTGATGGGTCCATATTATGTGGTTGAAGAAGGAGAGATGGCAATAGTCACCAGGTTCGGAAAGATAATAAAAACAGAATCCGATGCCGGACTAAAATTTAAAGTTCCAGTTATAGATCAGGTATCCAAATACTCTAAAAAGATCCAGTCATGGGATGGAGACGCCCGCAGACTTCCGACAGAGGAGAACCAGTTCGTATGGGTTGATGCTACTGCAAGGTGGCAGATCAATAATCTTCAGAAATTTTATGAATCGGTCGGAACGATCTCTCAGGCACAATCGAGGCTCGATGATGTTATTGACTCAAGTGTAAGAAAGATCATTGCTAACAATCTGCTGAGGGAAGCGATCAGGAATTCAAATGTCATCAATAAGATCACGAGAAGAAATGTTTTCCAGACAGAAGATGAGAATATGAAAAAAAGTGCCGATCAGGTTATTTCAACATTTACAAACGTCAAATATGCGAACATTACCAAAGGTAGAGAAGAACTCTCTGATGATATGCTTACTGCTGCGAAAGAGATAACTCCTCAATATGGGATCAAACTTATTGACATAATTATCAGGCAGATCAAATATTCAGATGACCTGACCCAAAGTGTTTACAACAGAATGATAAAAGAGAGGAATCAAATTGCACAGGCATTCAGATCAGACTGTGAAGGTGAAAATGCAAGATGGCTCGGCAAAATGCAAAAAGAGTTGTTGTCAATCACATCTGAAGCAAATAGAAGAGCAAAAGAAGTGAAAGCCAAAGCTGATGCTCTCGCTCTTGAGATCAGGAACAAAGCTTATTCAAAAGATGCAAATTTTGCAGATTTCTGGATGGCGATGATCCAATATCAAAAAGTTCTTCCAAAGATGAAAAAGATATTGACCACAGATTTTGAATTCTTCAAATTTCTGTACAAAAAATCAGGAAAGTAAAGCAAGATATATTTAAATATCAGGGGCGGGTTTTTCCCGCCCCTTTTTTTTTGTAATATTAAGTTTTTCTTTTTATCTTCACCCTGACCCCGAACAATTCAGAAACAAGTAGAGCAAAGTCAGGAATAAACCTCGGAGTATTTTCCTTATATACAATATAATCAGGGGCAAACCTTTTTTTCAATTCATTTTCTTCTCTTAAAACCTGGACAAAACAAATCAGGAGCCAGAAAAGAGCTGCAATAGATATCCCTGAGTTATGAAATAGAAAACCTGCTCCAAAAATAGTGAAACACAGTCCGGAATACATTGGGTTTCTTACATATCTGTAAATACCTTTTGTAACAAGCTTTTCTGAATAACCAACAGCTCCTTTTGGTCTCAAGATGAGGATACCGGCAATAAAGATCGGTAAGAAAGTAATAACATTTGCTGCACCTACAAAATAGAGTACAAAATGGGGCAGTTTTTCTATCCGGAAAAACAAATCATCAATACCGAAAATTCCAGTGATCTTTGTGAAAAGATATACTATCAAAGTTAAACCGACAATAACTCCGCCAATAGCAAGAGGCACAAATTTTAAATAATTTTCTTTTTTCATTTTTTCTCCTCTGGAAACCCTTATGGTTTTTAGTTTCCATGTATATAAAAAAAACTATTTCAATATCTTCAATACTGACTCAACAACATCTTCCTTTAATTCTCTTCCGGGATCTTCAGCCAGTAAGTTCATCCCTTCAGAGATTATTCCTTCAATGAACTTTATCTTGTTACTTGCTGATGTACTCTTGAATTCTCCCTTTTCCATACCTTTGCTTACTATCTGAGAAAGAAGTTCATTAAAAGCATCCTTAAATGCCAAGCTCCCTATTTCATACTTATATCTGAATTCAAATACATCATTTTTCTTAAGCCATTTGCTGCTTTTATCAAATATCTTAAAGATCAGAACCTCTAGTTTCTCTGTATATGAATTGTATTTTGACAGATCCTTTTCCATATCTATTCTTATTCCTCGTGCTATCCGACTTACGATATAATAGAATATCTTTTCTTTACTGCTAAAGAACTGATATATTGTTTTTTTACTTACTTTGAGTTCTTTTGCCACATCATCGACAGATGTTTTCTTAAATCCAAAGTAATTAAAATGCTTCTTGAATTCATCAGCAATCTTTTCTTTAGTATCAATTTTTTCATTCATCATTATCCCCCACAGGAAACCTTAAACGTTTATAGTTTATCGCATAGAATTTATTTGTCAAGTCTTTTAATCCTTTTTATAAAAATTGATGCTTTAAATTATTAAGTCCAATAGTTATATAATCAGGGTTCTGTCGTCATAACCAGAAAAGGCAAAAAAACAATAACCTTTCCAGGATTTAGAAAGGGCCCCAATTCATAAGGACAGGCGGTATCAGTAAAAGCATACTTAAAACCACGAGGATCAACATTAGGGGAAGGAACCATTTCGCCCATTTTTCCCATGAGATCCTGGCAACACCGAGAACTCCCATAGTTACAGCAGATGTAGGAAGTATCGGAAGTATAAACTCGCATAATTGAAATGCAAGGACCGAAGTTTGCCTTGATACCCCGACAAGATCGCTGAGAGGAGCCATAACAGGCATTGTCAGTGCAGCCTGGGCAGTTCCGGAATGGATAAAAAAATTTATACCAGACTGGGTAAAGAACATCATTTGAGCGGTAACTATCTTCGGGAAAAGAGAAATGAAATTAGACGCATAAAAAAGAACAGAATCAAGGATCTTTCCCTCAGATGCAATTATCAGGATCGCCCTCCCACAGGCAATGATAAAAGCAACATTCATCATATCTTTAGCACCTTCCACAAAATTTTTCGCTATATCACTCGGGGTCATCTTAGTAACCAGCCCGGAAGATATCCCCATCCCCATAAACACTGCAGCGATCGCGGTTATATACCAATTTAGTAAAAGGATCCCCATTATTAGGATCAGGATCCCTCCCGAAAATATCCAAAGAACTGCTCTGTGCCTGTGATTCCATTCTCCTGTTCCGGAATTTCCAGAAGGTAAACCGGACAACCTTTTTCTGTCAAGTTCATAGACCGGACTTAACTTCGGATCTTTCTTTATCTTTGCCGCATACCTCATAACAAAAGCAATAACAGTAAATGTCCCCAAAACCCATATAATAAGCCTGTAAGACAAACCGGAATATAAAGGAAGTCCCGACAATCCCTGTGCGATCCCTACCGTGAAAGGATTAAAGAATGCGGCTGCGAACCCGGCAGCAGCACCCAGAAACGGTATTGCCACACCGACAATTGAATCGTAACCAAGAGAGAGCGAAAGTGGAATAAAGACCATGATAAACGGGATCGTCTCTTCCGACATTCCGAATATGGACCCTGCAAGAGAAAAAACTATCATCAACACCGGGATCACAAATTTCCTCGACCCCGGATGTTTGGAAAAAGTTTCCGCAAGTTTCCTTATGGCAACATCAATCATCCCTGTTTTCTGAATAACAGAGAACGCTCCGCCGACAACGAAAAGGAATGCAATAATCAATGCACCTTCGGAAAATCCTTTTATCGGAGCGGTCAAAAGGATCTCAGGGTTCACAACTTTCTTCTCCACTTTGTGGAATGTCCCGGGAATCGTTACTTCACGTTGTGTCCCTCCCACTCCTATCTTTTCCCTCTTGAACTCACCGGAAGGGACAATCCATGTAAGGGAATATACCAGCATCACAATAAAATATATAAGAACAAGAGTGTGTGGAAGTTTGAACCCTTTTCTTTTTTTAATAGATCTCATCGATGAATTATATTTAATAGAGACCCTAAATTCAACAAGATCAGGTTATTATTAGGAAAACAGGATCTATTCCATTTCTCCCCAGTTCTTTCCGGTCTTGATCGAAACCGTTAGTGGTACTTTAAGTCTCAGGCTGTTCTCCATTTCGTATCTGACTATTTGTTTTAGTTCATTTTCTTCTTCCGGAGGCAATTCAAAGATCAATTCGTCATGGACCTGCATTACCATTTTACTCTTCATCTTTTCAATTTTCTTATCAATATTGATCATTGCAACCTTGATTATATCTGCAGCACTACCCTGAATGATCGTATTAATCGCCATTCTTCTGCCATTATCCCTGACATTTTTATTTTCACTATTAATCTCCGGAATAGGTCTGATACGTCCAAGAATGGTTTTTACCATCGTTTCATTTTCACAGTCTGAGATCACCTTCTCAATAAATTCTTTTACACCTCTATATTTCTCGAAATACATTTCAATGAAGTCCTTTGCCTCTCCATAGCTGACCCCCAACTCCTTTGAAAGTGAAAACGGCCCTGATCCGTAAAGGACGGAAAAATTTATTATCTTTGCTCTCTTTCTTCTCTCATGATCACTCAGGAACAGATCCTTTCCGAAAACCTTATCTGCAGTATATTGGTGAATATCAAGATCATTCCGGAATGCATCCATAAGGTTCTCATCTTCAGAAAAATGAGCCATTACTCTCAATTCAACCTGAGAATAATCGGCCGCAAGTAATATGTTTTTCCCATCAGCAATGAACCCCTTCCTGGCAGAGATACCACCTGTTTCTCCTACAGGAATATTCTGCAAATTCGGATTCGATGATGAAAGGCGTCCTGTTGCTGCTACTGTCTGATTATATGAAGTATGTACCCTGTTAGAATCATCGACAGTATCTATCAACCCTTCGACAAAAGTTGAATTCAATTTTTTAAATGTCCTGTAATCAATAATATTCTTAACTATCGGGTATCCTCTTAATTCATGAAGAACTTCACTATCTGTTGAATACTGCCCGGTTTTTCTGGTTTTTTTGGCAGCAGGTAACCCCATTTTTTCGAATATAAAAATGCCCAATTGCTGGGAAGAATTCAGATTGATATCATAACCTGCTGCAGAGTGTAATTCCTTTTCAAGCGACTCCAGCTTACCCGAAAGATACTCTGAACTTTTCTTAAGATAATCTATATCAAGTTTTACTCCGTTAAACTCAATAGTAGTTAATACTTTGAGAAGAGGTATCTCGACATTCCGATAAAGATCACCAAGGCTTTTTGATTCTATATCCTTACCCAGCATATCTGCAAGCATAAGTGATGTTACGGAATCATCAATACAATATCTCCCTGTTTTATCTATCTCGACCTCATCTATTCCTTTTTTATTCTTTCCTTTTCCCGTTAATTCATCAAACTTGGTTTGATCATAATCCAGAAATTCGGAACTGAGTTCTTTGAGCTTATGCGTCCTTCTGTTCGGATGAAGGAGATAGGACATGATCATGGAATCATCAAATATTCCTCTTACGGGGATACCGTTATGAAGGAGATGAAGGGTATCAAACTTAAGATTATGACCAGTTTTCCTGATATCTTCATTACCGAAAATATCATAAAAGTCAGTTTTGAAATCATCAAAACACAGATCAACTTTGCTCTTTTCATTTTCCGGGAAAAGAAAAGGAATATAATATCCGGAATCTGAAAATGAGATCGAGATCCCCACGATCTCTGATCTGAAAAATTCCAGATGAGTTGTTTCAAGATCAAAAGCAAAATATTTTTCTTCTAATACTTTATTTTTCAACTCATTCAACCCGATGGAATCAAAAATAAATTTATATTCAATATCCAGAGAAGTGCTCTCTAACACACCGCTTATATCAAGTTTATTGAGAATACTGTTAAAAGAGAATCTTTTGTAAAACAAGATCAGTTCTCTTCCCGGGGTCAGGGGATAGTTCCAATCTTTCTCCTCAATTTTCAGATTATGTACATTTTTCAGATCAACAAGTTGTCTGGATTTTTTTAAAGATTCCATATCTTCAAAAATCTTTTTCCTATATTTTTCATCAAGTTTATCCGGATTATCAAGGGCTTCATCAAGTGAGTTGAATTTTTCAAGTATCTTTTTCGCGCCCTTATCTCCAATACCACGAACACCGGGAATATTATCTGAAGAATCTCCGGTTATGGTAAGATAATCGACGATCTGTTCTGGATATAATCCGAAGTAGTCCTTTACTCCCTGACTGTCCAGTTCAGTTCTCATTTTTGGATGCCAGACCGTAACATTATCATTTACCAGTTGCAACAGATCCTTGTCAGCTGAAAAAATTATTGCTTTTTCATTTTCCCCCAATCCATATGAGATCTGTGCAATTATATCATCAGCTTCGAAACCGGGCGCCTCTATATATTCAATTCCCCTTTTTTCCAGAAACTCTTTGACAAACGGTATTTGCAATACGAGATCCTCAGGAGGTGCATCCCTGTTTGCTTTATATTCGGGATAAATATCATTCCTGAATGTCTTTCCCTTCGAATCCAAAGCCACCACAATCTTGTCAGGACTCAAATCCCTGATCAGATTTTCAACCCTTGATACGAATCCGAACAAGGCACCGGATGGTTCTCCTTTATGCGTTCTCATATTCCTGTTGACATAATAGGAACTGAATATGAGATACATTGCATCTATAACAAGAACTTTTTGGTACATTTTCTTTTGGTCAGGAATTTGGAGATTCTTCAAGATACCTAAGGACCATCGAATCAAGGCTCTCGTCTTCGATCTGTTGAGTTTCCATTGAGAGAAGATGTAGGAATTTTCCCTCTTTCAATTCACCAATGATCTGGTCGTGCTGGATCTTCATCATTGATTTTACTTTTTTTCTTTGCTCATTCCTTTCAAGTTTTAGATGGCCATAATAAAACATCATGGAGAGTAATATCTCACCGTTATGATAAACAAGGGTCTCAATTGTTGGATTGT
>CAYNUG010000027.1:14772-22414 GCA_964400545.1 uncultured Clostridia bacterium | reverse complement strand
CCAGAGTCCTCCGAGAAACATCGTTATGAACATCCCTGAAGCATATCCGATATATTCTGTTTTTATTCCCCACTTTTTTTCTCCCGGGATCTTTCTCATTGAAGAATATGCGATAGGCAGGAAAAGGTAATCCCTCAACCATGTCGAGAGGGAAATATGCCATTTATTCCAGAAATGGGTCATACTGTTTGCAAAATATGGGAAATCAAAATTTTTCATAGATTTGAATCCCAGGATCTTCACTAATCCGATCGCGATATCCGAATATCCGGAAAAATCACAATAGATCTGAAATGCATAAAAATATGTAGCAAATAAAAGATTAATACCCTGATGATCCGGAGATGCGAATATCTCATTGACAAAGATAGCAAGTCTGTCTGAGATTACCATCTTCTTAAATATTCCCCACGAAATGAGAGTGAGACCGGATAGGACCCTGTCGAGATCAAAGTTAATTTTTTTCTTCAGTTCAGGAATAAAATTTGAAGCTCTTTCGATCGGACCCATAAGAAGTTGAGGAAAGAAAGAAACATACAGAGCAAAGTATCCAAGATGTTTTTCCGCAGGAATTTTTCCGTTGTAAACATCAATGGAATAACTCACAAGCTTAAAAGTAAAGAAAGATATCCCGAACGGTAGAATTATGTCAAGAGCTTTAAATTCTTTCCCCGGAGAAAAAAATAAAGATAGGGAGTAGTATAAAAAATTAGTATATTTAAAATATACCAATAGCGAAAGAGAAGATAGTAGAGCAATAAAAAAATGTATTCGTTTTTTTCTTTTATCGGTACTTTTCCCGATCTGTATTGAAAAAATGTAAACAAGAAAGGTCGGAATTGCGAGATAGGAAATATTCCATATGTTCTGGTACCCATAAAACCAGAAACTTGAGATCAGAAGGAAAACCCATTTATATCTGGATGGAATAATAAAATAAAGTGCAAAAACAACCAGAAAAAAATAAAGAAATGGGAGTGTTGTAAATATCATTTGGAATATGGGCCTTTTTCAACTGATTTCATAAGTAAATAATTATACCAATATACCATAATTAGTCAAACTATTGATTTTATGATCTTTATGTCATAAATTATATGATAGAGGTGATGAATGAACCTGTTATATTTCTTGTTATTCTCGGGTCAGACAATTGAATTGGACGGTGAAAAAAGTGGATTCTCTTTTACGATCATATTGATCCTTATCATCATTGTATTGATCGCTGTACTTCTGATCAGAGATAAAAAGTTAAGAGGGAAGGTGAAAGGTTTTTTTACCTTAATAGGCAGGAAAATAAAAAATGCGAGGATAAGATCCGGAATTGAAAAAGAGGAAAAGAGATTGTCGGATCTTATAGCCGATCTGGGAAGTAGAGGTTTTGAAAAGAACTTTTCCCCGGACAATTCAGAAGATATAATTGATAGGATAAAAAAGGAGAGAGAAATAGTCGAAAAATTTGAGTCTGCTCTCAATGATACCGGGAAAAAGATCGAGAAATTGAAATCAGAGCATGAGGTTCATATCTCTTTTAAAAAGTCTGAAATTGAAAAAGAGAAAAAGATCAAAGATCCCATAGAAAAGAGATTTAAAGAATTAAGAAAAATGATTGCAGGTATTAAAAATGAATCTGATGACAATGAAAAAAAGATAATAAGTACCGGTAAAGGAATTGAAAAAACGCAGACCGAAATTGAACGCCTAAAAAAGGATGAATTATTGGATCCTGAGGAGAGACAGGAACGGAAAGAGAAAAAGGAAAAACTTCTTGCGGAACTGGAGAAGGAATTATCAGACAGGACGATAAGGGAAGCATCAATTCCCGATGAATTGTCTGTCCTGGAAAAAGAGGCGGCGGATCTTGAATTGAAACTTGACGTTTTCGAAAAGAGTATAAGTAAACTTGAAAATGAGTATAAAGATATTGAGCAGCAATATAACGATAAGATCAGTGGACTTGTAAAAGAGAAGGGTCATTTTACGGCCCAAAAAGCAAAAAGTAATAATGATCTTAGAAAGATCTATAAAGATCTGGGAGAATTATTGAACAAGGAGAGACCGGAAAACAATGACCTTTCAGTTATTTATATAGATATCGATCGTGCAAATGAGAAGATAAGGGACCTCCGTTCCCGATTAACCTGAAACTCCATTTTTCACCATTATTTTTTTGACAAACAGAAAGAATTATATTATATTGTAAACGAACAAAAGGCGAACTGATGATAACAAAAAAACAGAAGGGTTTTCTGGAAAAACTCAAGAAATTTGTTTCACGCGGAGGCTATTTTCCGTCGGTCAGGGAGATATGTGGTCTGACCGGATTGTCCTCTCCGGCCACGGTGCATTCCTACCTCGCCCGGCTTGTTGAGAACGGATATTTGAAAAGGGACGGAAGATCATGGGGTATTGTTCCTGAAAGGACAGTTGTCCCGCTTGTAGGTATTGTCCCTGCAGGATCTCCCCTGGAAATATTTGAATCTCTGGGGGAGGAAGTGGAACTTCCCGAGTGGATGATTGAGCGGGGGGGGGATAAAGTTGCACTCCGGGTCAGGGGCGAGAGCATGAGAGATGCCTATATACGGGAAGGAGATATAGTGATCATAAAAAAGACACCAGATGCCGAATCGGGGGATATGGTTGTTGCTCTCATGGAGGATTCGACCATAACCCTGAAGAAACTTAAGAAAAGAGGTGCGGATGTATGGCTTGTTCCTGAAAACCCTGAGTTTGATCCCATTCACGATCCATTTGAGCTGGTAGGAAAGGTGATAGGGGTATTAAGGAAGTATTAGGGGTGGGATCTCCCTTTGTGCTTCATGTTGATATCGATGCTTTCTTTGCAGCGGCTGAAGTAATGATGAGGCCGGCTCTCAGGGGGAAACCGGTAATAATAGGGGGGATGCCTGATGAACGGGGTGTTGTGAGCACTGCTTCGTATGAAGCACGTGAGTTCGGGGTACACTCCGGTATGGCGTTGAAAAATGCCGCCCGGAAATGTCCCGACGGGATCTTTCTGAGAGGGAGGTTCCATATCTATGAAAGAATCTCCCGTCAGTTTTTTAAAGTTCTTTCCCGTTTCTCTCCGGTAGTAGAGGCAGTATCGGTGGATGAGGCTTATGTAGATCTCAGCGGGATGAAATATTTCTACTCTTCCGTGTATGAAATTGCATCCGTAATAAAGGATGCGGTCGAGAAAAATATAGGGCTGAAGGTTTCTGCGGGTTTGGGTTATACAAAACTGGGTGCCAAGCTTGCTACTGAGGCGGCAAAACCCGGAGGGGTATTTTTTATCGGAGATGAGAAGGAATTCATATCCGGTCTGGCATTGGAAATGATCCCGGGAATAGGACCGCATACACTGCTTATACTTCAGGGGATGGGGATAAAGAGGGTTAGCGAACTTAAGGTGAAGAATTTTTCGCTGTGGAAGAGATTGATCGGCCATTATTTTTATTCTTCCACGGAAAAATATAAAAAGAGCAGCGGACCGAAGACACGGAGCTTCAGCAGAGAAACAACCTTTATGAACGATATCCGGGACAGGAATATGATCCTTGCCCATCTTGCATATCTCCTGGACAGACTTTCTGTATATATGGTGGGGAAAGGGCTCTATGCTGGGAGGGTCGAGATTAAAATAAGATTCAGTGATTTTTCTACTTTTACGGCGGGAGAATCTTTTACACTTCCAACATACTCATATCAGGATATATGGAGGAGATCTATTCCGCTTCTTGACAAGTTATTAGGAAAAAGAAAGCTCCCCATCAGGCTTGTAGGTATTAAAATGGAGGATATAACGGAGAACAGGTCATTGCTTCCATTTATCTCCATCAAAGGTGAGAACCTGAGCAGGGCGATAACCGCCATCAAGAAGAAACACGGATTTTCATCAATTTTTACCGCAAGAGAATGTCTTCTTGGCAGGGTTTACCCGGTGGAAAAGGAAGGTGTTGTTCTGAAGACCGCATCTCTCACCAAATAATGATCAGTACGATCAGGGTTGATTTAGAGGCGTGATTTATTTATTATCATTATATGGAGAAGTATAATCTGGACAAAGAGCAAGATCCGGGTATGGATTACGAACCTCAATTCGGTATTTTCCATGACCTGATAAAATTTAGGGTAAGGGAGATACTTCTTGTTTCAAGTTTCTATGATGCATTTGTCCTTGAAGAGGATGGCAGATTATCGGAAAGGATATTCAGTGAATATGTAGATCTCAACCTGAGATTTATTCCCCGGATAGTAAGAGTTTCAAGTGCAGAAAAAGCCCTTAAAGCACTTGATGAAGGATCGTTCGATCTTGTAATCACAATGACGAGATTGTCTGATTCGGATCCGATGAAATTCGGAGAGGAAATAAAGAAAGCGATACCCGACCTCCCTGTGGTTCTCCTTACTTATGACTGGATACCACCCGACAGACTGATAAAGTTTAGAGAAACAGGATTTATTGACAAAGTGTTTTATTGGGGAGGAGATACAAGAATTCTTCTTGCAATAATTAAATTTGTTGAAGATCGGAAAAATGTAGACAACGATATAAAACTCGGTGTAAGGGTTATAGTAGTTATCGAGGATTCCCCCAGATTTTATTCTCTATTTCTTCCAATAATATATACGGAGATAATGACTCAGACGCGGTCATTGATATCTGAGGGTGTGAATGATCTTCATAGATTGTTGAGGATGAGAGCACGTCCGAAAATTATTATGGCGGAGACGTACGAACAAGGTGAAGAACTTTACAATAAGTATAAAAAGAACCTCCTGGGTGTTATATCGGATATCAGATTCCCGTGGAAGGGGAAAATAAACCCGGAATCCGGGTTTAAATTTGCAGAAAAGATCAAGAAGGAGATTCCGGATTTGCCGATACTTCTCCAGTCTTCAAATTCAAGAAATAAGAAAAAAGCATATTCAATGGGACTTGATTTTTTGAATAAGTATTCAAACAGTATGCTTCAGGAGTTGCAGAATTTTATTTTAAATAATTTCGGATTTGGTGATTTTGTTTTCAGGGATTCACAGGGAAAGGAAATAGGTAGAGCGAAGAACCTTCAGGAATTTCAAAAAATGATAGATATAATCCCGGATGAGAGTCTTGAATATCATGCAGGGAAAAATCATATTTCCATCTGGCTTCGTGCCAGAACTGAATTCGAAACGGCAGAAAGTTTAAGGCCCAAGAAGATTACCGACTTTAAAGGTATAGATGGGATGAGAAGTTTTATTAGGGGGGAAATACAAGCTTTGCTTACAAAAAATCAGTATGGAGTAATTACAGATTTTGGACAGGTAAAATTTGATTCTGCAAATTCTTTTGTGAAATTGGGAAGCGGTTCCCTTGGGGGTAAGGCACGTGGGCTTGCATTTCTTAATACACTACTGGCTAAAACAAGGCTTAATGATAAATTTGAAAATGTAGAAATAAAAACTCCACACACATTTGTTGTTTGCAGTGAAGTTTATGAAGAATTCATAAAGAACAATGATCTCCTCGAATTTGCAATAAATGAGCAGGATAATTTGAAAATAGCGAAAAAGTTCTTGAAGGGGAAACTACAGAAAAAACTTATTAATGATCTTAAAATATTACTGGAGAATATAAATTATCCGATTGCAGTCAGGTCTTCGAGTCTGCTTGAAGATTCTCAATTGCTTCCGTTTGCGGGACTTTATTCAACTTATATGCTTCCGAACAACGATCCCGATAAAAATCAAAATTTCAAACAGTTAGTACATACTATCAAGTTGGTTTATGCATCGGTATTTTTTAAATCACCGAAAGAATATGTTAAAAATACGAATTTTAGAATTGAAGAAGAAAAAATGGCTGTGATAATCCAGCAAATTGTTGGAACGGAACATAACGGAAAATTTTATCCTGTGATCTCCGGTGTAGCTCAATCATACAATTTTTACCCTATCTCGCATATGGAACCGGAGGACGGGATCGTTCAGCTTGCTCTCGGGCTCGGTCCGTTGATAGTTGAGGGCGGGCAGGTGTACAGATTTTCATCAAAGTATCCGCAAATGAATCCCCCTTTTGCTAATGCAGCGGAATTTATGAAAAAATCCCAGAATTTTTTTTATGCACTTGATGTAAAGAATTCACCACAAAAGATAGGGATCGATGAAAAATTCAGTCTGAAAAAATATTCGTTAAATGATGCCGAAGAAGACGGAACACTTTTTTATGTTGCCAGTACTTTTTCAGGACAGGATAATTCAATAAGAGATACGATAGCGATCAAGGGACCACGGGTTATCACTTTTGCAAATATTCTGAAATACAATCTTTTTCCTCTTTCAGAAATCCTGAATGAGATCCTTGAAATAGGGAGCAAATCGTTCGGTTCCCATATTGAGATCGAGTTTGCAATTAATTTGTCAAATGATAAAGACAGAAAGCCGGAATTTTATCTTCTTCAGATCAGGCCGATGGTTGTAGGAGGTGAAGGTGTTGAAATAGAATCAAGTAGCCGGAAACCTTCCGATATTATCTGCTCAACTGTTCACCCTATGGGAAACGGAACCATTAGTGGAATAAGTGATATTGTATATATTGATCCTGAAAAATTTGATATATCAAAAAGCAGAAGAATTGCAGCGGAGATTGGCGAAATAAATAAAAAACTGGTTAAGGGAAACAATAAATATATACTAATAGGATTCGGAAGATGGGGCACTTTGGATCCATGGCTTGGGATTCCGGTTGAATGGCATCATATTAGCGGAGCGAAAGTCATTATTGAATCATTTTTAGGTGAATTTAAAATAGATCCTTCTCTCGGAAGTCATTTTTTTCATAATATGATCTCACTTCAGATGGGATACTTCCATATCAACGATAAATTTAAAGATGAATTTATTAACTGGGAATGGTTGAAATCACAAAGGGTCCGGACCGAAACAAAATTTGTAAAGCATATAAGGACAGATGAACCCCTTACGGTAATAATTGATGCCAAGAATTCAAACGGGATGATTTTCGAAAACAAAAAGCACTGATCCGGAATATTGTCAAAACAGGTTTATCTGTGTTTACGCAGATCCAGGTCTATTTGACCTTATAGACCCAATTGTATTTATCTTCCAGTTCACCGTATTGGATCCCTGTCAGTGTATCAAAGAATTTCTGTGACCATGGTCCGGTTTTATTGTCATTTACGACATATTCTTTTCCCTTATAATTGAGCTTGCCGACAGGGCTGATCACAGCGGCGGTACCTGCTCCGAATATTTCTGACACTTTTCCCGATTCTATCCCTTCGGTAACTTCATTAATTGATATTTTTCTCTCGACTGCCTCGATCCCCAGATCTTTTGCAAGTTCCAAAACCGATTTTCTTGTAATTCCGGGAAGGATAGTGCCATGAAGAGGAGCGGTCACAAGTTTATTGTCAATAACAAAAAGGATGTTCATGGCGCCCACTTCTTCAATATATTTATGCTCTTTCGCATCAAGCCATAGAACCTGGCTGTATCCGTTCTCATTTGCTATGTTGGAGGCAAAGAGGCTTCCGGCATAGTTCCCGCCTGCTTTTGCTGCACCGGTACCACCCTCAGCGGCTCTTGAGAATTCATCACTTACCCAAAGACCTACCGGATTGAATCCTTCCTTGAAATA
>CAYNUG010000027.1:0-14762 GCA_964400545.1 uncultured Clostridia bacterium | reverse complement strand
GATCCTACAGGGGATAATATTATGAAGAAAAGATATTTTTTGGCTGCTTTCACACCGAGGCCTGCTTCTGTTGCTATTGCAGTAGGTCTTATATATAGTGAAGTCCCTTTCACTTTGGGAATCCATCTTTCCTCAACTTTTAGGAGTTCATTTTCATAGTATAAAAAATCATTTGGATCCATTTCTGCCATACACATTCTTTTTAGTGAATTTAGGAACCTTTTTGCATTCTCCAATGGCCGGAATGTCAGGATATCCCCTGAAGGAGATTTGTAAGCTTTCTGTCCTTCAAAAATTTCCTGGCCGTAATGAAGTACCTTTGCAGCCGGATCTAACATTAAAGGTTGATACGGTTTAATCTCTGCATTATGCCACTTCTTTTCCGAGTCGTATTCAAGAGTGAACATATGGTCGGTATAAGTCTGGCCGAACCCGAGTTTTAGTGGATCACTGAACAAAGGTTTTAATTTATTTTCCGGAAGCAAAGATTTTTTTATGGTCATTCTGTCTCCTTAAATTAAATGTTAAACAAAACTTTCGTTTGTGTCAAATAAAATTATTACTAACTTAAATATGCGAATATAATGTTCCGATGTGTTGTGATATCAGCTTATTCATAATCCCATAGAATGAAGTTCCCAAACCTCTTCATCCTCATTCTCAATTAAAATATAGAATGTCTTGTTGAAAATATCATATTCAGGCAGGTAATCCAGTCCGTGCAGTTCAGGATAGGGGACATATACCCGTTTTAATTCATTTCCTTTAAGATCAAGAATTATACATTCAGTATTCGAATTTTTCTTTTTAAATGTGATCACATATATCCTGTCATCAGTGACACGAATATCCTGAATAGGCGGATAGAACTTTTTAAACTTTGTCCTCTGTTTGAAATATTCGAAGAATTGTTTGAAATTTGGATTTGTTTTAAAGCTCTGGAATGTTTTATCTTTGTATTCCTGAGTGACTTTGATCTTTTCATATTCTTTTTTTATTGTGTACAATTTGTCACCACTTATTGAGATCACATCAATAACAAAACCTTCCTTTCCCCGGACCAGATATAGTTTATCACCGTAAGGTTCATACGAGAACTGGTTCATTGGATAGCTGAATGATGAATTGGGACCAATACTCATATCTGATTTGTAAAGTTCTTTGACCTTTTCAAGTTTTGAGTTGTGGAGATTAATGGTCAATACTGTCTGTTTATCATCGTTGACAGCGGATCCGGTTGCGACAAAAACATTTTTGAAGGGTCTGAAGAGCGAGAAAGGTGCAACCCTGAACTCTTTTATAAATTTCCCATCCGGAGTAAAATAGGAAACTTTTGAATTGCTGCTTACAAAAATATTCCCATGATAAAAATTTGCGATCATTGGGGGTCCGAACGGTGATACTTTGAATTCCTTCGGGCCTTCTCCGGCTTTTCCGAACTTCCTCACAAATGAGAGATCTTTCATGGAATAAATAAAAATGGTAGATCCTTCAGTGATCAGAAAGTAATTTTCACTAACCGATATCATCTGAGGCTTAGAGATCCTTTCTAAAGTTGTTACCACTTTTCCGTAGGCAAAAAATGATATTAATAAAGATAAGACTATAAAATATTTTATCTTCATACTATTCTCCTTTTAATTTCATATTTAATATATATACAACAATAACAGCTTCCTTATCTTTTACGGTGAAAGAATCCAATTTGTTATTAAAAAATTTATTCCTGTTTATCTTTTCCATATCTTTTTTGATAAAAATCTGCAATTTTTCTCAGTTCTTCTTTTGATAATCCTTCCTGCCATTTATGTTCCTGTTTTGAAAGGATCTCACTTTTCAGTTTTTTCCATCTAATAAAAAGTTCTTTATCTTTTTTTAACAAAACAGATTTTTCTGCATCAGGTATAAGGTGAAAATAAAAGTTCAGGGCGACCTCATAGATCCCATGCCAATGGGAATAATCAGGTGAGTTCATTGCTGCTCCATGTCTTCCTCTTCTCCCCTCATGGTGCCAAAGATGCCAGAAGTCGATTTCTACCTGTTCATTAAAAGGTGTAATATCCGTAACCCTTTCCTTTTTTAGAAATCTCATGATATTTACTGCAGGAATTGCAAATTTTTCATTATATAATTTCACATATCTGTCGAATTGGACAAAAAAACCGTTATACCAATTCTCTTTGTGACATTCAGAACAGACCTTTTTCATATTTGTCCTTTTTGTCTCCCAGTCTGGCAGCCTCTTTGAAATTTTAGGTCTTAGAGTCCACGCTATTCTTGCACCAACATCGTGAGTTCTTTTTAATTGTCTGGTTGCACCCATGTGGCATGTTACACAAGTCGGTGCCTGAGCGTAATCTTTTCCCAGGACCCAATCTGACCTTCCCATATGGAGTTTTTCTTTAAAAGATTCAAATGCGATACCATGTTTTGATAATTCATAAATTTCGATCTGAGGGTGATCGGGACCCTGGTGACATTTTCCGCATGTTTTCGGTTCTCGAGCCTGCTTTACACTGAAACTGTGCCTTTGATGGCAGGCAATACAACTACCTTGCGATCCGTCGGGATTAACTCTTCCTATTCCGGTGTTGGGCCATGGACCTGTAACCAATTTCCCATTCTTGCCAACAAGAACTTTAGATCCGTGGCATTGTGCACATCCAAGATCAAAATTTGCTTCACCGGTTACTATTCTTCCCAGGACATTATCAAGTGATCCTGTGAATTTATTTGCTTTGGCATGATATGAATTGGTCATTTCTTCAACTTCCTGTTTATGGCATCTTGCACAATCTTTAGGAGAAACAATAACGGAAATAAGAAAATCATTATGCTCGATTGCGTCTTTATCATTTTTTTCTGCTTTATGACATTCGTAACAACCAACTCCGGACCTTCCCATTCTGCTCTCTTTCCAGGGGATCACAATACCCGGGTCTTCATCCTCATGGCACTCAAGGCAGACCTTTGTTTCTTTGGAGAGTTCTTTTTTTACATTGGTTTCGATCTTTGGAAATATTAAAAATGAGAACCACAGCAAAATACCAAAAATTGCAGTCTTTTTCAATCTCATAGTTCTTCCCTCCTTTTATTAAAAACAGTTGAAGTTATTTTATTTACATATAGTTGTAAACTTAACCACAAAAAAATATAAAGTCAACTTGCATGGTTATGTATAAATATCTTGTAAGTATGTATCAGTTATATTACCTTTTCGATCTCAGGAGGGCGGATCAGTCAGATCGGATCTAAACATTTTTTTTCCTTAAGAAAAAATATGATCCGGTTATAAACAAGAACTCAAGAGAAATAAAAATGATCAGTGCGTTGGCGACATTAGAAGAATATCCATAATTATGCAATCCCACACCCAGCAGGTTCACTCCGAACCAGGCAAGTACAACTGCGATAATTCCTCCTATAGATCCGAGGGCAAATCCAAGTTCCTTAATTATTTTCCCCAGTTTGGCATGGAAGAGAATTGCCGACAAGATAATAATTACAAGAGCTCCGTTCTCTTTCGGGTCCCATCCCCAGAATCTTCCCCATGATTGATCTGCCCATATTCCACCAAGTATTGTCCCTACAAATGTAAAAATAAGCCCGAATGCCTGAGTTGCATATATAGACTGATAAGTATCTTTAAGAATTTCTTTTTTATTTTCCTTATAAAACATTGATTGGAGAATGTATAAATGTCCCAGGACACCTGAAATAACTATACCACCATATCCAATTGTTATCGTTATAACATGGGTTGCCAGCCAGAAATTTGAATCAAGAACGGCCACAAGCATTCCCATTGTATCACCTTCAATTGCATATCTTCCGGAAATGATAAGAAGAACAAGTCCGGAAAGACTACCTGTTAAGATCCCTATATTTTTCTTTTTAAATAATTCGAGTATCAGTCCCAGAACAACGGTTATCCAGGCTGCGAAAACGAAGGTTTCAAACAAATTTGTCACGGGAGGCCTGCTGCGAATTATCATTCTTGCGATAAGGCCGTATGTATGGGGAATAAGACCGAGTATCAGGAGAAAATAACTTGAAAAATAAAAGATCTTTCTGAATTTTATAAAAGAAAAGAGGAGGAACAGGAGAGAAAACCCGTAAAAGAATTCGGATTTATAAAAAGGATCTATTTTATTGTACAGGATCTCCATTTTGATCTTTACCGGATCGATGATCTTTCCTGAACTCTTTAGAACGTAATCGTTAAATTTCCGCACGTTAGAGTCAAACTCTGCCTGATCTCCCAGCCTATATGAAGTTACAATCTTATTTATCAGTTTGACAGATAAGGCAGGGGGTTCATCGAACTTGAAAGATCTGTTAACGGAATCCCAGGGACTTTCCCATTTTTCTTCTCCTGAACTTAAATTCGGGATAATCTCAAATTCCTGGTCAATGTAATATTCTGACCATTGATCCATCTTATTTGAGATATTAAGGATATCTCTGTCAGTCTCGGATAAATACTCAACATCCTTTTCTTTAATTGTTTTTATCTCTTTTATTCGTAAAAGAAAATCAAGAAATGTTCTTCCATTGAAATCATTGTTAGGCAAACAGAACTTTAATGAACCTGTCAGTCCGTGGTAAGTATATATCTTATTGTATAGTACTATTATTTCATTTTCGACAACACTTCTGTTGTTGTTCTTTATTCTGGATGCAGCTATTGCCAGTTCATGCAATTTAGAGAGGTCATTTGATAATTGCCTGTAGCTGTACCTGCCTCTTGCATTCCCTGCTTCAGAACCTATTGCACTCAGAACTTCAGGATTATTCACAAGAAATACTTTATCGTCATAACTTTTTTCTGGAGTAAAAAGTACCTTTGATAACCATAAGATCGCCGGTTTCTTATCGAGTTTACTTTTTCCGGAAAGTTGTTTTAGAATGATCTGTGCAAAAGTATCGATCGGTTTTTTTCTTCCATCTTCAAGAATAACGATCTTTTTGAATTCACTCAGCGACAGAGAAGTTCCAGATATAAATGATGGGACAGACAAAGCGAAAACGATAAAAAAGATCAGTATCTTCAGTTTGAGTTTCATTTTCAATTCCCTTTTTGCACAACATTTTTTTTTCTTTTTCTACTGAAAAGCATGATAATAAAATGAAAGAGCATCCCTGCAAATACGATTATGCTGGAAATGTACGGGAGAAGTCTCCCCGTGTTCTTTACAACAGCAAGAACAGAATATTCGACTCCTGTGGGAGTGATCTGATATGAGGACTGGAAGAATGTATAATCTTTGTATCTGAGTGGCTTGTTCATCGAGATGATCACCTTTCTCTTAAGATCAGCATGCCGGATCTCGACAGTACTTTCATAACTTTTAACTATTTCCGATCCCGGATATTTTTTAATTTTGAAATCAATAAGTCCGATCTCTACCGGAAGTTTTTTCCTCAGTTTTCTAAGTGAGAAAGAGTACAGATCTCCTTCAATATTAGCGGATGTAGGAATTCTTTCTCCAGCGTAAAGTAATATATTCTTCCCGAGGTCTCCTGAATATAAAATTAAAGCCGGGACATTTGCTTCAGGTTCAGTCTCTGCTTCCTTTTCATCAACAGAAATGATCCCTGAAGAGTTCAATATGTCAGGATCTGACATGTCTTCTCTGTTCCTGAATGCAGAGGAGTTCCTGAATTTTTTTTTAACTTTGATCTTTATCGGGAAGTCAGGAAAATTTATAATTTCATCAATACTAAGATCACTCATGCTGATATTTGCAAAGTGCCTTATTCCCTCAACATCTTTCCATACAGAAAGTTCCCAGTCATGATATGAATTTGACCATAAGCTCTTTTCTCCCTCCTTCAACACAAGAACACTCTCCTCTGAGAAAAGAAATGTGAAAAATCCCCCGATAAGGAGAATAAGAATTCCGAGATGAGTTAGTATATTTCCGATATTTTTCAATCGGAATCCGATTCTGAATACCAATGCACTGGACAAATTAAGAAATAGAACTGAAAGTACAAGAGCACCACCCGGGAGCGGAATGAACCCGCCTGCGAGAAAGATCCAGGAAGTAAAGAATTTAAGTTTTGCGGAATACAAACCGAAGTCGGTCTGATAGATCGTTCCCCATATTGTCAGAACAGTTAATAGGATCAGACATATTACGGTTAGTTTAAGTGAATAACTGATCTTAACTATCTTATTTTTTTTCAGATTCTTAAACATTATTCACCGGATACGATTGATTTGGATAAAGATAAAATTTTGTCAAGGTTGCTTTTTACAATGTCCCTGTCACCTGAAAGTTTTATGAATAGTGTTTTATCCGAAAGATCTATTACTGAAACAATTATGGAAAGATCAGATCCTTTATCGGTCATGCCGGTCAGATCAATAAAAATTCCCCCATTATTACTTTTTGTTCTAAATTTTTTCTGTTTTAGAATAAATTCTTCTAATTCATTTCCAGAAAGATCTTTTCCGGAAATGCTTGAAAGCCACATTTGAATATTAGCTTTTAGTCCGCCTGCATCCCCTGAAAGAGGAATTATTGTGCAAATTGCTTCTTTTTCCCCCGATTTGATGGAGTAGGTCGCAAGTCTCAGTTTGGATTCGGTTTTGATATTCGTCCAACCTTCGGGAGTATCCCATTTTATTTCTGTACTTGGAATAACCGGGACATTCATACCTTGTCCATGGGTATTGGCATCAGATCTTACATTTTCTGGTATTGTCTCCTTAAAAGATCGGACATCATTTTTGTTCCCGCAGGAAACTAAAAATATTATTGATAATAATGATAGAAGAATAACCGGTAAAGATTTAGCTGATCTCATTTAAGTTCCTTTATTACTTTCTGTACATATGATCGATCTTTTTAAAATATTCATCTTTTTTAAAAGGTTTCGCAGTCGGGCTTTTTTTGGGGTCGTGACAAGTAATACATACTTTAGCATCCGGCATAATAAGTCCTGCGGCTTTTGCTTTTGCAGAATCTTTCATTGTGCTCATTTTCTTATAGTCAGAACCCGGGCCGTGACATGATTCACAACCGACGCCCTCAAATTTAGAAGCATCAGGATCACCGATCTTATACCCACCCTTGTTAAATGCAGTTGTATGACATTCCAGACATGCCGGATCTTTCTCTTTCCCCTCTTTCTTCAGAGTTTCAAATGCTTTGGAATGCTTTCTTTCCATCCATTTTTCAAAGACATTGCCTCTTTTGTCACCTTTATGGCACATCTTGCATTTTTTTGTTCCGACGAAATCGGCCGAAGTAACAATAGAGAACAAAAATATAATTGCGATCAGGATCAATAAAGTTTTTTTCATCTTTTCTCCTCCGAAAAGTTTTGATTTTACTATTTTATAAAGTATATATTTGCAATTGTCAATAGTCTGCTTGCCGCTATATTACGTTCTTTTTTAACGTTATACGAAAGAATTTGGGTCTATTCTTCCCGAAGGTATTCTGCTTTATACTCAGAAAGTTTTAAAACAAATTTAGACATATTATCTATGATCTTCAAAAGACCGGTATCTGCCAGGGAATAATATGCAAATACTCCATCCTTTGTTTTATCCAATACTCCCATTTTGAAAAGAGCATTCAAATGGTTTGATAGACTGCTTGTTGATAGTTGTGTCTTCTCCTGAAGGTCGGACACTTTCATTTTCTTTTTTCCTATAAGATCTATTATTAATAGTCTTGAGGGTTTCGTTATTACCTGACAAACCATGGCGTATTGTTCATAGAATTTGATGTTATGACTCATTGATAGTATTTTATTAGAAAACTTTTAAAAAGTCAAAACTATTAAACTCTGGAATAAAAAAATTTACAAATTTTAAATGCTTATAATAAAACTTTTTGAATAATTTCTTAATTGGTATATTATACAGATCGGAGTTACTATGAATAGAACGGTTTTGATATATACAGACGGTGCATGTTCGGGAAATCAATTTAAGAACAATTCAGGCGGGTGGGGTGCGATACTTCTTACTGGAGAAAAGAGGAAGGAGATATTTGGTGGAGAAAAAAATACTACAAATAACCGAATGGAACTAACTGCATGTATAAAGGGACTTTTGGAAATGAAGAGAACCGATGCGCAGATAAAATTATATTCGGACAGTGCGTATATAGTGAATTGTATAAATAAAAAATGGTATAAAAAGTGGGAGAAGAACGGGTGGAAAACCAGCAAAAAAGAGCCCGTTGAAAACAAGGACCTTTGGCAGGAATTGCTTGGATTGATAAAAAAATTTGATATTGAGTTTATTAAGGTAAAAGGACATTCCGGGATTGTGCTGAATGAAAGAGCCGATGAACTTGCCAACAAGGGAATGAACTTGAAATGAACCCTGATTACCGATATTGAAAACTCCATGTTTATATGTTATAAGACAGTCTGAACGGGGCTGTGGCGCAGTTTGGGAGCGCGTCTGAATGGCATTCAGAAGGTCGTGGGTTCGATCCCCATCAGCTCCATTTCTTTCTTTAGTCGGAGAAATTCAGCATGCTTAGATCATTGTTCCTTAAAAAAATAGATCGTATCATAAAAAAATCTGCCGTTATCGATATAAATGCAGATTCACGGATTATAATTTTCAGTGATTGTCATCGGGGGCATGGGGACAGATCAGATGATTTCTTTCACAATCAGTATGTTTACATAAATGCACTAAGACACTACATGGACAGAGGATTTACTTACATTGAACTGGGTGATGGTGATGAATTATGGGAAAATGCGAATTTCAGACTTATCAGTGAAAGATACAGAATAATCTACCAGATGTTCGATGAACTTCACAAGGACAAAAGATTTAGATTTATCTGGGGTAATCATAACAGGAGATGGAAGAACGGGTTGGTTTTTAAGAAACAATTCGGCAGAGTGATAGATGAAAAAAGCGGTCTGGAAGTGAAGCTCCTTGAAGAACTTGAAGCTGAAGAAGCAATAGTGCTTCGGATGAACAATGATAGTTCAAAAGAGATCCTTTTGATTCACGGGCATCAGGGAGAAATTCTGAATGATACTTTATGGTGGTTCGGAAGATTTTTCATAAGGATCTTCTGGAGGTTTATTCAGATGAGATTCGGAGTTTCTGATCCCACGAGTCCCGCAAAAAATTTCAGGATCAGAAGGAAGATAGATCGAAGATTCATTGATGTTGCAGAAAATCAGAAAAAGGGTGTAATCATTGGGCATACACATTTTCCTGTATTCCCGGATTATGGAGAGGTTCCGTACTTTAATGATGGTAGTTGTGTCCACCCGAGGTGCATAACAGGAATTGAAATAGAAGACGAAAAGATCCTGCTTGTTAAATGGTTCTACTCCCAGGATTCTGAAGGTTTCCTTAAGCTTAAAAAGGAAGTGATATCAAAAAGTATCAAGATCGAGAAGTTATTAAAATATTTTAATAGGTCTGTGAAATTGTAGTCCGACCTAAAATTTTATGTTATAATAATACCATGGACAGACGAAAATTTATTAAAAATTCGATGATATTTACATCCGGGCTTGGTTTATCTTATTGCGGATCTAAATCCGATAAAGATAAGATGAAGATCATAATTCTTGGTTTTGATGGAGCAGGATGGCCAACTATAGACCCTCTTATAAGAAAAGGGAAACTTCCGTATCTGAAGAAATTAAAAGAAAATTGTGCATGGGGCGATTTCAAGACAATAAAACCTACAAAATCAAATGTTGTATGGACCAGTATTGCGACGGGGAAGACCATGCTTAAACATGGTATTATGGATTTCTCTTATCTGAAGAAGAATGGTATACAGGTCCCTTTCACGAAATCACAGAGAAAAGAGCCTGCATTGTGGCAGATCCTGACTTCCTACAATAAAAGCAACGTTGTTATCAACTGGTGGGTCTCTCATCCTCCGGATAAGGTTAAGGGGGTAATGTTGTCAGATCATTTCAGAAGAATAGCACAGAACAGAGTGAATAAAAATGATCTGATCACTACTGTTCACCCACAGTCATTTTTCGAAAAACTGGAACCATTTGCAAAAGAAAACCGGGGTTATTATAAAGTTTTAAACAGAACGGGGATGCCTGATTTTTTCGGAAAATATGAGAACGAACATCCGGGAAAAAGAGCTGGTAAGGTTCCTGTCCTGGGAATTTACAAAAGATTAATCAAGCATGATGCTGTTGTTGAGTCCGTATCCAGATATCTTCATGATAATGTTAACTCTGATTTTTTTGCCACTTATTTCAGATTTCCTGATATAACTCAGCATTTTATTACACATTTTATGGATGAAAAATTTAAGACAAAATTCAAGGCTGCATTCAAGAACGGAGAGATGACCCCGGGACTTTTAAATGAAGCGACAGAGATGGTTTCCGATCTTCTTTTCCCGATCTACCGATATATGGAGAGTATTATAAAAGAGTATGTTGAATCTGAAGAAGGAAAAAACACATATTTCATGATCATGTCCGACCATGGTTTTTCTTTTTATGACGGGGGTTATAATCACTATAATCTTCCTGAAGAGATGAAAGCACCTGATGGGATATTCATGATGCACGGACCGAAAGTAAGAACGGGAAAGTTATCTGATGTTGATGTATATGATGTTGCTCCCACGATTCTGAATATGTTTGATCTGCCTGTCGGAAAAAATATGGACGGGAGGGTTCTCAAGAGTGCACTGAAGATAAATAACAGTGTCAGATTTAAAGAGTACAAGATGAAAAAGTACGGAAAGGGAAAGATAAATAAAGAATTCCAGAAAGAGGAAATGGAAGAATTAAAATCAATTGGATATATTTGATCTCCTTATATCCTGAAATTGAATACCTTTAGATTTTCTGATATAATTTTTTTCATGAGAAATATAATTTTATCAATACTTTTTTTGACTTTTTTTTCGTCAGGGCTTGTTGCAAATGATAAGATCTACACAAAGGAGTACCTTCTCAGAGGGAAAACCATACGGCTTGAAGTTGAGACAGGTTTTTCCGGAAGTGATGTGTTTCTAAATTCGAAAACAAGAAAAAATCTGAGCTACAATACCCCCGGTGAAAATCTGTTTCCACGGATGTTCATCAAAAAAAATGTCTATTCTGTTACATGGATAAATTATAGAAAAAATGATGTGAGGCTTAATTTTTATGATTCCCTAAGCGATATAGGGAAAAACCTTGTTTCCGGTAAATTTGAATTTATTTCAAGTGACACATGTGTCCTATTTGACATGGGAAAACCTAAAGCCGTTCTTTTCCGGGCGATAAAGGGGGCTGATAATGAGGATATTTTTATCCATGATATCAGTTCAGGCAGGACAAAAAGAATAACTTCAACTCCTGGAGATGAGAACAGGATCATTGTAGAAGATACAGAATTGAATGGAAGGAATTATTTCAAATTAAGGACACAAACACTTAATTATGATTATTTGTATAGCATAGATATAAATGATCTCTCGTTTATTATTGAAGAAAAGAGGAAAATAATAAGAGGTCCTAAATTAGACAAGACTGAATTCACGACTGAAGAACTTAATACTATAATTGGTTTTGGAGATAGCGTAACTTGGGGAAAGATGAGGATGTACGAATTCACTGATTCGTATCATCCTGAATTAACTTACTGGGCAAAGGCATCTGAACATTTTAATGAGAATTATGGTCAGACCCATACTATTAATCTTGGGGTGAACAGAGATAGTTCCCTTAATGGAGTAGAACGGATGGACGAAGACCTTCTATATGATAAAGGCTATTTCCTTCTTGTTCTATTCGGTACGAACGATGTTACTTCCGGAGCTTTTTCTTCAACAAGTACCTCCAGAAATATACAATGGATACTTGAGAATGGAAGGAATAAATACGGGATGTACCCTGTGGTCTCAACTGTCCCTCCTCAGAAACTTTATCTTGAAGGTGTCCAATTCTATAAAGATCATACTGAAGAATTGAATGATAAGATTAAACAAATGGCTACTGTAAACAGTTTCCCGTATATTGATTCTTATACGGCTTTTTTCAATCAGGATGAGGATTGGGAAAAGATGCTTGAAGATATTAAAGGAAATCACCCAAGTCCGAAAGGTCATCAGGTTATGGCTGATATGGTAATACCGATCTTACTGAAGTTAATCCCTGAGATTCCTTTGAACGTTAGCTTTTCCCCCAACACCGGAGGAAATTCTTTTGATGTAAATTGCAATGCTAACATAGAATTTGATTTTGATCACTATAATCTTGAATTCGGATTTTCCCCGACCAAACTTGACAGAGAGATGACATATCCCTCAAATTCTTTTACCGTCTATTTTTACCCATTCAATCTGAATTTAAAGAGGACGGTTTATTTTAAATTGCAGTCCGTTGACAAGGACGGAAATGCCAGTGAGTTTACTGATATTTATTCTGTATATTTGAATTAGAACTTTAATAAATGATCCTCCCGATAGGACACGAAGGGACAGGGGTTCGAAGACTTCCCTGGGTTACTTTCACAATAATCTTCATAAATATAATCGTCTTTTTTTTCACCAACGAAGCTGATAAAAGAATCAAGAATGATCTTAAAGATGAAACAGTAAAAATAATTAAATATTATGTTGACCACCATTATTTGACGCTTGATCAGTTCAATAAAGAGGATTTAGGATTTGATGAGCAAAGCAATACTATTAAAAAGTGGGCTGAACTGAATCGGGATTCTAATGTCCCTGATGAAGAGACCATGGATGCAGAACAGGAGCACCTTGACAATCTTATCAAAAAATTGAAAGTGATCAGAGAAGATCATCCTTTCTGGAAATATGGCCTGATCTCAGCTCACAGGACTTTACCTTCCCTGTTGTTCTATTTTTTCATACATGCAGGATGGTTGCATCTTCTGGGCAATTTATTATTTTTGTATATTATGGGGCCATTTCTTGAGGATGTCTGGGGTAGGCCTATCTATGCAGTTTTTTACATTCTATCGGGAATTTTGTCCGGCTGGATGTATACTCTTCATTATCCGGACTTCACCGGTCCGCTTGTGGGAGCTTCGGGTGCAATTTCTGCAGTAATTTCTGCATTTCTTTTTAGGTATTGGAAAACAAGAATAAAATTTGTTTACTGGGTCTATTTTTTTATCGGGACATTCTCGGCACCTGCATGGATGCTGCTTATATTCGAAGTAGCAAGAGAATTATTGTATGCTAATTTAAATGATTCGATGTCTGGGTCAGGTGCTGGAGTAGCTTATTGGGCACATATATGGGGGCTTGCTTTTGGTCTTATTGTAGCATTAATAATTAAAAAATTTGATATTGAAAAAAGATTTATCACTCCTGTTATAGATAATGAATTGAGATTTGTGGATAAGGAATTTGATGTTTATGAACGCGCAAAGGAACTTGGAGAAAATGGTCAGACAGGAGAAGCATTTGATGAATTAAAGAGTATTTCTACAGCTTCAAGGAAGCTTCCCGAGATAGGTGAGGAAATGTGGAATATGGGAATAGCTTTGGGAAGAGAGATGGAAGCAGCGCCGGTTCTGATGATGTCGATTGAGAGTCAGATCATCAAAGGTCAGACTGAAAGGGCACTATCTAATTATGTACAATTGAGGAGCAGATTCCCAGATACGGAATTGAAAGATGTCTCAATGAAACTGAAATTACTCAGCAGAATGATCGTTGAGGAGGATGGACCCGGCGCGGAGGAATTCATAATGGAGATCATGAACGAGGTTAGTTCTGCTTCTCCTGCAGGTGTATTGCTGGAAGCTTGCAATGTAATATGGGAATTTGATAAGAGGTTTAACAGGTCAGTATCAAAACCGATACTTCAGGCGGCAATTTTGAACCCTAATGTTCCGGAAGGGAAAAAAGAAAAATTAAGAGAAGCTGTAAATTCTATATCCTGAAAAAGAGTTTGATGTTTCTCTGTGGTGTCAGTCGAATTTAACAGCAGTGCCGTAAGCCAAAAGTTCGGCAGCACCCCCCATAATAACCGATGTTGTAAATCTTACATTAATTACTGCATCTGCATTTAATTGTTCGGCTTCAGCAACCATTCTGTCTATTGCCTGTTCTCTTGCTTCAGCAATTAATTTAGTGTATTCAACAATTTCTCCACCGATGATATTTCGTAAACCTGCAACTATATCTCTCCCTATATGTCTTGCTCTGATCGTATTTCCTCTGACCATGCCGAGTGAGGTTTTAATTTTTCGTCCAGGGATTTGGTCTGTATTAACTATGATCATCTTTCTACCTCCTTGTATGGATCTGATCTGTATGCTTTTATTCTGTCCCTTATAACAGTTATTAAAAGGATAATAAATCCTGTAAAAATAATTATTGTTGCCACTTTCGGAATTGGATCATTTTCACGCAGAATGAAGAATTCATATATGGAATAGAGTATCAGTGTTATCCATCCAGCAAAAATCATAAACAGGCCGATATTTTTTGAAAATTTTGAATACGGAGATTTCCAGATCTTATCTAGTATTTCATCCCGTGGTTCTTCCAAGTGTATTTTGTCAAGTTTAGAAGATGTTTTTTTCAATTGTTCATATTCTTCTCTGCATGAAGAACATTTGATCAAATGAGAGTTTATTTCAAAGATTTCCTCTTCAGATAATTCTCCGTCTATTAATCCCATCATTAATTCTTTATATTTTGTACAACTATTTTGTTCCATTATTCCCCCTATATATTTCTTTGAAAGTTTTTCTTGCATTATAAAGCCGACTCATTACTGTCCCTCTGGGAATGTTGAGAGTTTCAGAG
>CAYNUG010000026.1:0-22515 GCA_964400545.1 uncultured Clostridia bacterium | reverse complement strand
GTTCATATCACTAATTATTTACTTGGATTCTATCAGACTTCAGGAGCATTTTCCAGATTTCACCGGGGAAATATCTTCATATAAATTAAAACTCCGACTCATACTGATCCACATTGTCATAAAAAACTCTATTTTAAACTGGTTAAACTATCAAGAACCTTAAATTGATAAGTGAAGGAAAACTTTGAAATATCTGATCGTAAATTCAAATCCTGTAGATATTTTCCCCGATGCTGTAACAAATCTTTTAAAAGCAGATATATCTTCTCGGAATCTTCAGGGTCAACACAAATTCCGGTTCTATCCCTATTTATCAGTTCTTCAAGATAATTATCTTTTGAAAGAGCAATTATAGGTTTTTTCCAGAACAAATATTCAAAATATTTCAGTGGTATGGCACTTCTTCTGTCATTTTGCGAAAAGATCAACAGCAGGTCTGCTTCCCTCTGCATCGCTAAGGATCCTTTTCTGCTTAATTTTCCATACATATTGAACAGGCCATCTTGTTCAAGTTCATTTATCATCTTCGTTTCTTTTCTCGTAAACTCCCCTGCAAAATGAAACATGACATTATCTGCAAGATCTTTATTATTGTCCCTTAATTTTTTAATTGCATTAATGAAAGGTTTAATCGAATTGTATTTATAGGAAAGTCCAATCCTTCCAGTGAAAATTATGTTAATTTCCTTTTTGTTTTTCAAACTCTCTTCTAATGCCTGCACTTTATAATCATCAGGATCATACCCGTTAAGAACTGTATAAACCTCTTTTTTTCTGTATTTTGATTTTAAATATTTCGTATAAGGTTCTGAAAATGACATCACTCCGACAGAATGCTCCAAAGCTTTTTCTTCTATCTTCTCATAATGAGATCGGATAGATCTGAACTTGTTGAAATTTTTCAAGTCTATAGGATCAAGTGTTAAACCATCCCGTAGGTCGGTAATCAATGGCACGGAAAATTTTTCAGAAAGATAAATTCCCGCCTCAAGTGTTTCCAATGGTGGATATGTGACAATTATTATATCGGGATCACTTTTTTTCCTAATATACATTGCAGATGAAATAATATTTTTTTTCCATCCGTCAAAAATTGAAGAATATCTTCCCGATAAATTAAATATTTCACTCCTTATCCTGCGTAGGAGCCATTTTAATCTTTTAATTCCCTTTCTTTCATTATTGAATCCGGGATCTTCAATTCGAATTATGCCGTCCCCGAAACTGTTCGAACCTGAATATGAACAGGTAAGGACAGATATTTTATGCCCATTTTTTTTCAGATATTTAACCATTCTCTGCGGTCTTACACTCCCGGCATTCTCTATTGGAGGATAATAATAGGCGATCAGAAGAATATTCATTTATTTTTTTTGCATATAAGCTTTTTTAATATTGTTAAAATAATTTTCAGAAGATATTTTATCAGTTGTTCTACTTATCTTATTGAATGAGTTCAACAATATTGTTTTTAATTCATTTAACGATCTGTTTAAAAAGATCCTATTCAGCACTGTAGTTAATTCACCTTCCAAATTCGGATCAATGATAAATCCGTTTTTGTTATTTTCAATAAAACCATCAATACCCGTGTTCTTAGATCCTATTACAATATTGCCTTTTGCCATTGCTTCAAGGAACGCCATACCAAAAGTTTCAATGTTGCTGATCATAATGAACACATGAGAATTCTCAAAAAGCTCCAGAACTTTTTCATGACTGATCAATCCGGTAAATTCAACTTTATCCTTAATTCCCAATTTTTCAGCAAGTCTTTCAAGCCTTCTCCGTTCAATTCCTTCACCTGCAATTGTATATTTCCATTTTATTTTTTTATTGATCCCTGATAACGCATATAATATTTTGTCAATATTCTTATTTTTATCAAGTCGACTGGCAGAAACTATCCGCTTAACTACATCTGCATCTCCGATCCATTGGCCTGCTTTTTTTAATATCTGCTCATTTTTTAACAAATAGTTGCTGTTAATCCCAGAATTTGCTGTAAAAACCTTATCCTGGAACTCAGGAAAACGGTTTGAGAATTCCTTCTTGATCAACGGACTTCTACATGCTATGCCTATTGAATGCTCAATTATCTTTCTGAATTTTTTCATTCCGGTCATCTTCCATGTATAATGAAGATCTCCCATATGGATCCCTGATATTAAAGGAATATCAAGCTTTAATGAGATCATATATCCGATCTGGAGGTTAAACCCAAGATGGGCCGAAACTACTTCAGGCTCTAATTTAATTGAATCCAAACATTTAAAAATATTTCTGATAAAAAAAACAGGAAGCTTCGGAATCTTGAATACAGGACAATTAAAAACTCTGACCCCGTCCAAATTGAAATTCAAAATCTTTCTGTATTTTAAAATACTGAATGGATTCTTTATTATCACAGGCCTTACAACTGCTATTTCCATCTTATCCTTACTTGCACTGATAAGATCATGTATAGCATAACTTTCCTCAATACGGCTCTGGCCTGGATATTTAGGATAAAGATCAGTAATAAGTAATAATTTCATTATTTTAATACATTATCAGTATCTAATGAACGCATTGATTCATTGTTCATTCACTTGTTTCTCTTTATTTATCCTTTTCCTTTTCATTTTTACTATCTTTACTTTTTTTATCCATAATTACAATAACTTTTTCGTTCTTTTTCATAAGCCATAATTTTTCTCTCGCCGTTTTTTCCAGTGCCAGAGGGTTTTTTTCAAGTTCTCGAATCTCATTTTCGAGCAACGCTTTTTTATTCTCAAGTTTTTTTATATCTGATTTTAACTCAGTGATCCTTCCCTGAGATCTGAGTATTTCGATTATACCGCTGTCTCCGAAAAAAAAGGTCAGAACAAGAATAAACAGGAATAAAAGAACCAGGATGATCAATCCCCTGGACTTAAAAAAAGTCTCTTCACTTTTAGTTTTATTCAATTAATCCTCTCCCCAATTTGTTCCATTGTTAATGATCCTTATTATCAGATTTTTCTGAATTTGTTCTAATTACATTGAATAAATTTTTAATTCGGATAACCGTCTTAGCTACGATAGCCCGGAATAAAGTTTTCCCCGAAACATATTTTCTTAGATCTTCACCGGAGATTTTAGTAAAAATACATTTGATCTCATTTATTGAAAAAGCTGTTTGCTTACTCTGGAGTCTCGGGATCAATGATTTAATTCGTTTTACTGTCCGGTCAGGATCATTCCTGAAAGTATAATACCTTGAAAAAAGATACGTTCCGAATCTAAGTGAATTATTGTGATTTGAAACACTGTTCTCGGAATAGGTCTTTATACATAGTTCGATCTGGGATAGTGCATTTGATCCCGGATGGAATTCGCTAACAAAACTTTTATTGTCAAGGATCCCTTTCCCTAACTGAAGCACAGGACAATTCCTGATTGAAGCCTCAAAACCGACAGTAGAGTTTATTGTAACTACGATATCTGATATCTCAATGAGATCAAGAATGTTAGCGTTTTCAACAATTTTCCCGTGTTTTCCTAAAATTCTCTTCAATTCTATTTTGTCACTATGCAACCCCATAGGATGACTCTTAACAAGCAGGAAATAATCACTTCCGATACTATCTGTCAACCACTTGATCACGCTGGAATTTGTTTTAAAATGATTTGAAAAAAGTATTATATTGGTATCATTTTCCACCTGACAGGGAAATAATATAACTTTTTGTTTTTCGTTAATTCCAAGACTTTCCTTCATCTGATCTTTTTCTATTCGTTCTGGTTGAGGCCAGGCACTTGTCCCGTTTTGATCTATAACTCCAATAAATCTTTTGAATTTATAAATTTCCTTTTTTTCTACCTCCATGAACTCTTCTGACATTTTTGCAATTGTACTATTAGCATTAATCCCCTGAGGATCTATATACCAACTTTCAGGCAATACACCTTTCTCTGCATACAACAAAGAGATTCTTCTACGTTCAGCTTCTCGTCGGAAAAGCTCTGAACCACTCAAATTCCCATTCCACACAATTACAACATCAGGTTCAATGATCTGGAAAAACATTCGAACCCTTCCCAAACGCAATATCAGATCATTTTCAATTTTCTTTCTGTCAACTTTTTTGCCATGTGTTTTTTCGATGAATTTGATACGATTCTCAATCAAATCATGTGGAAGCTTTAAGTTTTCCGATTCAATTTTTGCAATTTTTTGAAAAGCAACGCTTGACAAAAACGGAGACAAGCTAATGAAACGATCATCTTTTTGTTCATACTCTTCATAAGTAACAATAATCTCAACATTAAGTTCAGACTGGATATTTGCCATCATTTTTTTTATAGGGAAAGTCCAAGTGTCTGTTGGATTACAAAATAGGATCCTTGCTTTTCTATTCATATTGTCATAACTCGTATCGTCTATTTAACATACACTTATTAATCATTCAAAGTTAAAGTGTTATTTTCTATTGAAGAATTTTCGGAATTTCTTCTTGATTTACGCTTATTTAAAGTGAAGGACCATTTTGATTCAATCTGATAAACTGAATATCCGATTTTTTCACCACGAATCTCGATCTTGATCATATTCCTATTCCAATAATAATGAGTAAGCATATCCTTAGACATAATAAACAATGATATTTTATAAATTCCCGGGTTAAGATTTATCACAGGTATTACAGTTATAACTTCAGCAACTCGTCCCTCATCAATCTGAAAAACTCCAGATACAAATTTACTGTTACATTCAGCAACGACTGTTTCTTCCTGATTCTTAAATTCCATATTAATTAAAAAATCATCAGTATTAATTTTTGATTCTAATCTTAGATGTATTTTAAGCTCATCTCCTTTTCTCATAAATACTTCGGAATTATTCTCAACTCCATTTATACTAAATCCGACAACATCAATTAACTTGCTTCCAAATACTTCTTCTATTTCTTTCTTATCTTTAAAAATATTCTGATAAATACTAACAGCTTCAGGTGTATTCCCTATATATTGAATTTTACTTTTATTTAGAACAATGCATTTGTCAACAACTCTATTTATTATATTCATATTATGAGTTACAAAAACTATTGCTGTCTTTTTTTTAATTTCTGCAATTTTGTTATAACATTTAGCTCTAAACCCTGCATCACCAACAGCCAAGATCTCATCAATAAGAAGAATATCCGGCTCAGAATGAATCGCAATCGCAAAACCTAATCTTACAAACATACCACTGGAATAATGCTTGACAGGAGAATTTAGAAAATCTCCAATATCTGCAAATGCTACTATTTCATTAAATTTAGCATCAATCTCCTTTTTTGACATTCCCAAAATTGATCCATTAAGATAAATATTTTCTTTTCCTGTAAGCAAAGGGTGAAACCCTGCCCCAACCTCAATAAGTGCACCAACCCTGCCGTTTATCTTTATTCTACCTTTATCAGGCCAAAAAATACCATTTATCATTTTTAGCAATGTTGTTTTCCCTGATCCGTTAGGTCCGATAATACCTATGCTTTCACCTTTGTTAAGTGAAAATGAAATATTCTCCAATACCCAGAACTCATTTTTTCTGATTTTGCCGGAATTTGAAGAAATTCCTAACGAATTTTTAAAAATATCTATTAATCCGTATAACATTGATCTTCTTAAGGATTTAGAAAACTTTTTTGATACTCTTTCCACTTCTATGACAGTCTTAGCACTCATATCATATTCTCTCTGTTACTCTTGTTTCTGCCAGATGGAAAAAAAACAGAAAAATAATAAATACAAATAATGACAATATCGATGAGTAATAATATCCAACAATCTCGGAAGAACTACCGAAAAGTATCAAATCACGTGGTACTGAAATCAGATAATAGATCGGGTTATATTCAGAAAATGCTCTCAAAAAGCCGGTTTCGGGTTTTATATATAGGATCGGTGTAAGAAAAAGAAAAAATGTCAGAAGAACTGATAATAAATTACCTATATCTCTGGCTATTCCATTTAAAATTGAAAAGAATAAACCTAAGCCAATTGTTATAAGAATTACAGGGATCAGTAAAATGGGTATTAAGACTATGTATAAGCTGGGAGTTATTCCATAATATAAAAACAAAACACAAGTAAGAACAAACTGAACAAAAAAAGCTATCGCCGCTTGACCGAGAGAGGATATAACAAGAGATTTTTTTGAAAAGTTTATCTTTGTAATCATTCTTCCTGCTTTGATCAGCGAATTGGAAGCGGATATTAATCCCGTTGAAAAAAGTTGCCAAAATGCCATCCCGGTTATTGCAAAAACAGGATATGGAATAGAAATTTTATCAATAACAAATATCCCCGATCTGTTTAATATAATAAATGTTCCTACACTGAATATCGGGAAAAGAAAAGCCCATATTAACCCGAGAAGTGATTGTTTATACATGGAAAACAGATCTCTTTTGAAAAGCTGAAAAATCAGCCATTTATTTTGTTTTAGTTCTTGAAAGATCTCTAAAGTTAAATGAAAAAATCCATTTCGAATTGCATTATCAGGTAAATATATTTTTTCTTTTATCATTTTCTATTTTTTGAAGAATCTTTTTTTTCATTTTTTAACTTTATTTTCTATTATCATAATAACTTTTTCATTTTTTTTCATCAACCATAATTTTTCTCTCGCCGCTTTTTCAAGTGCCAGAGAGTTTTATTCAATTAACCCTCTCCCAAATTTGATCAGATCGGAGGTTTTTTTTATTTTTGTTGACTCTGCATATATCTTAATAAAATCTTCCGTTCCCGACTTTCTGATTAGCAGCCATGAATCGTCAAAAATAAATCTTATACCATCAAGATAATCGACACTGACCGGATTTATTCCTTTCAGATCAACTTTGCTCCCATTGAAAATACGATTGATCCTGTTTAAATCGATGCTTCCCAACGGGATTTCCACTTCGCTCTTAAACAGCCTCGGAAATCTGCTGAAAAAACTATTAATAATATCATTTAGTCCGACTCCATAGAAAGCCACCATTTCAGATATAAGCAAATTGAACAAAATCCCATCTTTTACTTTCACTCCCGCATTAAGAGTCCCGCCTCCATCTTCATCAATTGCAATAAAAGCCTTCTTTTTATTCATCTCCTCAGCAAGAAATTTAAAACCGACCGGGCATTCGTAAACTTTTCTCAAATAATATTCAGCGACATTTTGAATATTTTTTGTATTTGAAATGGATTTTATTATGCCTCCGCTCATTTTTCTCTCTTTTATCAGGTATTCAATTAATGGAGGAAGTATTTTATCAACTTCAATGTATATTCCTTTTGAATTGATAATGCCAAATCTGCTCCCGTTTATATCGGTTGCAAGACCCAGATCGGCATTATTCTTTAAAACTATGGATGAAAGTTCTGAAAGACTTTTTTTCCTGCAATCCGGAATTACATTTCCAAACGAAGAATATGGAAAATTATGAATACTGATCGTCTCAATTCCATTTGTATTTAAAATAAAATCAAGATAATCCCGGGAAGATCCATAGAGATTATCAACAATAATTTTCAGTCCGGAGTCTCTGATCAGATCAAGATTCACTATATTTTCAATATATTTAATATATGAAGACCTCAACTCAATATGGTTAACATAATTAACATTTGTATACTGAGGTTTAAGATCAAAGGTCTTTTGTATTTTTGCAATGATATTTTCGATTTTTTTTGTTTCTGAAGAAAGCTCTGGAGCTCCTTTGCTATTCAGGATCTTCAGCCCGTTAAATATAGGTTTTTTTATCCCTCCGGCAAAATTCAGGGCTCCGTTAAATTTTTGACTTGCAACAAAAAATGAGATCGCAGGTATCGGTGTATCTCTCTCCGGAATGAATGAATTGATTCTATTTAGTGATAAAACCTTAACAACCTCTTCAGTAAACTTTGAAGATAGGAACCTTGTGTCAAAATTTACAACTATCTTAATGTCATCTTTGTACTTTGATTTTAAATAATCAGAATATGCTTCAGTAAAGATCCTGACATTGTTAAATGTAAATTCTCCACCCATCTCTGCATACCAACCATCTGTTCCAAAATTGATCGAAGACATGTGATTTTAATAACATATTGCCTTTTAATAGGCAACTTGAAAAACCATAATATATTTAGTTGATCTGAAAATCTTTTTTTGAAAAGAACTTTCCATTCACAAGAATTGCCACAACCCATTTCCCCTTTTTTTTCTCGAAATATTTTCTTCCCATTGAGTCCCACACAATAAAATATTCCAGAAAACCGGCATTTTTATTTACTATGGTTTCGACAGATCTTTTTACAACTTCATTATCCGGACCGTACCATACCCATCTGATCTTAACAGTTTCGTCTATATTGAGGATCTTTGCCACAGAATAGATATGATTATCCGTTGAATATATTGTTTTCATCTCCGGGTTTATAAAGTTTTTGTCAGGATCAAGTTCATTTGATACAAAAAAGAAGTCTATTCCCCACCCCGGATCTTCAGGAATATCAATTTTCAAATTTATACAATTGCCAACAAATACTATTATTATTACAATAGAAAATAAACTGATCTTTTTCTTCATCACTACAATCCTGGCTTTTGTATTCCTATATATCTATTAAAAAGGCAAAAAAGAGCTCCATCCATTCGGGAGATTCTTTGCAATATCATTAAATATTACAAATATCATCAACATGATCAGGATAATAAATCCAGCATTGATAAGAGCAGTTTTAACTTTCATACTGAAATCACGCCTTATTAGAGATTCAATGGAATATATCATAAGATGACCCCCATCAAGTGCAGGTATCGGAAATAGATTTACAATTCCCAATTGAAGAGAAATAAAAGCTATCAACATAAAAAATTCTGAAAGACCACTGTCAAATGCACGCTTTGAAAATTTGGCTATCTCAATAGGACCGGATAGATTTTTTGCCGAAAGTTTTCCGATGATCATTTTTCTGAATGCATCAAAGACAAGTCCGATAAGCTTAACGACATCGTTAAAGCTTTTTTTTACTGCATTAAGAACACCATATTTCACCTTTATCAGAGGAGAATATTGAAGCAGACCTACTCCGATCTCTATTCTTCCATTTACTTTTCGAGGTGTTATTTCTTTTTCAATAAATATCTCACCTCTTTTTATTCGAAAGACAAGCTTTTCACCTGGATGTGCAGAAATGATCTCTGTTAAATTAAAAGGTGTTATATCAATACCGTTCACAGAAAAAATTATATCTTTTGGAAGTACACCGGCTTTTGATGCAGGAGAATCAACTTTAACTGAAGCAACCAGGACCCTGTATTTCCAATACATGCCTGCATCTCCAATATTATATTTGTTATTACTGTTTACCATTAATTCAGTAGTAAAACTTTTCCCGTCCCTCTCATAAATAATATTAATAATACTATCCGGATTTGACCCTACTTCAAGTTCCAAATCCTTCCAGTTGTTTATTTTTCTGCCATTTATCGAGAGAATTCTATCTCCAACCTTAATTCCGGCTTTAATTGCAGGTGATCCTTCTGCGATCAGTCCAATTACAGGCTGTTCAGATTTATATTTTTCACTCTCTACACCTGCTATATTGATTATTGTAAAAATTATCAATGCAAGAATTATATTCATCAAAGGGCCCATTAATAAAATAAATATTTTCTGTGCACGATTCTTAGATTGAAATTCATCAGGTTTCATATTTTCAGGATCATATTCATCTTCGCCGGCCATTTTCACATACCCTCCGAGAGGAAAATAGCTAACCCTGAAATCTGTATCACCGATTTTTTTGCCAAAAATTTTCTTCCCAAATCCAAAGGAAAAGGTTTCAACCCGAACACCCATTAATCTTGCAGCAAAAAAATGACCAAATTCATGTACCACGACCACAATGCCAAGAACAACTGAAAAAACCAGAATTGTACTGATAAAACTCATTTTCTACTCCATTTATTTCTATTCTCTTTAATGAATTCCCGAGTATTTCTTTTTACATCTTCGATCATGATAAAAATTTCATCGGCTGATTGGATAGGAATTATATCACATGAATCAAGCATATTACGAACAACATGAAAAATTCCGGTAAATTGAATTTCCCCACTCATAAAACTTTCAACTGCAACCTCATTTGACGCATTCAGGATAAGTCCTGAATTGTTTTTTTCATTCAATACTTCAAATGCCATTTTTATTGACGGGAATTTTTCTTTGTCTGCTTTAAAAAATTCCAATTTGCTAATTTTATCAAGTTCAAGTTTTTCTGTATTACTCTCAAAACGATCGGGATAACTTAATGAATACTGAATTGGGATCTTCATGTCTGGAATACCCATCTGAGATAAAACCGAGTTATCCACGAACTCGACCATTGAATGAATTATACTTTGAGGATGAATAAGAAGATCTATCTGGTCCTCATTCAGTTCAAACAGATAGAATGCTTCTATTATTTCCAGTGCTTTATTCATCAAAGTGGAAGAATCGATCGTGATCTTTTCACCCATTGACCAGACAGGATGATTTAGTGCATCCTTAATCTTAATATTTTCAAAATCCTCAACATCAAGTTTGAAGAAGGGACCACCAGAAGCAGTTAGAATGACCTTCTTAAGATATTTTCTGCTATTTTCAGATATACACTGAAAAATTGCACTCTGTTCGCTGTCAATAGGAATTATCTCTGATCCGAAATCCGAAAGATATTTATTAACGAGTTCTCCGGCAACAACCAGAGTTTCTTTATTTGCAAGGCATATCCGATGCCCCTCCTTAATTGCCTCCAGAGTAGCGTTAATCGAATGTGAACCTGAAGTTGCAGTCACCACAGTGTCAACTCCATTGGCCATTGCAACTTCCATTAGCCCCTCACTTCCGGAATATATCTTTGTTTCAGGGAATTCTGTTACTAAAATGTCCCGATCCTTCTTGGAACTTATACTTGCCACAGCCGGATGGAACTCTCTGATCTGCGATCTGATCATCTCCAGATTATTGCCACAGGCAAGGCTGACGATACTAAACTTATCCGGATTTTTTCTTATTATGTCAAGAGTATTCGTCCCTATCGATCCTGTTGATCCTAATAAAGCAATCTTTCTATTCAATTCTGATCCTGTCTCGATATCATGCAATTTTCCAAAAATACAATACTAAAAAATACAATGACGGAGCACAAAAAATGTAACTGTCTATTCTATCCAGAAAACCTCCATGTCCCGGCAGTATTGATCCTGAATCTTTTTTCCCGGCAGATCTTTTAAATAAAGATTCGACAGGATCTGACAATTGGGAGATCAACCCGATAATAGCCCCGGTTAAAACTGCAGTAATAATATTTATCTCTATCGGAAAGATCTTTATGGACAGCCATCCCGATAATCCGGCAGTAATAAAAGCAGCTATTATACCCTCTAATGATTTATTCGGTGAAGCTATAGGGTAAATTTTATGCTTTCCTATTGCTCTTCCTATAAAATAAGCTCCGGAATCTCCTATTGCAATTACAAATATAAGGAAAAGTAAAACATTGGGACCTAACTCTCTCAGACGAAATAAAAAATATAGCGGAAAAAAAAGGTAAAAAACAGAGAGAATGTGTATACCAAAATCTCTGACAAATGATCGAAGAAGCTTATCATTATTAATAGTGATCAAAAAATACAATCCGAAAGAAAAGAGATTTATAAAAAAGACCAATAATAGTTTAGGGAATCCGAATGTAAAAAATAATGCTATCAGCAATCCGTTCAAGAATACTAAGATCAGTGAACCGGATTCCGGCTTTGCCAGTTTAAAGAATTCATAGACACTGATCGAAATTACAATGAACACAAATATTGAGAAATAAACATCCGGTAAGTAAACTATCCCTGCATAAGTAACAGATGCAAGAAGTAATGCCGTGGCTGTTCTTACTATAAATTCTTTCATACTTTGCCAAACCTCCTGTCCCTATTTTGAAAATTTATCAATGCCCTGAGAAATTCCTTCAATCTGAAGTCAGGCCATAATATATCTGTAAAAAACAATTCTGAATATGCTAACTGATATAGAAGGAAATTGGAAATTCTTGATTCTCCTGATGTTCTGATCATCAAATCAGGATCGGGAAGATCTGAATTATACAGAAATTTTCTAAAATTCTTTTCATTTATTTTTTCAGCGCTAATCCCTTCTTTAATTATTCTTTTCACTGCATCTATTATCTCGTCTCTTCCTCCGTAATTAAGCGCAAGGTTAAGCGTCATCCCGGTATGTGCTTTAGAAAGCTCAATAGTGTCAGAGATACTTGTTCTTAATTTTTTTGGAAGCTTTCCGGTTTTCCCGATTACTGAAAATCGTATATTATTCTTGATCAACAATTCTTTCTGAGTCAATAGATTTTTGTGCAGCATTTCCATAAGAGTATTTACTTCAAGGACAGGCCTGCTCCAATTTTCACTTGAAAATGCAAAAAGCGTTAAGTGAGCTATACCAAGTCTCACACAAAACTCAGTTACCTTCCTTGCAGACTCCGCTCCTTCCTTATGCCCTTCTATTCTTGATAATCCTCGTGATTTCGCCCATCTTCCATTACCATCCATAATAACAGCTATATGAGAAGGTAATTTGCCTGTTTCCAGTTTCTCAAGCAGATCATACTCGGGAGTTCCCGGAACTACGATTCCCTTAAAAGATTCTAACATTGAAAAATTATAGTTTTAAACCTGTTCAAAGTCAAGAAAGCCATTATAGTTATATTTTTTTGAACAAAATAAGTTCAAAGCAAGTCAGTTATACGTATTACCTATGTGCAATGCTTTATTTTGATGATAAAACATCAAAATTATAATAAACTTGAAAAACATCTAGTTTTAATGTAAAATTTTGCAAACCTTTAAGGAGATGAGAATGAAAAAATTGATTTTATTACTTTTTATAGCACTTGTGTTAACGACTTTATCGTATTCTCAGGACTATAAAAATGCAGGCATGGATTATACAAAAGCACTTTTTGAAAACAAAACAGCATCTGCTAGAATTGCAGCATTTAAAGAATATATTAAGAACTATACCGATACTTCAAATAAGTTTGTAAAATTGGCATATTATCAACTTGCCTTAAATTATTTCGAAAACAAACAATATTCGAGTGCAATAAAAACAGGAGAACATACTTTTAAACTGGGTAACATCGGCACGGGAGAAGAAGCAAGACTGAATCTTATTCTTGCCAATGCATATGGAGTAAAAAGCTTTTCCGGTTTTAATAAAGATAAAGCTCTCAAATATGTTGGAAAAGCAATAAGTCTTGGGAATCAAATAAGCGATAATAATCTTATCTCAACTGCAAAAAAATTAAAAAAATCTCTTTCAGGACCGCCTCCGAGAAAAATGTCTCCTGAACAAAAAATAAAAACATACTATAGTGACGAGGAATACAAACAGGCGATCAGTTATTACAACTCTCTTGGAACTTCAGATAAGAATAAAAGTGAAATAAAGAAAATCTATGCCTATTCACTATTTAAAGCAAAAAGGTATGATACGGCCCTTTCTGTTTTTAAAACACTTTATGAAAAAGAAGCTAAAGGAGTTTTTCCAAAATATATTGGTGATATCTATTCTAAAAAATCCAGATCAGATAGAAAGTACCATGATTCAGCCGCAATTAATTATCTTGAGGCCAGTGTCCTCTACCACATGGAAGGCAGTTCCTCAAACAAAAAGATTGCTGCAGGGAAAGCAAGAGTAGAACTTGAGAATAAATATGGATATAAAGCCAAATACAAAAAATATCAATCTGAATTAAAAAAAAATAATGCATCTTCCAAAAAGAATGAAAAAGCCATCAGAGATGCTAAAAGAGCTGTAAGAAGCTTTAAAAGATATCTCAGAAAAACGTATACAGATGTTCAGGCACCCCAATATGAACTTGATAAGCTATCCAGACTTGAGACTCGAGCCAACAACCTTGAATCAGGTAATTCTGGATCCTCAAACAGCAACTCGGGAGGAAAAGAACTCCTCAATCTAAAAAAGAAAATTGACATGGAATATTCATCACTTCTAAGAAAAGCCGAGAAAAAATTTGAAAAATAATTATTAATCCTGTTCTTTTCAATAAAGAAACTTTATTCAATATAAAGTTATATTTTTAATTTTTTGTTGATTTTTTTTTTTTTATAGTTATTATACTATTAAGGGGAAAAATGGAAGATGATTCTGAGATTGATTTAGAGGATCTTACTAATAATTTCGATAATAGCAATGATTTTGATCTCAGTTCTTCAGGCATTCCCGGTTTAATGAAAAAGGAGAGAACATGCCGTCTAATACTGCTCAAATATTTAATGAATCATTGGAGAATCTTTCTTCTATTACAGGCTTCCTAGCAGCTGGGATTTATAACAATAGTGGAGATGTATTAGCTCATCTTGACAGAAAGAACTTCAAATTTCAAGAGGTTGGAAGTCTTGCAATTGAACTCTATTCTTCAGCAAAATCAATTAGTGAAAAAATGGGTATAGGAACCTGTAATTTTGTTGAAACTCATACTGATATGTACATATTCATCCATATGTGCGTGGTGCCAGGGAAAGGAGCAATGGGTGTTCTCCTAAGTTCTGACGGAAATGTGGGTCTTTCGCGACACCAAATGAAAAAGGAAGGAGTAAAGCTCATTTCCGAGTTTGAATAAATAGATACCGTTAGTTTTTTTATCCTGTTTCGTTTTTCAGAAAATAAACATTATTAATTTGTTATCGTATAATAATCATAATATATTTTTTAGGAGTTTTTATGAATAAAGTTATTAAGATCATTTCTTTTGTTATACTGTTGGCTGCAATTATCTTCGGCATAAATAAGCTGTTTTTTGGTCCTGATAAGAATAGTGAAACAGAAATTATTAAAACTGATGAGGAAACAGCAACTAAAGAACCTGCACGTACATCATCTATGCCTGTTAAAGTAGCAGTAATAAAAAAAGGTGAACTCCCTCTAAGATTAAGAGTATCCGCAACAGCTCAGGTTAGAGAGAAAACTGTCATCAGATCCGAAGTGTCAGGCAAAGTGGAATCCATCAAGGTACAGATCGGCGATTGGGTCAGGAAAGGTCAACTTCTTGTCAAAATTGAAGACACCGAAGAAAAACTAAATCTGGAAAAAGCCAAAACAAATAAACTGAAGTGTCTGGCAGAATACCTGATAAATTCCGGAGATGATTTTAATCCTGTAGAATCCGGAAATTCTGATAATAAGAAAGTAAGTTTAATAAAAAAAAAATATCTGGCTGCAATTGAAAATTTCAAAAATCATAAAATTTCAGAAATTGAATTTGATAAGATCAGTGATGAATATGATAAGATAATGGTTTCATCCGGCAACTGGCGGATCAACATCAGAAAAGTTCAGGATGGATTAGCAGAAGCAAAAATTGCTGTTAAGCAAGCTGAGTTCAACTTGAAAAAAACTTGTATTTACAGCCCCTTTCAAGGCCGGATCTCAGACCTTAAGATAAGCAAAGGTGAAATAATCAGTAACAGCCAAGAAATGCTTAAGGTTGTAAATCTTAAATCAGTCTACCTTGAAGGATTTGCTCTGGAATCTGAGCTGAAAAACCTGAAGATAGGAACCAAAGTAAGGGTTAAATTTGATGCATATAATAAAAGATTTTTCAGTGGTAGGATTGATGCTATCAGCCCGGAAGTAGATCAATCAAACAAAACTATCACATTATATATTAAAGTAAATAATGACGAAAATCTCATACTTCCCGGAATGCATGCAGAGATAGATGTTGAATACATTGTATTTAAGGATGTAATTAAAGTTCCGGTTGAATCAATAATAGTCAGACAAGAACGTCCTCTTATTTTTGTCGTTAACGGAAAAACAGTAAACTGGGTATATGTCGATCTTGGACCAAAAAATGATGAAGAGCAGATCATTAAAAAATTTCATTCAGAAGTGAAACCTGGAGATCTTGTTGTTATTGAGGGTCATTCCACACTGGCTCACCAATCCCGGATAAAGATAATAAAATGAGCTTAATAGACCTGTCAGTTAAAAGGCCTATTGGAACAATTATGTTCTATATAGGAATAATCCTTCTGGGTTTTATATCGGTATCAAAGCTATCCATCAATCTCCTTCCTGATCTTAGTTACCCTAAAATTTCTGTCGTTACTGATTATCCCGGACTCGGCCCCGAAGAGATCGAAAGATTTATTACATCTGAACTCGAAGGACCCTTGTCATCTATTTCAGGTGTAAAGAAAATAAACTCAATCTCAAAGGACGGACTTTCTATCATTTCCCTCGAATTTCATTGGGGAACAGATATGGACTTTGCTCTTCTTCACACTAAAGAAAAAGTGGAGGAAGTAAGGAGCAGACTTCCGACAGATCACACTGCACCGGTCATTCTTGAATGGGACCCTTCTTCTGCACCGATCATTACAGCGATAATTAAAAGCAATTCAAGAACATTAAAAAATCAAAAAGAAACTGCAGAATTTATTATAAAACCAAGACTTGAACAATTGGAGGGAGTATCACGGGTAGAGATAAGAGGTGGTGATGAAGAGGAAATATCTGTAGAAATTGATCCGGAAAGAGCTTCAAGTCTTAATATTTCCTTAAGTGAAGTTGCTACTGCCATCAGGAACAGTAATGAATTCTCTCCCGGTGGAACAGTTAAAAAAGATAAATTCAGATATACACTTAAGATCGAGGGGGAGATCAAATCCCCCGAAGATATAGATCACATTGTTGTAAAGAACCTTAAGGATAGAAGTGTTACCATCCATGATATAGGGAAAGCATTCTATAAAAATAAAGTTAAACAGGGAAATATAAAGTTTATTAAATCTGATATGAAGAGTGATGAGAAGAGCAGCGATTCCATTTCCCTTCTGATCTATAGAGAATCGGGCAGTAATACAGTAGAAGCCACAAAAAAAACAGTAGAAACATTTAAATCTCTGGAAAAGGAATTCAACAACGAAGTAACTTTCACAGTTATCCAGATGGAGGCGGACCTGATCATTTCATCAATCAGCTCACTTAGCTCATCACTGTACATAGGTGGTTTTCTGGCATTCTTCATCCTTTTATTATTTCTTCAGAATTTTCGTGACCCTTTGCTGGTTTCGGTTGTTATTCCAATTTCTATCATATCGACATTTGTTCTTATGTTTGCCTTTAAAGTAAATGTCAATATTATGTCTCTGGGTGGACTTGTTCTCGGAGTCGGAATGTTTGTCGATAATTCCATAATTGTCCTTGAATCTATATTCAGACACAGAAAAAATGAAAAACTCATCACGTCAGTAATTAAGGGAACAAAAGAAGTAAGTGGTGCGATAACAGCTTCCACGTTTACAACCATATCAATATTTCTTCCCGTAATTTATCTTTATGGAATTACCGGAAAACTTTTCAGAGATCAGGCTCTAACTGTCTCTTTTTCACTTCTCTCTTCTCTTTTTGTAGCAATAACACTTCTACCTGCTCTATCAGCTTTCAAATCCACCAGTGGTATGGATTATAAAGACGATTCTCAGCATACTTCCGGGAACTCATGGTTTCAGAAAGTGCTAAAGATCATAAATACAATAGTGCTTATCCCTTTTCGGATCATTGGATATATATTGATTTATATTTTTGGAGGAATTTTTATTTTCTTTAGAACTATATTAAAATATTTTGGATTACTGCTGAATACAATTCTTACTCCTCTTTATCATCTATTTAACAGGTCATACAATTCATTTGATAGAATTTACCATGAACTTCTTGAAAAATTTCTTAATAAAAAATCCATGGCAGGGATTCTCGTTCTTGTTATTCTCCTTTTGATCTTCTTATCTTTCACTTTTCTTCACAAAGAGCTTCTTCCAACTCCAGATACCGCAAAATTTGAAATAAATGCAAATACCATCCCATCATATGGATTTACTGAAACAAATAGTATTGCTGAGCATATTGAAAAAAATATACTTAAAACTGAGGGAGTAAATTTTGTTTATTCAGAAACAGGTTCTGTCTCCAAAGAAGCGGCCAGAAGTGAAAATATATCCGTTAACAGCATTCACATCGTTGTTAAATGCAGGTCAAATAAAATAAGATCTTCCGTTATGGACAAAACAAGAGATATATTGAAAAATTCTGACCTTCTTGATTATTCACTATTTTTAGAAAAGAACACGCTCTCAAAATACTTATCAACTTCCGGTGAAAATTTTCAGATCAAAGTATTTTATGAAGATATAGAAAAAGGAAAAGAGGCCGTTTCCAGAATCATTGAAAGGATAAAAAATATACAAGGCATAAATGATCTTAAAGATACTACATCCCCCGGGAAACCGGTCTATGAGATATCTTTTAAGCAGGATCTCCTCGATGAACTTAATATTACCAAATCTCAGATCTCAGTATTTCTTAACCAGGCTGTTAAGGGAGGAGATGGCGGAACACTTAAAAAAGTGCAGAAGAATTATGATATCTTTGTCCGGGTTCCGGTTAAAGGCATCATGGAAATCGAACGACTTTTAAAATTGAGATTTCCAATCAATGAAAAAGTATACTATGTAAAAGACCTTATTAATATCAAAGAACGCCCATCAATAAAAATGATCTCCAGAGAACTTCAAATGAGGTATTTTCTTATATCTGGAAACGTAAAAGGAGTCCCGCTTAATGAAGTTATAAAAAAAACAGATTCAAAACTTGCGGGTATTGATATGCCGATGAATACAAGATATTCATATTCAGGGCAGGAAGAAGAAAGAAAAAAAGCATTCGATTCCCTTAATCAGGCGATATGGCTGGCAATAATTTTAGTATATATGATAATGGCAGGAAAATTTGAGGATATGGTTCAACCTCTTATCATCATGTTTACAGTACCGATGGGACTTGTCGGAGCTTTTCTTTTTCTTCTTATAACCGGTAACTCTTTAAACATCATCTCAGGTATAGGAATAATGGTCCTGATAGGAATAGGTGTTAATGACGCAATTGTTAAAATCGAATATGCCAATATGCTTCGCCGCAAGGGAATAGGAGTAAGAGAATCTATAATGACTGCTTCCAAAGTAAGACTCAGCCCTATTTTAATGACAACATTAACAACTATTTTCGGAGTAATTCCAATGGGGATAATCAGCCGTTCCGGGTCTGAACTACAACAACCTTTAGCCATGGTAATAATAGGCGGCCTTCTTTTCACGACAATTCTCACTCTTATACTTATCCCTGTTTTCTATGAAATGCTTGAGAACTTCAAAGAAAAAAGATCTGCAAAATCCGGAGTTTGAATGATCAGTAAAATAATTGACCGGCCTGTTCTTGCCGTGATCTTCTTTTCGATAATAATGCTTCTTGGTATTTATTCTTTCAATAATATGACCATAAGCCTTGTTCCTGATCCTGAGCAGGGACACCCTTCTCTCAACATTATTTATAATTGGAGAGGTGCATCTCCTGATATGATCCTGCAGAAAGTACTGATCCCAGCAGAATCTGAGATCATGAAGGAAGTAAAAGGTATTTCAAAGATCAATTCAAGGGCAACACTTGATCAGGGGACCCTGGAAGTTGAGTTCAATCGTAACATAAAAATGAATTTTGCCCATCTAGTTCTAAGAGAGCGACTGAACAGACTACAAAATGAATTGCCGAAATCGGTCCTTCCCCCAAATATTTCTGAAAGGATCCCTGAAGATTTTGAACAAAAACCACTATTTAATATAGGTGTTTACGGAAATAATTCCAATATTTACAAACTGAAAAAGATCGCTGAAAAAGATATTCATCCACACCTTAGAGCAATACCAGGCGTAAAAGAAGTAAATCTTCAGGGAGGAGTTGATCCTCAGATCCAGATCAGAACCAATATGACGAAGCTAATTAAGTTCAACGTTTCGATCTTTGACATTCAGAACCGAATAAATCAATTTTTTTATACTAATCAATCGATCTCATTTAAAAAAGAATCGGGAGAAATATCCCTTTCACTTACAGAATCTCCTGAAAAAATTCAAGATCTTCAAAATATTTATATCAAAAATTTCGGAGCAAAAAAACTCTATCTGAAGGATCTTGCCGATGTGAATCTGGGATTTGAAGAACTCAGGTATGAAAAAAAATTCCAGGGTAAATCATTTCTTGTTTTTGAAATATTCAAGGAATCTTCGTACAGCCATCTTGATGTTGCAAAAAGGGTCAGAATTAAACTGAAGGAGATCGCTAACCGTCTTAAAGGAGAAGTTGAATTCATTATTCAGAGTGATGATAGCAAAGTACTTAGAAGAGAACTTTTCAAGTTATCAAAAATTGCATTTCTTATCCTCATAATTATTTTTGTTATTCTTATCTTAATTGTTAAAGATCTAAAAGCTTCACTTTTGATCTTTTCTTCAGTATTCTTCTCTGTATTTGCAACCTTGATCGTAATTCACCTTACCGGAATATCTCTTAATCTTCTTACTCTATCCGGCCTTGCTCTCGGTTTCGGTTTATTTGTAGATAATGCAGTTGTGGTTTTTGATTCAATATTGCGATTCAGGGAGAAAGGGTTTAATAAGAGACAGGCTTCGATCGATGGTGCAAGAGCTGTTATTCTACCGGTCATTTCTTCAACATTCACAACTATAATCGTATTCTTTTCATTTGCAATTTTATTCAAGGAAAGACTGAAAGTATACTACCTCCCCCTTGCTTATATAATAGCCATATCACTCATTTCATCAATAGTTGTTTCATTTGTTCTGATACCTTCATTGAGTGCAAGACTTGATATAAAGATAAATAAAAAGAAAAAATCTATTTCGAAAGGACGATTCTTCCCGTTTATACTCAAATATCCGATAATCATTATAATTCCGGTCATTCTTACACTTGTATTTTCATTTATTACATTTAAAAAAGAAGTTTCATTCGGATCATTTTTCTCCTGGTACTCGCAGGAGGAGATCATGGTTTGGCTTAGATTTCCTTCCGGAGCAGAATTCAAAGAGATACAGGATGCAATTGCTAAATTTGAACAACTTGCACTAAACAAACCATATAAAAAAGAGATAAATACAACAATATATTCCCGTGGTGCGACCATGATAGTTACTTTCCCTCCTGAAGTTGAAAATACAGCGATCCCTGTACAATTAAAACAGGAGTTGGTTTCAATCGCTACAAATCTTGCCGGTATAGGTGTAAGGGTTATGGGATTTGATCAGGATCCATACTTTTATGATCCATCGACAGGATCAAACCTGCCCTGGGAGATCCATATTAAAGGATATAGTTTCGAGAAACTAATAGAATATTGCAATAAGGTAAAAAAGGAATTACTGGCACACAAAAGGATCAAAGAAGCGGAAGTACAAACAGACATGAAGTTTTGGTGGGGTGGAAAAGAAAAGTTCTTTTCTCTTAAGCTCAACAGAGATAAATTAAAAACATATAAACTTGAACCCAGCTATATTCTGGCATTACTCTATTCCACCCTTCGTGAAAGTACAAATACTCAAAAATTAAAATTTGATGAAAAGGAAATGTCTATTGAGATTAAAGTTGCAGGGGTAAAGGATATCGAACTTGATGATATCCTCAATCTTCATCAAACTTCTCCTTTGAGCATTCCATTCCGGATCCGTGACGTGGTTGATGTTGATTTTACTACTCAAAAAGGTGGAATAACGAGGGAAAATCAACAGTATGAGGCAATGATACAATGGGACTACCTGGGATCAAATAAAGCTGCAGACAGATTTCACAGAACGTTATATAACAACCTCGAGGTTCCTGTTGGCTTTACTAAAAGTCTTAAGGAAAGAAGTTTCCGGCTTACAGCCGAAGAAGAAGATCAATTGAACTATGCGATCATTCTTTCTATGTTCCTTATTTATCTGATACTCGGTATGTTGTATGAAAATTTCCTTCAGCCTTTACTTATTATGCTAGCAATACCCTTGGCGCTGATCGGTGTATTTATTGCTTTTGTATTCTTAGACTATTCTTTCGATTCTACCGCATATATTGGAGTTATACTTCTATCAGGTATTGTTGTGAATAATGCCATTCTTTTAATTGATAATATCAACAGACATTTAAATATCTCAGGAAAAATTATTGAATCAATCGTTATCGCAACAAAAGAGAGGATCAGGCCTATTTTTATGACAACAATAACAACTGTTCTCGGTATGCTTCCTCTGATTATTTTCAAAGAGTCAGGTAGTGGAAAATCAGATATATGGTCATCACTTGCACTATGTACCGTAGGAGGACTGACCACTTCAGCACTACTGATCCTTCTTATACTACCGATTTTTTATTACTTATTCTTTAAACTTCAAAAGTTCATAGTTTCCTATGGCAAGAAAGATCTTCACGGCGATTCATAGCAAAACCCTTGCTTTCTGAATACTCTATTGATAGTATTCACCGATAGGATGATATATGACTGAAAAAAAGATCGGATTCTTTAAAAAATTCCCGGCTCAGTTCTGGCTTGTGGTGGCCTTCGAGT